>JASHPX010000069.1 GCA_030037905.1 Gammaproteobacteria bacterium
CTCGTCGCGCAGCCTAGCTGCAGTGACCCGCAACGCGATTGCGAAGCGCGGCGACGTGCCGTCGCGTGTGGCAATTAAATGCCATGAATAGCTTGTCCACTGACATATAATTCCAGAGATCTCCGACCGAGAGGCATCTATGAAGCTGGATCGCTACGATCGCCGGATCCTGGAGCTGCTGCAGCAGAATGGAAGACTCACCAATCTGGAGCTCGCCGAGCATATCGGACTGTCACCCTCGCCGTGCCTGCGGCGCGTGCGTGCGCTGGAACGCTCGGGGATCATCAGCGGCTATCGCGCGCTGCTCGATGCACACAGGCTCGGGCTGTCCCTGGTAGCGCTGGTCTATATTTCGATGGACCGGCACACGCCCGAGCGCTTCGCAAATTTCGACGCACGCATCCGCGCGCTGCCCGAGGTGCTGGAGTGTTTGTTGATCACCGGCCAACAGGCCGACTATCAATTGAAGGTCGCGGTGCGCGACATGCCGGCCTACGAGCAGCTGCTGCTGCACAAGATCACGCGCATCGAGGGGGTGACCGGCGTACATTCGAGCTTCGTGCTGCGCCGGGTGGTCGACAAGACCGCGCTGCCACTCGACGATTGAGCCATGGCGATTGAGCGATGGCCAACGATACGACTCCCTGAAGACTGGGCGCAACAGCGTCCGACGCGGCTGATCCATGCAGATATGCGGACTATCCAGGCGAATACCTCTGATGTATTCGCCTGGATAGTCCGGATATCTGCGCGAAGTGCACCGTCGAGCGCTACTACCGCCCCGGACTCCCGAGTCGTCCGCTGGCTATAGCTGAATCAGCCGTCAGCTGAATCAGCCTTCAATCGTTGCCGGCCGTCGCCTCGACCGCGACCGGGCCCATCAGCGAGGAGCCGACGCTCGCCCCGCCGCGGAACAACGCATATTCCTTGGGCGGATGATCCGCTCTGAAGACGGCGCGCATCTCGTTCTGCGAGACGTGAGCGGTGACGTGCTTGTAGAACGGAATGCCGCTGTCCGTGTCGGCGTCGCCCCAATCCTCGTGCATGATGTCGAAGTGCAGCGTGTCGCCGTCGATGCTGAAATGACCCAGCGCCGCCATCGTCCACGGGTTATCGCAGCGGCCGCAGACCATGCCGCGCAGCTGGTCGCCCACGCGACGGATGATGAAGAACTGCTTGTCGATGCCGGCACCGAAGCCGAGCCACACGCCGGCCACCTTGGCGGCGGTGAGCTGCTCCCAGGGCCCGGGCTGCTGGTAGGGTGCCGGTGTACGCCTGGCCAGTCCCGCCGGCGGCCGGATCGGCGTCACTTCGGGGCTGCCGCGCGGCAGGCGCTGCACGGGAACGAACACCAGCGGCGCCGGGCTGCGCGGGTCCTTGTGCATGCTCCAGCTGAAACGGCCGCCGTAGGCCGTCCCGGGTGCGCCGCTCGTGCCCGTCACGGCGAGCTTGCCGTCCTCGGCCTTTGCGGTCACGTGATCCACATAGGCGGTGCTGCCGTCGTCACGCACGTGCGTGACGGTGAAGCGCAGGCCCTCGGGTCCCAGCGTGCCGTCTACGAAGGCCAGCGTTGTGGCGTCGTCACAGGGTCCACAATAGATCCCACGGACGGTCGATCCGCGAATCGAGAACTCGTAGATGTGGTGGTCCGCGAGGTCGGTCTCCCACCCGCCGCGATACTGGTCGCCCAGACTCCGGCTGGCGGTCTGTCCCTGGTCGGCGCTCTGCGCCGCCGCCACCTGCGCGACTCCCAGCATCGCCACCGGCATGGCCAACAGCACCAGCGGTGTCAGTAGCTTGTGCATGGGCACCCCCTTCGAATTTCCCACCAGCGTACCAGATCCGCTCATGCTGCGCAGTCAATGCTGCGCAGTCGCTTCGAAGGCCACGGGCCCGATCATCGAGAACGGAAAGTATGCGAGCGGTTGCTGCTTGATCGGCAGGTTGTTGGCGATCGCACTGATGACACGCAGCTCGTTGCCGGCCAGATGGGCGGTGATGGTGTTGTGGAACGGCAGGCCCTTACCGCCGAAATCCTCGTGATGGATCTCGAAGGTCACGGTATCGCCCTGAAACTGGAAATCATCGATGGCTGCCATGGTGTAGGGGTTGTCGCATGGACCGCAGACCATGCCGAGTAATCGATCGCCCACCTTGTGGAAAGTAAAGTGCTGCTTGCCATTGCCGGTGCCGGCGAACCAGACCCCGATCAGCCGTTCAGGGGTGATCTGCTCCCACGGTCCCGGCTGCTCGTAGGGCTGCGGCCTGAACAACCGGGCCGGTGGCGGACGCGCTGAGGGGGGTTGATGCGCCTCATAGGCGGCGACGTTCCTGGCGGGCGCGCTCGGTTGAGGCAGCACGGGGGTAACCGCACCCAGAAACGGGGCCGGACCGCGCAGATCCTTGTGCATCACCCAGTGAAAGGCGCCGGCTGCCGGTCCACCTGCCTGGCCGCGGACCTCCAGGTGCCCGTCCTCGATCCGCGCAGTCGCATGATCCTCATAGGCGGTGCTGCCGTCATCGCGCACGTGCCTGACGATGAAGCTCATCTGGTCCGGTTCCAGCGTACCGTCCACGAAAGCCAACGTGGTGGCATCGGCACAATCGGTGCAGTAGATACCGGTCACCCGGTTGCCCTGAATCTCGAAGTTGTAGACGTGCTCGCTACCCTCGACGCCGGTCTCCCAGCCGCCACGCACCTGGTCGGCATCCAGTGCCCATGCGCTTGGCACGCAGAACAGCGCAAGGCTCAGGACGAGCGCCCCCTTCATCCTATGCATCACCGTGCCGCCTCCTTCTTATCCATTGCGGCTTAGCCTACGGCAGCCTGAAGGAGCTCGCAAAGCCGGGAAAGAGCTTCCCCTGCGGTGGCGATCGACGCTGCGCCGCTCCTCAGGGGCTCGTCGCCGGATAGGCCGGCAGCCCCGGCGGGGCAGCCGGCAGCGTGGCGGGACGCTTCGCCAGGGCCTGCAGCAGATACTCGACGGCGGCCCGCAGCTGTGCGTCTTTGCCCGCGAGCAGCTCGGCGGGCGAGTCCTGCACGGGCATGTCCGGCTCCACGCCATGGTTCTCGATGATCCAATGGGAGCTCAAGTCGTACGGCGCAGTCTCCGGGATGGTGATGTAGCCGCCATCCAGCAGGCTCCAGTCGCCGCGGTAGAAGCGCGCTCCACCCCAGGTGCGCATACCGATGAGCGGACCGAGACCGTAGCGGCGAAAGTAGTAGGCCAGCACCTCTCCATCGGAGGCGGTGTACTCGTTGATCAGGCACGCCATCGGGCCCGCGAGCAGCTGCGGCGGCGTCGTCAGCACCGCGCCCTCGCGGTTGGTCGTCATGCCGACCAGCTCGCGGCGCAGCCGCTCGAGGATGAGCGGGTCGGCGACACCGCCGACGTTCCAGCGGACATCGAGAATCAGCGCGCGGCGGTCGAGCTGGCTGTAGAACTGGCGAATGAACTGTTCCATGCCGGGCTCGTCCGTATCGCCCAGGTAGATGTAGGCGATACGGCCCCCCGAGGCACGCTCGACGAGCTCACGGTTGTGATCGATCCATGCCTTGGAGCGCAGCAGCAGCTCATCATCGAGCGGCCTCACGAGAACGTCGCGGGTGTGCGCGCCGTTGGAAGTGTGCGCGCCGCCCGGAGTGTGCGCTCCCGCGGGAGAGGCCACGCCCGCGGGAGAGTCGGCGGCCTCGGGAGAGTCCGCGCCCTCGGCGATCGTGAGGCGCACGGTGTGGTGCTGCTTACCGACCAGGTAGCTCTCGGGCGCCTTCCCCACGCGCACCGGCGTACCGTCGATCGCGACCAGCTCATCGCCCGCGTGCACGTCGATGCCCGGTTCAGTCAGCGGTGAGCGGTAGTCGGGACGGGTGTTGTCACCGGCGTAGACGCGCTCGAAGACATAGCGGTGCGTGCGCGCGTCGATGCCGTAGTCGACGCCCAGATAGGCACTCGGGACGCGGGGCTCGCTGCGGCCCCGGTCCCCGCCGGCAACGTACGTATGGGAGTTGCTGAGCTCGCCGAGCATCTCGGCGATGAGGTAGTTCAGATCGGTACGCGAGCCCGCGAGCGGCAACAGCCGCTCATAGGAACGGCGTACGCCGTCCCAATCCACGCCGTTCATCTGCGGCCGATAGAAGAAGTCGCGCTCCAGTCGCCAGGCGGAATCGAACATCTCCGTCCACTCCTGGCGCGGATCGATGCGTATGTGCATGTGCGAGGTGTCGAGCGGCTTCGCGTGGACTGCGGCGCCGGCGGCGGCAAGTCCAGCCGGCACGATGTAAAAGAACGGGGTGTCGCCTGCGTCACGGCGATACATCAGCCGGGTACCGTCGGCGCTGACCACATAGCTCATGAGGTTGTCGATCAGCAGGCCGTCCCGCCGCGCCTGCAGATCGTAGAGATGCAGGGTGTTCTGCTCGCCCGCGATTGAAGCCGCGATCGTGGAGGGTGGTTCGGTCATGTAGTAGATGAGGGTACCGCGCACATCGAAGCCCGCGAGCGTCGCCTGCGGAATCGGCACCGGCACGGCACGGTCCATGAGACCGTCCAGATCGATGTGCAGCGGCGCGGCCGCGCCGCGATAGGCAGCCGTGACTGCCTCAGCGTCAGCGCGCGGCGCGAACGGCGAGGGCTCGTGTGCCTGGAGCGTCGCGACGTACAGGCCCGTGGTCTTCAGATCCGCGATGTCGAACTCGTTCTCCGCCAGCACCGGATTCTCGTGACGGCTCGACAAAAAGAACAGATATCGCCCGCTCGGGTCGAACCGCGGCTGGAAGTCGTCCGACCCCGGCCGGCTGACGCACGTTGCCCGGCGCGTCGCGACCTCGTACAGCCAGATTTGCCGCTGTTGAGTATCGTCAGTGCGGCTGTAGGCGAGCCAGCGCCCATCGGGCGACCAGGAGTAATCATGCATCTCCTGGTAGCGGTCCTGTGCCACCAGCACCGGTGCGCCGCCACCGGCGACCGCCACGTACCAGAGGCGATGCTCGTTGTCCGAGAAGGCGACGCGCTCGGAGTCGGGCGACCACGCGGGCAGATAAAAATAGCCGGTCGCGAAATGCGTCAGCAGCCGCTCCGGTCCGCCCTGCGCCGCTCGCACCGCGATCTGCTGCTCACCGGAAGCGTCGGTCGTATACGCCACCCACCGTCCGTCGGGTGACCACGCCGGATGGTCCTCGTCTGCATCCGAGCTCGCCGTCAGATCGCGCGTCTGTCCGTGGCCCGCCGCTAACGAAAATACGTCACCGCGCGCGACCAACAACGCGCGCTGGCCATGCGGCGCAAGGTCGTAGTCGGTCAGCTGTGCATTGTCCGGATCGCGGATGTACTTGCTCGCATCGACGGAGCGCGGGCCCGTGCGCTCGCCATCGTCCGGCACGCGGACCGACAGGCGGTGCAGCGTCTCCCCGGGCAGGTCGAGCACGTACAGCCAGCCGCCCTGCTGGAACACGATGCCGTCGTCACCGAGGCTCGGAAAATCGATGTCGTAATCGGTGAAGCGCGTGATCTGCCGGAAGCGATGGGTGGCGAGATCGTAAGCCCAGATGTTTTCGCGGCGAGCCGCGCCGCGGTCGGAGAGAAAGTAGATCGTGTCGTGATACCACATCGGCGCCGTATCGGTGCCCTGCCAGTGGGTCACGCGTTGCAGGTGCCGGGTGGCGAAATCATAGAGATAGACATCCTGCGCGAGACCGCCGTCATAGCGTTTCCAGTTGCGGAAGTTGCTGAAGATGCGGTTGTAGGCGATGCGCCGGCCGTCGGGGCTGAAGGACAGCAGCCCGCCGCGATCCAGCGGCAGCTCGCGCGGCAAGCCGCCGCCCAGCCCGATCTCGTAGAGCCTGCTGTCCCAGAGATTCCAGGCCTTGCGGCGCGACAGGAACACGATGCTTCGCGAGTCGGGCGTCCACGTGACGACCAGGTTGTTCGGGCCCCAGCGCAGCGGCGCATCCGCCATCACGTCCGACCACCAGGTCAGCCGCCGCGCCGCGCCGCCGGCAGCCGGCATCACATAGACATCGGTGTCGCCCTGGTAGTCACTCGTGAAGGCGATCCAACGACCATCGGGCGAAAACCGTGGCATCCAATCGATGCCGGGATGATCGGTGAGGCGCCGCGCCGTCCCACCGCTGCGGTCCACCTCCCAGAGATTGTCGTGCGCCACGAACACGATGCGCCCGCCGTGCAACGTCGGAAAGCGCATGAGCGTCGTATCGGGACCTGGGGTCGGCGTTGCAGCGGGTGGATCGTTCGCCCCCGCGGCGGCATAGGACACCGTTGCTGCCGTTGTTACCGCCGCTGTTGTTGCTGCCGTCGTTGCCGTGGGTCCCGCCGTTGCCGCAGCGTCGGCAGCGCATGCCGTGCCGGTCATGAGACACAGCATTGCGGCAACGCCGGTGGCCAGGGCAGCCACGGCGGCGGCGGCCGGGACCACAGGGGCGGGGGCCACGGCGCCCACGGCGGGCCGGGTTGCGGCCATGTCGACTCCCCGATAGTTCAGGATGGGCAGGAGCCGGATGCTAGCACCCGCATGTGCGCTCACCAGTGAGGCACGTCTCCTTCCAAGTGTCAGCCCGCCGGCGGCGGACACATGGGCAGTGTGCGGATACGCCGCCCAGCCTGTCCCGCGAACAGCACCCCTGCCGCCTTCACGGGAAACCCAGCGAACTGCAGCGCAGCCAACGTCCAGGTGTTGCAGGTGTGCAGGGCATCGTAGTGAGCGCTCGAAGCGTAGAACTCGCCCTGGGTGCGCGCTCCGGCTCCCAGATCGAGCGCCCGGCCCGATCGCCACTGCAGCGAATCGCGCACAAAAGTGTCGATCCTCCAGAGCTCGGCGCGATCCGCGCACACCCATTCGAGTCGCCCCTCCACGGGCATTGCATCCGAGGCGCTGGCAAATGTCTGGACCAGCAGAGCGCTGCGGGAGGGGAACAGCGCCGCGAGCGCATCGCCGGAACCCGGATGCGCCGCCATGTAGAAGCGACGATTACCCCAACCCAGACTCACATAGCGAGCGCCTGGATCGTGCACGAGCAGCACCCGTAGCCCGCCGAGCTCATCGGCCGGCAAAACCAGCCCCGTATGCCAGCCGGCGATCAGCACCCCGGCCGCTTCTACACTCCCACGGCGCGCACTCGCCATGAAGCTCGAGGGCGGCTCGCTGCCCGGTCTGGTCGGTAGCTGCGCGCAGCCCGCGAGCGCCAGCGCCGTCAGAGCGAATACGAGCGCAGGGACAGCGCGCGGCCGATCGCATCGTATAGCGCGCGGCGGTGCGTCGCGCGGCGCTGCAGCGCGCGCCCTGTGGATTGGCGCCATCTTCCGCATCCCATAGCCAGAGTGGGCTCGAATCCTTCCGCTTTCGCCGGCATCGGCAAATCGGCGGAAAGCCCAAAGCCCCCGCCTGTGGCGGTTACTGCCCCGCCGCCTTCTGCTCCGCCGCGTCTGCCTGCTGCTCCGCTTTCTCGATCTGCGAGGCAGGAGGGTTGCGCGGCAAGGTCTTCATGTATTCCTGGTACTCGGGGAACATCGTGGCCGCACCCCCCGCGGCTGCCTGTACCGGAATGCCACGGCGCACGGCACCGTCTATGTAGAGCTTGCCGTTGCCGGGCAGGTGCATCGGCACGAACCCCTCGGGAATGTGCGTCTCATCGTTGGGCGTGCACTGATACGGGGACATGCCGGCCTGAGGCACACGCGAATACAACTTGCTCAACACATAGGGACGACTGAGATATTCCGGATCGGAGATCATCTGCATCAGGGTAAGGACGTCTCCATAACGGAAGTATCGCTCGTCCAGGGTCGTCTCATCGTCGAGGGGCTGGCCGTTGCGCGTCAAAAAGGGCTTGAGCTTGTCGGTGTGCACCCACAGCACGTTACCCACCCACTTGCCGGTCGAGTAACCCTGCCAGCTATCCAGCGCCCAGGGCGGCGGATGCGGATGCGGCACCATCCAGATGACCCGATGCATCGCCGCGAACACCGCCCAGGTCTCGATGCGCGTCTGCTGCTGGGTGAAGGGATCGCGGTCCTCCCATATGCGCAGCAGGCTCGGGCCCCGCGGACCGTAGGTCGCCGCGTACTGCCAACACTGCAGCGCCGGCAGGTCCAACTGCTGCGCGTCCCAGGTGTGTGCGAGCGTGACCGCCGCCGGCGTCACGGGAATGCCGGCATAGTCTCCCGCATCGGGCCCCGCCAGAAACGGGTAAGCGTCTTCATTGAACGCCGGGTTCCAGTAACCGTCGATCAGCGACTGGCCAAGCGCCGCTCCGGGCGCCGAAATTGCCGCGAAGCTGCAAACGGCGAGCATCCATGCGAAGAGGCGTGGCCTGATAGATACGATTCTCATGATAGATACGATTCTCATATCTGCACCTGGTAAATCACTCTCGAGCTACCCTCGAGCTACCCTCGAACTACTCTCGAGCTACTCTCGAGCGACCTGCTTGCACGGATGCGGTGCCCATTTGGAGCCGTCCGGCTCCTGCATGAAGTCCGCGCTGGTGAGGTCAGGTCCGTTGAGGTATTCCTCGTCGATGATTTCGGTGGTGACATCGAACCAATTCGCGCCGGTAGGATCCTGAAACGTTTGATAGTGCTCGACCATGCGCGCCTGCGCGCCATAGGGAGCACCGTTGCGACGCAGCCAGCCGGGCGCAAGGTCGGTCGTCACGACCGCCAGAGCGCCGCCGGGCGCCTGGTTGGCCTGTACCGCTCCCCCCAGGAAAGGACCGAAGCCGTTCGCAGGCCCGCGACGAAAGGCTTGCACGCTGAATTCGTAAGGCTGCTCCCAGAGCGCGACCGAGTAGCCTTGCGGGGAGGGAGGGCCGTGATTGGTGCCGGTCGCTTGCGCCTGGATCATGAGCGGCAGCTGCGCATCCTCATAAGGCTGGTTGGGAATGAAATGCAGCAGACGGGTCTGCTCGCCCCAATCGGTCTGGATCTTCAGAGCATTGGGATTGTCCCAAGTGATATGCAGCCGGGTCGGCATGCGCATCAGGCCACCGGCCCCATAGGCGCGGCAGTCGATGATTCCGGAGGTCTGATAGTCTGCGCCGCCGTATAGAGCAGGATCGAACTCGTTCGCGATCCTGCGACCGGCGGGATTGAGCTGCACGCCACCCAGAAAGTTGCCCTTGGGGGGCGTGATCATGCGCCAGGCCCAGTCCTGATCGACCACCGCCACCCAGTAGCCCGTCAGGTCGATGAGGGCCGCCTTCTCGGCCGTGGGCGGCGGACCGGCCGGCGCTCGCGCGGGCCTCTGCGCGAGCGCCCCCTGGCTGATCATCAGCACACCGGCGAGCGCGGCGGAGCAGGTCAGTGAGCGCATATTCATTGGATGCATCTCCGGGAGCCTCTGAAGGGCAGCGCAGGCAGCGCGGGAACCATCAGAACAGCTTTTCGCCCGAGCGGGTTCCGGTCGTTGGCACCGAGATGCTGGTATGCATCGTGAAGTACACCGGTCCTCTGGCCGGCAGCGTCCGATAGACCGCGCTGATGAAGTCGCGCGTCGTCCAGGACCCGCCCGTACCGCCCCAGCGCTGGTCGTAGTCGCTGCCGGGCTGCAACGCCAACACCTGCTGCAGCGTCCTGCCCTGATTCTTGTAGAACTGCACGCGGTTGCGGATCGTCGTGACCATGACCTTGTACTGCGCGACGTCGGAGACATCGCAGAGCCGACCATGTCCCGGGATCACCACCGTACCACCTTCCGAATGCCCGGCGGGCACCGCCATATCCACCACCTCGTTGAGCGCCACCAGCTCCCCATCGATGGTTCCACCGTGCGCCACGTCGATGATGGGGTAGGT
>JASHPX010000070.1 GCA_030037905.1 Gammaproteobacteria bacterium
AAGCCGGCGTGGGGGAACCTGAAGGTCACGACCACGGATCTCAAGGCGGGATACCTGCGTAAGAACGGCGTGCCTTACAGCGAGAACGCCAAGATCCTGGAATACTTCGACCTGATTCAGATTCCTCCGGAGAGTGACGGGCAGTGGTGGATGGTGGTGACCAGCGTCGTCACCGACCCGGTCTATCTGTCCAGCCCGTTCGTCACCGACGACAATTTTGTAAAGCTGTCGGGCGCAGAGGGTTGGAAACCTTCGGCCTGTTCGGCGATGTGGTAAGGAACGAGCATGGCCGGCAATCAATCGCGGTTTCCGCATTCTGCGCTGCGCCCAATGATCGTGCGAGGAATGACCTGCGCTGTCGCGCTCACTCTCTCTTTGGCTGCCGTGTCTGTTCGAGCGCAGGGCGTTGCGGCGCAGGAGGCAGCCGACTTGTCCGGATCGTGGGTTTCACCGGCCACCAATGACGTCTTGGAGCGCGACGAGGGTCCGTTCACCGACGATTTCGTCGGGATGCCTCTCAACGCGGCCGGCAAAGCCCTGGCAGCGTCTTATTCGGCAGACATGCTCGCCGAGCCGGAGCGCGTCTGCCAGTTGTACGACCAGTGGCATTATTCCAACTCGGTATTCAACCTGAGAATCTGGCCCGTGACTGGAGGGCCCACCGGTGCCATCCAGGCCTGGAGACTGCAAGCCACGGAGGATAACGGAGGAATGACGATCTGGATGGATGGCAGATCGCCGCCTTCAGAGTACGCAAATCACCTTCGGGGTGCATTCACGACGGGCTACTGGAAGGGCGACATGCTCATCGCAACTACGACAGGCATGAAGCGGGCTCCCGCCCGCGACAACGGTGCCTTTCACAGCGATGAGTCGACCATGATCAGCACCTTCATCCCCCACGATGACATGCTGACGATCGTTTATGTCCTGCACGACCCCGTCTACATGACGGCGCCCTATGTTTACTCGCGCGCCTATGACAGGTCCGTCACCCGTCCCATCGCGACCAAGTATCCGCCCTGCATCGTGAACTTCGAAGGCACTGCAGAGGGCACCGTGCCGTATTTCCCGCCGGGCAAGAATCCCCTCATGACTCAAATGATGCAGTTCTTCCACGTGCCCGAATACGCATCGGCGGGTGGCGCGGACACCATGTATCCGGAGTTCCGCAATCGGTTGAAGGCGCAGTACCTCGCGCTCTACTCCACCTTCCCGAAGAAGTGCACGCAATACTGCACGAATTTCCGCTTCCAGCAGGCCGTGGGGAATCTACCTCAGCCGGTTGAGGGCGCTGCGCCGAAATCGGGTCGGCGTCGGGCGAAATCGGGCTCCTGAGGCCGCAGGTGCCAAAATGCCTGTGCCATTGGGAACGCGCGGGTAACCGCGTCCCATGCCGACGGAACTCATCGACGGTTGGCGCTAGCCATGACCGCGGACATGCCGGAGGGTAGGCCGTGACGCAAGCAACCAGAGCGATCGTCCACCGAGTCGTGGCTGCCGCGTTCTGCGTGGCGACGCTGGGGATGTCGGCGATGCTGGGGATGCTCGGCGTGGGGTCTGCCCGCGCCGCGGAACCCGGCAATGGCGATCTGGAGGTCGTGAAAGTTCGGCAGAACTTTTACATGATCGCGGGTGACGGGGAAAACATCGGCGTTCAGGTCGGCCGCGATGGCGTCGTCCTGGTCAATGCGGGCACTACGGCCGGGGTCGCGGACCTGCTGGCGGCCGTGCAGAAGATCTCACCGCTGCCCATTCGCTACGTCATCGATACCGACGCAGACCCGGCTGTCGTCGGCGGAAACGCGGCGCTGGCGGCTGCCGGCAAGACTCTGTTCAACCCTCCGAAGGGTCCCGGCGCGGAGATTTTCGCGCGCGCGAACGTCATAGAACGGCTGGCCAGCACCGCGGGCTATCCTACCGACGGCTGGCCCACCGACACTTACATCTACGATTTCAGGTCCTTTTACATCAACGGCGAGCCCATCGTCGTCACGCACGCGCCGGCCGCCGATAGCGACAGCTTCGTGCTGTTCCGCCGCTCCGATGTCGTGATGGCGGGCGACGTCCTGGATATGACGCGGTTTCCGGTGATCGATGTGGCCGATGGCGGCAGCGTCGACGGGGAGATCGCCGCATTGAACGATCTGCTGCGGATCGCGATTCCTCCGAGTCCGTTCATTTACGAGTACAACGGCACCTATGTGATTCCGGCCCATGGGCGGGTGAGTGACCAATGGGAGGTCGTCGATTACCGGGACATGGTGGTGATCATGCGCGATACCATCGCCGACATGATGAGACGCCATATGACGCTGGACCAGATCGAGGCGGCTGATCCGGCCAAAGCGTATGAGGGTCGATTCGGATCGACCACGGGTCCGTGGACGACGAACATGTTCGTCGCAGCCGTTTACCACAGTCTGCAGGCCGCGAAAAAGAAGTAGTGACATGATGCGAACTTGCATATCGAGCTGCACTGCGCAGGTCACGCTTGCCCTGCTCGTGTCGCTGGGGGCGCAAACGGTCGTGCACGCGCAAGGCCCGGGCGGACGCGGCGGGCCCGCGCCGACCGCGGAAGCTGCCGCCCCCATCGACCTTACGGGCTATTGGACGTCGCTGACGACGTACAGCTGGACGTTTCGCATGGTCACGCCCCGGCCGGGCGATTACGAGGACGTCCCCCTGAACTCAGCCGGTATCCAGATCATGGACGCCTGGGATCCGGCCAAAGACACGGCGGCGGGCGAGCAATGCAAGTCCTACGGGGCGCCCACCATGATGCGCAATCCGGAGCATCTGCACATCACGTGGCAGGACGAACAGACCCTGGAGATGCAGGCCGACGCGGGCGAGCAGACCCGTCTGCTGCACTTCGTCAGATCGGACGCTGATCGAGGCCCAAGCTCGTTGCAGGGCTACTCCACTGCGCGGTGGGAGATCACGCGGGCGAGCATCGGCAGGGGAGGCGGCCGCAACGCCGGCGCCGGAAAGGCTCTCGGAGGAGACCTCGAGGTGATGACCTCCAATCTCGAGGCTGGATACCTGCGCAAGAACGGGATTCCTTACAGCGACAAAACCAGGATGCTGGAATACTACGATATGATGCCCCCCATCAGCGGGGAGCAGATCGTGATCGTGACCAGCGACGTCACCGATCCCGTCTATCTGACCAAGCCGTTCGTCACAAACTCGATTTTCAAAAAGCTCCCGAGCGGCGCCGGCTGGGAGCCCACGCCGTGCTCGGCGTTGTGGTGAGGAACGAACATGGCCCGCAATGACTCGCAGTTTCGGGTGATTTCGCTGCGCGGCGTGACCGTAGCCGTTGCGCTGGCGCTTGGGGTGGCCTGCCTACCGCTTCAGGCGCAGCAGGTCGATATCTCCGGGTCCTGGGTGGCGCCGGGCACCGAAAACATCATGGAGCGGGCCGCCGGCCCGGTGTCCGGTGATTTCCTCGGAATGCCCATCAACGCCGGCGGGCGCGCCCTGGCGGATTCCTATAACTCCGGCATGCTGGCCGAGCCGGAGCGCATCTGCCAGCTGTACAACCAGTGGGAGCTGGCCGACGGCCCGTGGAACCTGAGGTTCTGGCCGCAGATCAGCCCCTACACCCGCGAGATCGTGGCTTGGGTGATCGAAGGAACGGAGAGCCAGGCGGGAACGACGGTCTGGATGGACGGCAGGCCACAGCCCTCGAACCTGGCGCCGCACGATCGTGCTGCATTCTCGACTGGAAGTTGGGTGGGCAATATGCTCGTCGTGCATACCACGCACATGAAGAGCGCTCCCATCCGCCGCAACGGCGTGTTCAACAGCGACGAAGCGACGATGACCGATATTTTCGCCCCCCATGGCGACCTGCTCACGGCCACATACGTCATGGAGGACCCCGTCTATCTGACCGAGCCGTACATCTACGCACGCTCCTATGACAGGTCTGCCGAGCGTCCCGTGTCGCCGCATTGGGACCCCTGCATCGTCAATTACGAAGGCGTCGACGAGGGGCATGTCCCGTTCTACCTGCCGGGCAAGAACCCTCTGCTCAATCAGATGATGCAGATCTACCATATTCCGGAATATGCTTCGCAGGGGGGTGCGGCGACCATGTATCCGGAAATCCGCGACAGACTGAAAGCGCAATTCGTTGCCTCGTATCACACCTTCCCCAAGAAGTGCACGCTCTACTGCAGCACGGGTTTTCCGCCTCCGCCGCCTCCGAAGACCGCGGGGAAAGCATCCGCACCGCACGACTGAGGGACTGAGCGGCCGTCCGCTCGAGGGTACTGCCTTCGGAGGAAGCGGAGCCTGGAATTGATAGAACTGGCCAACAGGGGGTCATATGAGTAGTGGACGAGATGCCTTGCAGGCGTGGTCGCCGCAGCTGCGCAGCGTGCTGCGGATCGTGACGGCGCTGCTGTTCATGCAGCACGGGTCGGCCAAGCTGTTCCATGTCCCATACCAGGCCGCGTTCGCCCATCTGCATCTGCTGTCGCTGCTGGGAGTGCAGGGAATTCTCGAATTTTTCGGCGGCTTGCTGCTGTTGGTAGGCCTGTTCAGCCGCCCGATCGCTTTTCTGCTAGCGGGCGACATGGCAGTGGCCTTCTTCATGGTGCACTTCCGCAGAGGTTGGTTGCCGATCCTCAACGGCGGTGATCTGGCAGTGCTGTTTACCTTCGTGTACTTGTACTTGTGGTTCGCGGGTCCCGGGCCCTGGAGCATCGATGCATGGCTTCACGGAAACCGCGGCGTCACGGGGCGGCAACCGGAGGTAGTCCCCTGATGTAGCGCAGGGGGGTCCCCTGAGGTAGACGATGGAAGAGGTCCGCTGTCCGCGGATCCGGGGGCGAGCGTCATGGGACGGCGAAGATTGACCGATCAAGGGGGACCTATGCAGCAGCGCATCGTCCGCATCGGCGGAGTCATTCCATTGTGCGTGATCAGCGCGCTCGCCTGGGCCCAGGCGCCGAACCATCCCCCGCGGTCGGCAAGGGCGGAGCGACCTGCGCTCATGCTGCGCCCTGGGCTGCTCTTCAGGGAGGAGTGGAAGCGTCCGGCTCCGGCAAGCGAACAGCCGGCCAAGGGCGGGTTGAACATCGCGCTCACCGGTGAGGCCAACAGCAATCCCGAGCTGGACCTCGAGGTGTACGCCCCGGCGGGGACGATACAGCTCGTGGCCGAGGGCAGCACGGAAAACGGCAACAATCCGCTGCACGTCTGGACGGGGCTGTGCACTTCCGCTTGCGCGGTGGCCCTGCGCGACAAGGGTCACTTCGCCGATCTGAGCGGACTTGCGCGTATCCGTTTCAACACGAAGATGTCGGGTTTCCACCGCATTCGCCCGATCGTGAAGCTTGCCGATGGCACGTGGTGGGTCGGCGACCAGGCAGTCGGCAGCACCCGCGACTGGCTCGTGAGTGAGATCTCATACGCGGATTTGCGCTGGCTCGAGCTCGATATGACGCACGTGGTGACGCGCGGGAACCTGGTGGACAGGATCGATCTCAGCAAGGTCGACGAGATCGGATTCGTCGACCTCGAGCCAGGCAGCGGCCATGGTCCGGGTGGCTGGGCCGATGTGGCGCAGATCGAAGTCTACGGGCGCGCCGTTGCCAGGACGGGGCACTATTGACGATACAGCACGAGAAGCAGTGGAAATAGCCGCATGAGACAGTCTGCTCACGGAGAAAATCCGTATCGCTGGGTGATCCTGGCGATCATGAGTTTCCTGTTCTTCGCGGTCAATTACTCTGAATTCGAGCTGGCAGGCGTTGCCGGCAGCCTATTCGGCTCGCTGCATCTCACTCCATTTGAATTTGGGATGTGCCTGTTTGCTCCGTTCCTCATGAACTTCGCTTTCGGCATTCCCATCGGCGTGGTCGCGGACCGATTTGGGACGAGGGCGGCCGGGAGCGTGCTGCTGATCGTCGCCACCGGCGGGCTCGTGGGCCGTGCCTACGCATCCACCGATTTCGTGAGCCTGTTCGTCTGGATGCTGGTGTTCGGATCTTCCATGGTGTTCGTCAACACTCTCGGCCCCAAGATCCTGCGCAGATGGTTCAAGCACGAGCACATGTCGCTGGCGATGGGGACGTTCATCGGCTTTGCCGGACTGGGCGTCGGACTCGGTGAGGGCACGGCGCCGCTGTTTTCGAGCTTCACTGCGGCCTTTTACTTTGCATGGATGCTGCTGGCGGTCGCGACGCTCTGCTTTCTGTTTGGATTCAGGCCCAAGCCTGCCGGGGAGGCGGACGTGCCGCCGCAGGCCGTGCTCGAATTCCTGGGTGTGGCAGCCCGCAACGGCTACGTATGGCTTGCGGGCATCGCGGTACTGTTTTTCTTCGCCGCGTGGGTAGGTACAGCGGGCAATTTGCCGAGCGCCCTGACGCAGATCAAGCGGGCAAGCCCGGCCGCGGCCGGCCTGTTGGGAATCCCGTTGGGCTTCGGCGGCGCTCTGGGCGGATTCTTCATGCCGCTCATCCTGCACAGGATACGCGCTATCAAGGGCTGGCTGGCGGCATTCGTCGTCATTGGAGCCGTCCTGATGGTCGCCTCATTGGCGGTTCGCTTCGGACCGATGACGTGGATCTGCGTCGCTGTCGGCGCCTTCCTCGCCAACGGCCTGCTGCCGCTGGCCATACCCTTCCCGGTGATGCTTGCCGAGATCGGCACGACGTACGGGGGAAGCGCGGGAGGCATCGTGAGTCTGTTGCAGATGGCCGGAGGTTTCTTCATTCCGACTTTTGTCATCGCGCTCGTCGCCGGCGCGGATCAGAGCAA
Organism: Gammaproteobacteria bacterium; assembly: GCA_030037905.1. GTDB lineage: Bacteria > Pseudomonadota > Gammaproteobacteria > Steroidobacterales > Steroidobacteraceae > FEN-1191. Next base: position 6,778 of record JASHPX010000070.1, read on the forward strand.
GACCTTCGGGGCGCTGTTTGTTCTGTTTGTGCTTTCCGCGATCTTCGTGCTGACTCTGCCCGAGCGTGGCTTTCAGCACGCGGCGTCGACGGCGCCGCTCGACACGGGCTCGGCCGTACCGTTGCGCCCTGGCGCCGATAGTCACTGACCGGGGCGCCCCTGAACTAAGCTAAACCGGGCTGCGGGGCGGCAGCCGGGACAGCTTCAGATCGATGGCGTAGCCTCGCCCTCCCGCCTCACCCGAGACGCCGATAACCGCCTGAGTGGGCTGTACAGAGGTATCGAGTGTCCCGAGACCGGTGAATTCCACGCCGTTGAGCTCGGCGTCCACGCCTTGACACGCGGAATAAGAGAATTGGACTTCGTAGAGATTATAGTGCTGATCGATGAGACTGACCGCTCCGCTGGCCAGACAGCCGCTGTTCGCATCACGCCAGAAGATGGATCCGCTGCCGCTCACGGTGATCATGTTGCCGCTGGCAGGGTCCATGTAATCACCGGCAAACATGTCGAGCGAGGAGGGATTGTCATAGATGGGATTGAATTGCAGCGATATCGTCTCGGCGGCGAACGACCGAGCTGCCGCCGCCGCAGGCGCGATGGTGACCGACATCGATTGGCGCTGCTGTACCGTTCCCTTCAGGGACCCCGCGTCGTACTTGGATCCTGCAGACCGGCCAAGCCTCTCCAGGCGGTCGGTGCTCGCCGAGACGGCGTCACCCATCGTGGTCGCAGTGCCGACGTACTGCGTACCGTCATCACCGATGAGGTGAAATTCCCCCGCCTCATCCGCCAGCCCGACGAACGGCCGGCCGGCAGTATCCGCCCCATCCCAGACCCCGCCAATCGACCCGGCCTGGTCATCGTCTGCCGCACTGCTGCCAGCCGGCGCGCCGCCTCGGTGACTGCACCCCGCAAGGGTGCACCCCGCAACGGCGATGCAAATGCACAGGGCGAGGGCGAGCGCATCGCATCGAGGCGATCCAGGCACCGCGCTCACGCCGCGGCCGCGCCGAGCGCTGCCGCGTGAAAGCGCAGGTGGTCCTCGATGAAGCTGGCGATGAAGTAATAGCCGTGGTCGTAGCCCTCGTGCCGTCGCAGGCGTAGCGGCTGCCCGTGAGTGCGGCATGCTTCCTCCAGCAGCTCGGGAAGGAGCTGGCCCTGCTGCAGAAACTTATCGGATAGCCCCTGGTCGATCAGGATCTCCGGCAGAAGCGGCCTGCCGGCCGAACGAATCAGATCCACGGCATCGTACGAGCGCCAGCTCGCGCGGTCCTCACCGAGATAACGAGGGAACGCCTTGAGCCCCCACGGACAGCGGGACGGAGAGCAAATGGGCGCAAAGGCCGACACGGATCGGAACAGCTGGGGATTGCGCAGTCCGACGACGAGCGCCCCATGTCCGCCCATGGAGTGACCGAGGAGGCCGAATCGATCAGCGCGGACCGGGAAGTGCTCCCGAAGCAGCGTGGTCAGCTCATCGCGTACATAGTCGTACATCCGAAAGTGCCGCTGCCACGGAGCCTGCGTTGCGTTCAGATAGAAGCCGGCCCCGCTGCCGAATTCCCAGTCATCGGCCTCGCCCGGGATGCCGGTGGATCTCGGACTGGTATCGCAGCTGACCAGCATCAGACCCAGCTGCGCGGCTGCCCGCTGCGCGCCGGCCTTGATGAAGAACGTTTCCTCGGTGCAGGTCAGACCCGCCAGGTAGAGCAGCACGGGTACGGGGCCGCGGCTGGCCTGTGCAGGTCGGTACACCCCAAAGCGCATCGGCAACCCTACAGTCGCCGAGACGTGCCGATAGAAGCCCTGGATGCCGCCGAAGCAGCGATATTCAGCGAGTGTCTCCAGTGCGGGCACGGAGCAGTCCCGGAGGCGCCGCCGGCGTCAATAGACCACGACGCTACGGATCGACTCACCGCGTTCCATCAGCTCAAACCCTTCGTTGATGCGTTCCAGGGGCAGCCGATGTGTGATGAGGTCGTCGATATTGATGCGCTTCTCCATGTACCAGTCGACGATGCGTGGCACGTCCGTGCGACCTCGCGCCCCGCCGAAAGCCGTACCCTTCCAGACGCGCCCGGTGACCAGTTGGAAGGGACGCGTGCCGATTTCCTGGCCCGCTCCCGCGACACCGATGATGATGCTCTGGCCCCAGCCCCGGTGGCAGCACTCGAGCGCCTGGCGCATCACCTTCACGTTACCGATGCATTCGAAACTGTAATCGGCCCCGCCCCCGGTCAACTCGACCAGATGCGCCACCAGGTCCCCCTTGACCTCCTGGGGATTCACGAAGTGCGTCATGCCGAACTGCCTGGCGAGCTTCTCGCGGCGCGGATTGAGATCCACGCCGATGATCTGGCGCGCACCGACGAGCTTGGCCCCTTGGACTACGTTCAGACCGATCCCACCCAGGCCGAACACCACCACATTGGCGCCGGGCTCGACCTTGGCCGTGAAGATGACGGCCCCGATGCCGGTCGTGACGCCGCAGCCGATGTAGCAGACTTTGTCGAAGGGCGCGTCCTCGCGGATCTTCGCGACCGCGATCTCCGGCAGGACCGTGTAGTTGGCGAAGGTCGAACAGCCCATGTAATGCAGAATCGGCTTGCCCTGCAACGAGAAGCGGCTCGTGCCATCGGGCATCAGTCCCTTGCCCTGCGTGGCCCGGATTGCGGTGCACAGATTGGTCTTGCGGGACAGGCAGCTCTTGCACTCCCGGCACTCGGGAGTGTAGAGCGGAATCACGTGGTCACCCTTCCTGACCGATCGAACGCCCGGTCCGACATCGACCACGATGCCTGCACCTTCGTGTCCCAGGATGGCGGGGAACAGTCCCTCGGGGTCCGCTCCCGACAGCGTGTAATGATCGGTGTGACAGATGCCGGTGGCCTTCAGCTCCACGAGGACCTCACCGTTCCTGGGACCCTCCAATTGCACCGTCTCGATGCTCAGGGGCTTGCCGGACTGAACGGCAACGGCTGCACGTACATCCATTTCACTATCGCTCCACGGTTATGGAATACGCCTCGGGCGCTACCCGAGGCGTACCCGATCAGCTCGGACTTCAGGCGCTCAGGCGGCCGCCGCGCGCGCCGCCTTGTAGGTATGCGTGGCGATGAGGTCCATCAACGGGGGTGAGAGGCAGTCGTACGGCTCGAGCCCGAGCTCCTTCAGCCGCGCGCGCACCTGTCCCATCTTGGCGGGATCGACCCCCGATTCGATGATCGAGGAGACGAATGCGGCGAACTCGGGTGCCGACCAGCCGCTCTGCGGCGACAGCTCCGTGTGGATGAAATCCAGGCCATAAAAGGGGTGCTTGGTATTCTCGATGCGACCATACATGTGCACACCGCAGCTCTTGCACGCAAACCGCTGAATGGTCGCTTTGGGGTCGACGGCCGCGAGCTTGTGGCCGTTGCGGGTGACCGATACCTTATCCCGTCCGACCACCGCCACCAGGGAAAACATCGCTCCCTGTGGTTTCCAGCATTTCGTGCAGCCGCAGGCGTGGTTATGAGCCGACTGCGACTTGACCGACACTTCTACGGGATCAGTCGCGCATTTGCACACCAGTGTCCCACCCGCAAAATTGCTTGCGGCCGGTCGAATGCCGTGATCGACCAGTGGATGAATCGATATTGCAGGCATGTTGGCAACACCTCACGTAATTTTTCAGGATTCATCGGCGCGCCAGAGGTGCGCCAGAGGCTTCCGATGGCTATTGAGCGTCGGAGCCACTCGTACTCGTCGTACTCGTGCCCTCGACGGTCTGCTTCATCGACGCGAGCGCGCGTGTGAACATCCGGACATGCTGAGCGCGGTACTTCTCTTTCGTCTGACCGGGCGCGAGATTCGACTGGTCGTAGACGATACGGTAGAAGATCTTGGACTCGCCCGGCCCTGCGGGCTCCACATCGACCGTGGCGTGATACATGTCCTTCAAGACAGGTTGCTGAGTGTAAGTATACGAATGGGGGGTCTGGCCCACCATGACCTCGTTGATACGACCGGCGAGCGTACGCACCGTGCCCAGGCCTCCGGTGCCCGAGGTGTAGGTGCACTTCATCTTCATCGCCGCCCCGATGTCGCAGAATGCCCCGATGTCTTTCCAGACTTCGGCCGCAGGTCGCGCGACGACCGTGCTCAGTACGATGGTCGTGTAATCGGTGGCCATGGCTTGCGAGCCCACGGCGGCAAGTCCGGCAATACCGAGTGCCACCCAGCAAGGCAGCGTGCGGCTGCTCATGCGCCTTCCCCCAACTGATTTTTCAGCCAGCCAACCGGCGGCAAGTATAGCGGGATCTCAACTGCCACGGAAGGTGAGATGTCGCCCGGGAGCCGGGGTCATCTTGCGGGCGGGATGCACGTGTAGACGCCGCCCAAGGTGCCTTTCGGCTGGTGCGCGTCATTAGGCGTGCAGCCGAGTAGATCGAGAAGTGCTTTGACGGGCTTGGCGTCTCCGTAGCTGCGCGAGACCATCTGCAGGGGTGTCAGGCGAGGCAGAGTGATCGATGAGAGGGAGGCCGAGGTCTTGCACGTCTGCGCGGCGTATGGCCCGCCCACCCACGCGGCGTGCGGCATGTCGGCGCTGGCCATCGAGATGGCGTACAACACGATGATGTAACACATACCGGGGTCTCGTCCTTATCGCGTTGTACGCCGGCTGAGGGGCTTCAGCCGGGGACGGTGCACGGATCTGGCAGCGTGGGGGATGCGCCTGGCGTGTACATTAGATGTTACACGCCAGGCGCATCCCCCACGCTGCCGGTTCGGAGCCGCGTCCCGGACCCAAGTCTCTCAGGAGATCGGGTGCGGATCGGGATTCGTCCCCGCCGCCGGGGCGGTTTTCGCCGGGGCGACGCTCATATCTCCGGCATCGATCTCCAAGTCCGGGCGAAGCTGGTGCAGCTTGGCGATCCCGGCCTTGGTGACGCCGGTCTGCCACAGGTAGACCCGCCGCAGCGATTTCATGGCCGCCAGCGTCGGGATGCTGGCGTCGGAGATCCCGCGATTGTCGTACAGGTTGAGCTCCACGAGCTTCGGCAGCGAGCTGAGCGCCTGCAGGGAGCGATCGGTCAGCTTGTTGTCGTCGAGACGCAGGTGCGTCAGTGCAGTCAACTGGGCGATCGGCGCGACGTCCGAATCCGAAAGCCCCGAAAGCGCCAGGTTCAGGTCGACGATTTGATTATTCGAAACCGTCGGCAGCGCCTGGAGGGCGCTGGCGGAGAACCCTGCTCCGGGCAGAGCGGGACTGACGACCAGATGCGGATCGCCATCGGAAACCTGCCGGGCCATGAAACCTACGGCGACCAGACTCGCGATCAGCTTGGGGTCCGCCTGCTTGGGCGGCTCAGCCTCGGCCAGCTCGGCCTGCTGAGCGATCTTCTTTGCCGCTTGCTCGACGCCTTTATCATTGGCCGCGTTGGATTGCTGGGCGACCTCGGCCCCAGCACTGGCCGGGGCTGGGTTGAGCTCGTCCTGGATGATGGTGCGGATCTGCTGGGGGGGATTGAGGGCCAGGACTTTGACACCGGTCCTGGCGCCGTTGTCGATCCACCAGCTGAGGACTGCAATCTGATCGGCGGTCAGTGGCGATTGCCCCTTGGGCATGTAGTCGTCGGAAGTCTGCGGCAACGAGACCCTGCGGATCAGATCGCTGCCTTTGGCGTTGCCCCTGACGATGACAGGGCCATCCCCGCCGCCTCTCATCAGGCTCGCGTAGCTGGACATGTCCAGTCCGCCCTTCTGCTTGCTGCTGTTGTGGCACTGGCTGCAGCTCTGCTCCAGCACCGGATCGACGACGTCCACATAGGGATCCGCCGCGTCAATCGTGACCAACCGCGGCCCTGAGGGTGGAAGTCCGACCATTTCACGGATGACATTGGGCGCATACCGAACCAGATAGCCACTGCCGTGGGTCAGGGTCCCCCCCAAGTGACCGGTCACGACGACCAGCGCCACCAGCAGTACCACGATGGACGAGCCTGCCTTCTGGAACAGCATCCTGGCTCGAGAACGCAGAATCCAGCCGGCAAGTGACACCACGGCGATGCTGGTGCCCAGGGCCCGATGAGCTTGTGCGACCGGCCCCTGGAAGCCGCCTTCCGCGAAGTGCATGTATCCGAGAATGACGGTGCCGATCGCGGTGATGGCCGTAGCCGCCCACGCGAGGCGCAGAGCGGGCTCCAGGTCAGGACGCCTTCCTTTGCGGGTCATCCACTCCAGAGCAGCGACGACGAGCACCAGCGTGATCGGCAGATGAACCGCGAGAACGTGGAAGCGGCCTAGAAAATAGATAAAGTGCATGCAGATCACCGACTCGACTGAATCCCAGGGCGCCGCCGAGTCGGCAGCGCCCCCCCGAGACCCCCAAAATTGTATCACCCAGCGATTGGGCGCATGAGTCCGGCGACCGCTACCCCACCCCCACGAGGAATGACGCAGGGTCAGGCCATGCGAACGGGCGCGGTGCTACGCGATCAGCCCAGTGACGAGATCCCCGAACTGATCACCTCGTTCACGACATCTCCGAACTGGTCGGTGAGTCGGTAGTTGCGACCCAGGTACAGGTAGGTCAACCGTTCATGGTCGATGCCGAGCAGGCGCAGCATCGTCGCATTCAGATCGTAAGTCGTCACCGGCTTGCCGATGACGTTGTAATTGAAGTCATCCGTCTCCCCGTGCGTGTAGCCCGCGCGGGTTCCGGCCCCGGCCATCCACCAGGTGAAATTCCCGCCGTGATGATCCCGGCCCCACGCCCCCGTGATCGACCCCTGGGCAAAGGGTGTGCGCCCGAATTCGCTGCCACAGACCACCAGCGTATCTTCCAGCATTCCGCGCTGTTTGAGATCGCGCACCAGCGCGGCAGCGGGCTGGTCGAACTCCTTGCAGCGCGCGGGCAGCAGCGTGGTGAGCTGGAAGTGATGGTCCCAGCCCATGGCATACAGGGTGATGAATTTCACGCCACGCTCGGACAGCCGGCGTGCAATCAGGCAGTTGTGCGCAAACGTGCCCGGCTTCATGGCGTCGGGCCCATACATGTCCACTACGCTCTGCGACTCATCGGAAAAGTCGACGATTTCCGGAATCGAGTGCTGCATCCGATAGGACATCTCGTACTGGCGTATGCGCGACAGGATATCCGGGTCCTGTGACGAACGAAAATCGGCCTTGGCCAGATCACTGAGCGCATCCAGCTGCTTGCGGCGTTCCTCCGCCGTCATCCCTCCGAGGTTGTTCAGATACAGCACGGGATCGACCCCTGATCTGAGCTCGGCGCCCTGAAACTCCGACGGCAGAAAGCCCGCACTCCAGTCCGACGTATCGAGCGGCACGCCCTGGCCGACACCCGAAGTCATGACGATGAAGCTCGGCAGATTCGTGTTGTCGTTACCCAACGCGTAGCTTATCCAGGCACCCGCTGATGGCCTGCCGGGCAGTTGGAAGCCCGTGTGCAGCAGCACCCCGGCGGGATCGTGATTCAGCTGCACGGTGTACATCGACCGGATGAAACACAGGTCGTCGACGATACCGGACATGTAGGGCAATAGATCGCTCACCCAGACGCGCGACTGTCCATACTGATGCATCGGCGCCATGGGCGCGCGGCACAGGAAGGCCGTCTGACCGCTGGACATCGACGAGAGCTTCTGGGTCCCGAGCTCCGAGGCGGGCATCGGCTGACCGTTCAGCTTCACCAGGGTCGGCTTGTATTCCCACAAATCCGGCGTGGAGTTCGCGCCGAGCATGTGGATATAGATCACGCGCTTGGCGCGGGCCGGATAGACCCCCGTGCCCTTCGTGCCGAGATTCGGGGTATAGCTGGCTCGTGGGCTGGGCCCGATCGTGGCGTTTGCCGTGGTGATCCCCAGCACATCCGCCGCGGCCACCGCGCCCAATCCCAATCCCAAGCCCGCCTTCATCAGAAAGGAGCGGCGTGCGCCGTCAATGACGTCCTTGAGGTCCGAACCCCCGATGGATAACGCGCCATCGCGCTTGCTAGTACGCTTCATGGACAACTCCTACTGAACGAAGTACGAGTCAGGTGCATTCATGATCACCGAGGCCACATTGGTCAGGGCGGCCATCTTGACCACGCTCACGCCGGCGTCGACCGGCTCCACTCCGACATGCACCAGCTGCTCGGCCGCCCTTGGATCGGACTGATATCTGTGCAGCTGCTGGTCGTAGTACGAGCTCATGGCCGCCATTTGCGCAGCGTCCGGATAGTGTCTTCGCGCCAGGCGAAACACGTGGGTCAACTGCTTGGCCGGATCACTGCTGTAGTGCAGGGCCTCCGTCGCCATCATCC
>JASHPX010000071.1 GCA_030037905.1 Gammaproteobacteria bacterium
GCCGAACCCTTGGCCGTGTAGAGCATGGCGTAATTCGTCGTAGCGAATTTGCGGCCGAAATGATCCGAAGCCAGCGCGGGGAATATGCTGAAGATATTCCCCCAGGCAAAGAAGACCAGTCCGGCCAGCAGCACGAATGACAGCGGATTGCTGCCCAGTCGGGCCAGGTAGAGGATGCCGACGCCTTCGGCCAGGAACGTCAGGAACATCGTCTGCTCGCGACCCAGCCAATCGGACACCCAGCCAAACAGGGGCCGGCTCAGTCCATTCATCAGATTGTTCAGCGACAGTGCGAAGGTCAGGGCCGGAAGGACGACCCCGAACAGACGCACCGGAGTATTGGCAATGCCAAAGCCGTTGGCGATGGGGGCGAGCTGCGCCGTGGCCATGAGACCGCTGGCCGCGACGAGGACGAAGGCGACGTACATCAGCCAGAACACGGGACTACGCACGGTTTGGATCGGGGTGCGATCGTGTTGGGTATGCAGCAATCGCAGATTTACCGTGCGTGCGCTCGTCGCGGCGGAAGGCTTGCGTAACGCCAGCGCAGCCACCAGTACCACGCCGCCCTGAATCAGCGCGAATTCGAAGAACGTGGCCGGATAGCCGCGCGCCGCCAGCGAATGGGTCAGAGGCAGAATCGTGACGGCTGCGCCCGCTCCGAACCCAGCCGCGGTGAACCCCGCGGCCAGACCGCGTCGCTTCTCGAACCACTTGATGGCATTTCCTATGCACGTACCGTAGACGAGGCCCGTGCCTATGCCGCCGAGGATCCCGCCGGCGTACAGCGCACCCAGCGTGGCAGCGCGCGAATACACGATCCAGGAGGCGGCGACGAGCACTCCTCCGACCATGACCAATGGGCGCGGACCGAAACGGTCGGCGAGGTAGCCCTCCAGAGGCACCAGCCAGGTCTCGAACAGCACGAACAGTGTGAAGGCGATCTGGATCGCGGCCTTGCCCCAGTGATACCGGGCGTCGATGGGGTTGATGAAGAGGGTCCAGCCATACTGCAGATTGGCAACCATCGCCATGCACACGATGGCGGCGCACAGCTGCACCCAGGCCTGCGCGCGCAGAGTCCCCGGCAGTGGCAGAACAGCGACACCGGCTGCACCGGCTGCACCCGCTGCACCCGCGACACCGACTGCAACGGCTACGCCAGCGACAACAGCCGGTTGGGAGGCGTCATCAGCGCGTGTTGCGCCATCGGGTGAAGACATGGGATTACAGCATATCGGGTCCGGATTTGCCGGCCAAGGGTCGATCGGCTCCGGAGCCCGGAGGTGGGTTCACGATGATCCGCGCATTGCGACGATAGGTCCAATAGCCGCTCGCCCAGTCGATCAGGACCACGAGACGGTTGCGAAAACCAATGAGGAAAAAGATGTGTGCAGTCAACCAGAACCACCAGGCGATGACTCCGGTGAGACGCACCGCTCCGAGCTGCACTGCCGCCGCGCGCCGCCCGATGGTGGCGAGTTGACCGAGATCGCGATAGCGAAATGGCGGTGTAGTGCCGCCGCCAAGCCGGGCCCGCAGCGAGCGGGCCACATGCGCCCCCATCTGCTTGGCCGCCGATGCGAGGCCTGGAACCGTGCCCGAGCCGGTGCTCACATGCGCCAGATCCCCGGCCACGAACACCTCCGGATGTCCCTCGATACTCAGGTCAGCGCGGACCCTGACGCGTCCATTGCGATCGATGTCCACGCCCAAGTGCCGGCCGAGCGGCGAGGCTTGCACCCCGGCTGCCCACAGTACCGTACGTGCGGCAATCCGCTCCCCGCCCATGGATACGCCATCGGCGCGCACCTGGGTGATCGCTCGTCCCGTATGGACCGTGACACCCAGCCGCTGCAAGGCACGCCCGGCATAGCGCGAAAGGCTCTCGACGAATGCCGGCAACACCCTGGGACCCGCCTCGACCAGCAGGATGCGCGCCGAGGCGGGACTCATGTGGCGGAATTCCCCCCGCAGAGTGTGACGAGCGATCTCTGCCAGGGTCCCGGCAAGCTCGACCCCGGTCGGACCGCCGCCGACGATGACGAAGGTCAGCCAGGCTGCCTGCTCGGCGGGGTCGAGCGCCGCCTCGGCACGCTCGAACGCCATCAGGATGCGAGCACGCATGCCGAGCGCGTCATCCAGGGTTTTCAGACCCGAGGCGTCGCGCCGCCACTCATCGTGACCGAAATAGGTATGCGTGACCCCCGCGGCGATCAACAGGTAGTCGTAGGGATGGGGAATACCCTCCGCGATGACACGATGCGCAGCGGTATCGATCTCGGTGACGTTGCCGAGCAGCACGGTGAGGTTACGTTGGTGGCGCAGCATATGGCGCAGTGGCGCCGCGATCGATGGGGCCGCCAGCCCCGCGGTGGCGACCTGATAGAGCAGCGGCTGAAAGACATGGTGATTGCTGCGGTCGATCAGCAGAACGTCAGCGGCGGCACGCCGCAGACCCCGCACCGCCCAGAGTCCGGCGAAACCGCCACCGATGACGATGATGCGAGGCCGAGACATCATCTCGGAAACACACCATGCAGATGTGCGGACCATTCAGGCGAATACGTCAGAATGTATTCGCCTGAATGGTCCGCGCATCTGCATGGAGCGCAGCCGTGCGGCGCGGCCGCGCGGGACCATCATCGGCGCGCGAGCTGCGCTATCCATCGATACAGCAGATAAGTGATCGCCGCGAAGGCGATACCGCCCGCCCAGATGCTGGCGGTCTCGAAGCCCTTGCCGGGCAAGGCTATCGGTGCCGCATTACCGGAGAAAGCGATCACCGTGGCGAACACCACGCCGAGCAGGCTTTCTCCGACGATCAGGCCCGAGGCCAGCAGCACGCCCAGCTGTCGCGTGGCCTGCGGCCTGGGAGACCGATCGGCGCGGCGCGTGAATAGCCAGCCGACGATGGCCCCGGCTACCACCATCAGCGTGGTCGAGGTCGGCAGATAGATTCCCAGTCCCACCGCCAGCGGCGGCAGACGCATGGACTTCGAGGTACGCCGCAGCATCTCATCGAGCAGGATACAGCCGGCGCCGATCGCCGCGCCGCTGCCGATCAGGCCCCAGTCGATGTCGTTCTGGATGACCCCCTGGGCGAGCGCCGAGATCAGCCCCGCCTGCGGCGCAGGTAGGGCGCGCGCCGGATTCACGCCCGGGGCACCCAGAAAGCCGTAGGCGTGATTGAGCAGATCGAGCACCGGCGGAATGACCAGAGCGCCGGCGAGCACACCGATCACCAGGGCCCACTGCTGTTTGGAAGGAGTGGCATTCACCAGCTGGCCGGTCTTCAGATCCTGCAGATTGTTGTTGGCGATGGATGCTACGGCGAATACCACGGCGGTCACGAACAGCGCGAACGCCACCAGCGCCTTGCCCGCGCTGGACGGAAAGCCGGATTTCACGCCGACCACCAGCAGCAGCGCGAACAGGACCACCACCAGGATACCGATGCCGGAGAGTGGGCTGTTGGAGGAGCCGATGAGGCCGGCCATATACCCGCACACGGTGGACACCAGGAAACTCATGATGACCACGAAGAGCACAGCCTCGATGGTGAGCCCCCAGACGTGAGTGCCCAGACCGCTGACGGCGCTGAAATGCCAGAACAGCCAGGCCACGGGCAGCAGGCAGAGCAGCGATACCAGGCCCACGATGCCAATGGGGATGTCACGCTCCACAGGCGGCAACGTGTGCGCCTGGCCGGCCCTGCGCACACGCGAGGCGGCCATGGCGCCCGCCAGGCCGCCGACGACCGGCTTTACGAGCGTCCCGAGCGTCCAGATCGCCGCGACACCAATGGTGCCCGCTCCAACGAAGCGCACATAGTGACCCCACGCGCCCTGCGCGACATCGGCGGCAGCGCCGGCCAGAGGGTGCAGCGAGGTGAAGTAAGGCACTGCCCAGCCCCAACCGATCAGCGCCCCCACCAGCATGGCGATGCCCACCGACAGGCCCACCAGATGGCCGATCGCGAACAACGCGAACGACAGACCGAAGTCGAAGCCCGTCGCCGCACCCCGGCTGCCGAAGCGCAAATACTGCGCGACGTCACTGGCGAAGATGCGCGTCTGAACGACGACATAGAACAGGGCCGAGACGATCGCCCCGATCAGGACGGCTTTCAGACCGGCGCCGTGAGACTCCACCGCCTCGATGTCGATCTGGCGTTCTCGGCCGGCGCCTACTTTCAGCACCTCTGCGCAGGCCACACCCTCCGGGTAAGGCAGGTCCGAATCGGTCACCAGTGCCCGGCGCAAGGGAATGGTGTACATCACGCCGAGAATGCCGCCGGA
>JASHPX010000072.1 GCA_030037905.1 Gammaproteobacteria bacterium
GCCAGCGCCGCCAGCAACAGCAGCGGCGGGCTCTACGCCGCGCAGGGTCAGCGCCAGCGGCGCGTCGCCCTCCTCGGCGGCTGCGCGCAGGGCGTGCTTGCACCGCAGATCAACGACGCCGCGGTGCGTATTCTCAACCGCAACGGCTTCGAAGTTGTCGTGCTGTCGAAAGCTCATTGCTGTGGGGCTCTCGCACATCATCTGGGCGACGCCCGCACCGCGCGCCGTCTGGCGCGTGCTGTGATGGACGGCTGGCGGCGGGAGATCGAAGCTCGAGGGCTCGACGCAATCGTGGTGACGGCCTCGGGGTGCGGCACGATGGTCAAGGACTACGGCTTCGTCTTTCGCAACGATGCGGATTGGGCCGGCTGTGCGCAGCGCATCTCGGCGCTTGCGCGCGACATCGTCGAAGTGCTACCCGTGCAACAGGGCGATCCGGCGCGCACCCACGGGGTTCGCGTAGCCTATCATTCCGCGTGCTCGTTGCAGCACGGACAGCGCATCGACGAGCGGCCGCGCGAGCTGTTGCGGGCCGCCGGCTTCGACGTACGGGAGATCCCCGAGGGCCATCTGTGCTGCGGTTCGGCCGGCACCTACAACCTGCTGCAACCCGAGCTCGCGCTGCAGCTGCGCGAGCGCAAGGTCGCCGCTATTCGGCGCGTCGCACCCGACGTGATCGCGGCCGGCAATCTGGGCTGCCTCACGCAGATCGCCGCGGGTACTGATGTACCCACGGTCCACACAGTCGAGCTGCTCGACTGGGCCGGCGGTGGACCGCCGCCCGTGAATCTGCCCTGCAATATGCTCGACAATATGCCCAATAATGAGAATCGGCCCGGCAGAGGCTGATCACTCCAATTTGACCACGCCCGGACTATTGCCGCGAAAAAGCCCTGTGCCCAGGCCCCACTCCAAGCTAAAATTACACATCCAGCTGCTCCGCGGCATCTTCTAATGACCGAACACGAGCCTCTCGCGCATCCGCGGCGCAGTGCCGCGCTGCTGTTCATCTTCGTCACGGTGGCGATCGACATGCTGGCGTTCGGCATCATGATCCCGGTGCTGCCGCATCTCATCGTGCAACTGATCGGCGGCAGTATCGCCAGGGCAGCGGTGTGGTCCAGCGGCTTCGCCACCATGTTCATGCTGATGCAGTTTGTCTTCTCGCCGATCCAGGGTGCGCTGTCGGACCGCTTCGGCCGGCGCACGGTGATTCTGATTTCGAGCTTCGGTCTGGGCACCGACTTCATCGTGATGGCGCTGGCGCCGGTGCTGTGGCTGCTGTTCATAGGTCGGGCGGTGTCTGGGATTTGCGCAGCGAGCTTCAGCACGGCCAATGCGTACATCGCCGACATCACGCCGCGCGAGAAGCGTGCCGCAGCCTTCGGCATGCTCGGTGGCGCCTTCGCGATCGGCTTCATCGTGGGACCCGCGCTCGGCGGTTTCCTGGGACATTTGTGGATCCGTCTGCCATTCTGGGTCGCGGCCGGCCTGTCACTGCTGAACTTCTGCTACGGGTTGCTCGTGCTGCCGGAGTCCTTGCCGAAGGAGCGTCGCGGCACACGCATCGAGTGGCGGCACGCCAATCCGATCGGCTCGCTGGTCCTGCTGCGTCGCTACCCGCAGGTGTTCGCGCTGGCCGCGGTGTTCTTCCTCCTGGCGCTGGCGCAGTTCTCGCTCAACTCCACCTATGTGCTGTACACGGACTATCGCTACGGCTGGGGACCGCAGACCGTCGGCTATACGTTGGGTATCGTCGGCCTGTGCAGCGGCCTGGTGCAGGCGCTGCTGGTGCGGCGCTGGATGCCTTGGCTCGGAGAGCGCCGGATGATGCTGGCCGGCGTGGCCCTGCTGATCGTCGGCTACGCGATATTCGGTCTTGCGCCAACGGGTTGGGCCTTCCTCGCCGGCATTCCGTTCCTGTGCCTGGGTGGCTTGGCCGGACCGCCGGCACAATCGATGATCACGCACCAGGTTGGCCCCGGCGAGCAGGGGCGTCTGCAAGGCGCGCTAACCAGCCTGCAGAGCCTCGCCGGCATCTTCGGACCGGCGCTGTTCGCCAACATCTTTGCGCTGTTCATTGGCAGCCACGCGCCGACGCTCCGGCTACCCGGCGTCGCCTTCGTACTGGCGGCGGCGCTCGCGTTGGCTGCGCTGCTGTTGACCGCGCGCGTGACGCAGCGGATGTCTGTTCAGCGGCCCGTTGCCCAGCCCACGTCCATCTGAGCTGGTTTCACGAGACTCCGTTGCGTCTTTGCGCAGCTACCTTTGCGCAGCTACCGCAGTGACGCGCCCCGACGGCACGGCTCAGTGACTCAACCGTTCCAGCAGCGGCCGCTCGTTGCCTGCACGCTCGTCGGCGAGCATGCGCGCCATCTCGTCGTAGTACCCGCCCACGTCGTTGGCCATAAAGGTGGCGGTGCTGCGCGTGTGATCCCAGCCCAGATCGTCGAGCCGCAGCGCAGCCGCCGCCCGGTTGCGCGGGATGCCTTCACGCACGATCTCGAGCATGCGCGCGTTCATGGTCGCGAGCTTGTGAGCGTACTCGATCACCTCCGCGCGCGTCATCACACGGCCGTGGCCCGGAATGGCATAGTCCCAGTCGAGCTCGAGCATGTCATGGATCTCGTCGAGCATACCGACGGCCGAGCCCCCGTCCGTGTAGTCGATGTGCGGCATGCCTTCGATGACCACATCGCCCATGTGAATGATGTGCAGGTCGGGAAAGTAGATGATCGTATCCCCGCGCGTGTGCCCCGCGCCGAAGTGGAACATCTCCACCTTGGCGTCTCCCAGGTAGATGGCTCCATAGTCGTCGAACACGATGTGTGGTGACTCTCCGGGCGCGTGTGCCCTGATCCTGGCGCGGTCGTAGGAATCACGCAGCTCCTTCTGATCCACGATGATGACGCCGCGCGCGAGCATCCCGCCGTCGCCACCTGCATGATCGAAGTGAAAGTGGCTGTTGACGAGATATTTGATCGGCTGTGGCGTGACCGTGCGCACCAGGCGGACGATGTCCGGGACGTTGACCGCAAACTTGTCGTCCACGAGGATTACGCCCTCGTCGGTCACGCGTACGGCAACGTCTCCGGGCTCGTGCAGCATCCCGTCGCGCGGAAAGTTGGGTGTACAGGCGTTCATGCACGGGCCGAGCGGGCCGCGGATCACGTACAGCCCATCCCGGATCTTCTCGATCCACATCGGTCGCGGCCGCGGTTCGAGCTGCTCATAGGAGAGCTGCGGCGTGTCGATCGTCGTGGTGGGTACGCGCACCTTGGATTGCGCGGCGAGCGCTCGCTCGGCCGTCGCGATATCGCCCGGCGGCAGCTGATCATCGCCGGAAGCGCGCCGCTGCGCCTGTGCCTGTGCCTGTGCCTGTGCCTGTGCCTGCGCTGACGCCTGCGGCGCCTGGGCGCGTGCCGGGAGAGTCGCCAGACCCGACAGCAGCGTCAGAGCCGACAGCGCCGCCACCGTCCACAGCGGGGCCGACGACGCTGCCGCCGAAGAATTCGGATACCACATAGTTGTTCCCCCAAAACGTTCGGCCGCAGGGCCGATGGCCACGCTCCTTCGCGGCAAGGAGCGCCGCAGCGCAACGGCCCCCGGCGCAGCGAACCTCAGCGCAGCAGCGGCACGCGACTCAGCGGGATGACCTGCATGCTGTCGGTCATCTCGCGCCATTGCGTGCGCACGATCGGTCCCGCCCATTTGCCATGCGCGGTGGCGGCCGCCTGGTCGCGCCACTCTTCGAGAAAGATGTAGCGATGTGGCTGATCAGCCTGCGTGCCGGCCTGGCCGGCCGCGCCGCCCTGGCGCGGCGGAGCGACGGCGAACAGTTCGTAGAGGATATTACCGTGATCCTGATGCACGACGCGGTCCTTCATCTGGCGCAGCAGCTTGACGAAGTCCTGCTCGCGATCCGGCTTGACCGTCAGCTGGATCATCAGAATGAATGGGCCACCGCGGGCCGCGCGCGCCGGCGCTCGCGCCGCAGCTGCAGCGGGGGCCGCTGCCGGCGCGGACTGCGCACTGACCATGGTGGGGCTTCCCAGCAGCAGCGCGGCTGCCAGCAGTCCACCGTATGCAAGAGCACGTACAGATGCTGCGGTTCTCACGGAAATGACCTCCCCAATGACACTCGCGGCTGCGACTCGGCCGTACGGCCGTGACGGTCTGGTGGCGACGACGCGTAAATTCGTGCTCCGATCTTATCAGTGCCCTGGTGGCAGCGCGAACACCAGCACGGTCGCGGCGCCACCCGGGCGCGCCGTCGTGCGGCTGGCATTGCCGGAGGCGACCATGACGTACTGGCGAGCATTCACGGCGTAGGTCACGATGCCGCCACCGATCGCCCCGCCGGTCTCGAAGCGATAAAGCACGCGCCCGGTACGCGCATCGAATACCAGGAACCAGCCGTCCTGATCCCCCGTAAAGACCACGGCTCCTGCGGTGGCCGTGACACCACCGTCGACGGGCGCCGCGTCGTGATACGCCCAGCGCTGCTGGCCCGTGGCCGCATCGAAGGCGCGCACCCAGCCGCGCGCGCTCTCGGGTGGATCGGGAGTGAACTGCCCCTCGAAGTAGGGCCGCCCCTCGACGTAGCCTGTGGCCTTGCGCGAAAAGCTGCCGCACCAGTCGACCGAGCCGACGTAGAGCGCACCGAGCTGCGGATCATAGGCCGGGCCGTTCCACTCCACGCCGCCTTCGATTCCGGGGCAGGTATGCAGGGGCTCGATACCGACCGGCACATCTGCGGTCACGTGCAGGCTGACCTCCGACTTCGACAGCAGCGCATGGCTGTCCCGATCGTAGAGATAGAGCCAGCCGTCCTTGCTCACCACCGCGACATAACGCCGGCCGCCCTGCGCATAGAGGACCGGAGCCGCCGTGGTGTCCCAATCATGACTGTCGCCAGCATTCTGCTGTGCGTACCAGGCGAGCTTGCCGGTATTGAGATCGATCGCCACGACCGAGTCGGTGAACAGGTTGGCGCCACCCCGCGGCGTCAGGTCGAAGTCCGGCGCGGGGTTGCCGACCGGGGCGTACACCAGGTGCCGGTCCGTATCCACCGAGACGCTCGTCCAGGTCGAACCGCCGCCGTGCGCGCTGCCGCTCTGCCAGCTATCGGCGCCGAACTGGGCGCCGGTGGGGATGAAATCAAAAGCCCAGAGCTTCGTGCCGTTCCGGGCATCAAAGGCGTATAGGCGTCCGTCGGCGCCCCAGTCGGCGCCCGCCAGCCCGATGATCACGCGGCCGCCGATCACGACGGGTGCAGCGCTGAGGAAATAACCGGCTCTGCCATCGGCCACGTGCGCATCCCACAGGAGCCTGCCGGTCGCTGCATCCAGCGCGAGCAGATGCCCGTCGGTGGTGCCGCGGAACACCCTGCCTGCGTACAGCGCCACGCCCCGGTTGGTCGCCAGCGCCACGGCCGCGGCGGGGATATTCGCGGTGGGGGTATTCGCGGTAGGCGTATAGGTGTAGGTCCACCTGCGCTGGCAGCTGGCCGCATCGAACGCCTCCACGGTGCGCGGCGTCGTCACATAGGCGGTACCCCGATAGACGATCGGACCCGCTTCAAAGGAACCGCGTGTGCCCAGCTGCAGCACGCACACAGGGAGCAGCGAGGAGGCGTTGGTGGAATTGATCTGCGCGAGAGATGAGAAACGTTGCGAGCGGTAGTCGCGGTTATAGAGCAGCCAGTCCTGATCGCGCGGGTGAAGCAGCTCGCGCGCGCTGGGGAGGTGGCTGCTGGGCTCGGCCACGCTCACCGGCGGCGCGGGCAGCGAAAGATCCGCCTGCGGCGGTCCGCCGGTGTCCTGCCCCCCGCCCGGGCCGCGAGCCCCGCCGCCGGACACCCCTGCCCCCGACGCACCCACCGCACCCACCGCACCCGCCCTCGCCGTCGCGGCCGATGCCAGGCCGAGGACGCAGATCATCAGCGACACCACCGGGCCAGCCATGGCACCGGCGATGAGCACCGCTCTTCGCGCCCTGGCGTCGCTGCAACTCATGTAGGATCCTCATGTAGGGGTTTGGCCCCGGCGGAAAATGATACGCGCAGCGCGCATGCCGTCAGACACCGATTCGCGCGCCGCAGGCGTGCAGGATGCCTTCGCGAGCCTGGGACGCATCCTCACGGATGAGCGCATCTCCCGCGAGCAGGCCCCGGCGCTGCGGGTTCACTACGAGCAGCTGCTCGCCGACGTGCTCGCGTTGCGCGAGAGTCGCGACAGGCGCCCCATCGTGGTCGGCATCTGCGGTGCACAGGCCTCGGGCAAATCGGTGCTGGCGCGCGTACTGCAGGCGGGGCTGCGCGATGGGGCCGGCCTCGCGGTGGCGGTGCTGTCGCTTGACGATCTGTACCTGTCCTCGCGCGAGCGGGCACGGCTGTCGACACAGGTGCATCCGCTGCTACGTACGCGCGGGGTGCCCGGCACGCACGACGTGCAGCTCGGCGTGCAGGTCATCGAGCGGCTGCTGCAGGCGGGGCACGGTCAGATCACGAGCCTGCCGCGCTTCGACAAGCTCGCGGACGAGCCCCGCCCGGACACGCAGTGGGAGAGGTTCGAGGGCAGCGCGGACGTAGTCCTATTCGAAGGCTGGTGCGTGGGCGCACGGCCGCAGACAGCGGCCCAGCTGGCAGCGCCGGTGAATGCGCTCGAGCGCGAGCTGGACCCCGACGGACGCTGGCGCGCCTACGTAAACGACCAGCTCGCCGGCCCCTATCGTGGACTGTTCGGCCTGCTCGACCGGCTCGTGATGCTGCGCGCGCCGGGATTCGACGTGGTGTTCCGCTGGCGGCGCGAGCAGGAGCACAAGCTTGCGGCGCGCCTGAGCGATGCGGCGACGAGCGGCGGCGCCGATCCGGCGGGTAGCATTGCCCCGACGAGCGGCGCCGATCCGGCAAGCGGCGCCCCACGGCACGTCATGAGTGATACGCAGCTCGAGCGTTTCGTCATGCACTACGAACGACTCTCGCGGCACATGCTTGCGGAGATGCCCTCGCGCGCAGACGTGCTCGTGACACTCGACGCCGAGCGGCAGATCCTGTCGCTGCAGCGGCGCTGAGCGGCGCCGAGCTGCGCCGGCTGAAGTTCCTTTAAAGTCAATCGCCTATACGCCCCTCGCCGCACTCGCGGCGTTCGACGCCGTAGGTGGCCGACGCCCCGGCTGCGGCGGTCCGCAGCACGGTTCATAATGGGTTACATGCTCGGTCAGCTATCGACCCGGTCCTCACAGCCATTCACCGTGGATCAAACCCACGGGATACTGCGTCGTCCCGAGCATCGGATCGAAGCCTCCAGCGACTCGCTCGGTTGGACCTCACTGTATGCTTCGACGCAGCGCGAGGGTTCCTACGAGGCTGCGTTCGCGCCGGTGAGCGATCATCTGATCATCGTGCACCTGGACGGCCCCGTAAGAGTCAGCCGCGAGCTCGACGGCAGCCGTACGCACCGGCTGGTGCAGCCGGGCGGGCTCTTTATCCTGCCGGCGCATCGTGAATTCGGCGTGCATCTGGGCGGATCGCTCGCCACGGTACACGTCTATGTGCGCGATAGCGTGGTGCGTGAGGCGGCCGCCGAGTTGGCGGCCGGGGATCCCGACGCGCTCGAGGTACTGCCTCGCATGGGCGAGCGCGACGAGCTCATCGAGAGTGCAGCGCGGGCCGCCGGAGAGCTCGTCAGAGAAGGTCAGGGCGGAGAGTTGATCGCCGATAGTCTGGCGCACGTGCTCGCCGCGCAGCTGGTGCGCAAGCACTCCAGCGCCACGCGCATCTGCGAGTCTAGCGCGCGCGGGCTGACGCGCGCGCGATTGGCGCAGGCGCTTGCCTTCATGGAGGAGCATATCGAGCAGCCGATCTGCCTGCGCGACATGGCAGCGGCGATCGCGCTCAGCTCCGTGCACTTCGTGCGCGAGTTCCGGCGCAGCACCGGTACCACCCCGCATCAGCACCTGCTGGTGCTGCGAGTCGAGCGCGCCAAGCGTCTGCTCGGCACCAATCTGCCGATCGCCGAGATTGCCCTGCGCTGCGGATTCAGCCACCAGGAGCATCTGACGCGAGTCTTCGGGCGCATCGTCGGGCTCACGCCCTCGGCGTATCGCCGCTACCGGCGAAGCTAGGCGCGTCAGTCCCGGGGGTCCTCAGCCTCAGCGTCTCACCGTCAGCGTCTCACCGTCAGCGTCTCTTCGCCTTCCTCGGTGCTTTCGCTCTCCTGGCTCTCTTTGCGCTCTTTGCCCTCGTGGCGTCGTGCGCCGTCTTCGCGACGCCGGCTCTCCTGGCCGCCTTTGCGGGCTTTTTCTGCCGCGTGCTCGTGGTCGGGCTCTTCTGCTGCTTCTTCGACCACAGCTCCTCGGAGGCGATCGCCGCCCCCTCGGACAGACTCTTGAGCTTCAGCCACGCCACCTTCGGGTCGCAGCCGGACCAGCCGACGAAGGTACCGAATCCGCAGTCCGTGCCGGCGAGCACGTTCTCCTTGCCAATGACGTCGGCGAAGCGCTCCAGACGCTGTGCAACCAGGCGCGGATGCTCGACGTGATTGGTCAGCACGTCGATCACGCCGACGATCAACCCCTTGCCCGCGGGCAACCTGGTCTCGCGCCAGACCTCCCACTCATGCTCGTGACGCGGATTGGCGGCCTCGACGTACAGGAAGCCGGCCTTGCTCTTCAGCACCGGATTGATCAGCTCCTTGAGCTCGATGTCGTGGTGATGCGGACCGGCGTAGTTGCCCCAGCACAGGTGCAGGCGGATCTTCTCCGCAGGCAACCCCTTGATGGCCTCGTTCATGGCCTCGATCGCGGCCGGGACGTGCTCGCGCACGGCCTTGGTTCCGGTGCTGCCCGCGTAGCTGTGCGAGTGCATCGGCAGATCCGGCGCGTCGAGCTGCAGGTTGAAGCCGGCGTCGATGATCGCGCGATACTCATACGCCATCGCCTTGGCCGCCGCTTCGAGATATTCCTCGTCGGTCTTGTAATACAGGTTCGGGAAGTTGAACAGCATCTGTCCCGGGGTCACCGCCGGGATGAACGCCGTATCCGGATCGCGTTTGCCGAGCGCCGCCTTGAGGTTCTCGATGTCGCGTTTGACCGCCTCGGGATCCTTCAGCTCGATCGGGCCTTCCACGTTGGGCAGCCGCAGATGCGCGCCACCTTCGTTGGCGAAGATCTTCTGCACGACCTCGGGAAAATCACCCAGGTCGGTAGCGACGAATCCCGCCGGCTTGCCGAAGCCGGAATAGCGCTGCACCACGTAGTTGCTGAAGCCGAACTTGCTCATCTCGCCGTCGCTGATGATGTCGACGCCGGCTTGCGCCTGCTTGTCGACCATCTCGGCGACGGCGCTCCTGATGCGCGCGCGGAACTGCGCCTGATCCGGCGCCTTCCCGTCGATTGCGTCCCACATCATCCGCGTCAGGTCGTCAGGCCGGGGCAGACTCCCGGCATGAGTCGTCAGAATCCGATCCATACTGCGCTTCATGTGCGCTCCCCGTCTCGATTGTCGATTCTGTGAGGCTCGATGTTTCAGTGCCCGGTGCCATCACCCCGCCGGCTGGCCTCGAAGAGGAACCAGGTACGACGCTCGGTTTCGTCGATCCAGACCTCGATGAGGCTCGCGGTAGCGATATCGCGATGCTCCTCGCATACGTTGTGGGCTTCGCGTAGCCGCGCCGCCAGCGACTTATTGTCCTCGCGCAGCTCGGCGAGCATATCCAGCGGGTCGACGTATGGCGCGTCGTTGTCCGAGATACGCTGCAGCCGGGCGATGTGCCCGATCGAATAGAGCGTGTGACCGCCGACCTTGCGGATGCGCTCGGCGATCGGATCGGTCATTGCAAACAGCTGATCCCCATGCTCGTCCAGGAGCAGGTGGTAGTCGCGGAAGTGCGGGCCACTCATGTGCCAGTGAAAATTCTTGGTCTTCAGGTAGAGCGCGAACACATCGGCCAGGATCGGGTTCATCGCGCCTTCGAGATCCGCGACGGCGCCCGCATCCAGGTCCGTCGGCGTCGCCAGAGCCGGCGCACGGCGCTCGGCGATTTGCTTACGCGAATGTGCTGGTTGATTCATGCGTGCATCCTCCTGACTGTTGTCAACTCGCCGTGTCATCAACTCGCCGCGCGCGCGGCCCGTGCCGGCTCCTGCAACTGGTCGCGCACCCACTCCAGCTCGCGCGTAACGTAATCGACGATATCACCGGTTTTCAGATGCTCCGGCAGCACGTCCCACGTGTAGGTCTCGATCTCCAGCTGCGCGCTGAGCGGTCGCGCCTTGTGAAACGCCAGCGCCTCCTCGATCGCAAAGCGTGTGGTCTTGAAGTGCTCGCCGAGCCGCTCCAGGAACACCGGCACGTGGAAGTGGGTGCGCCACTCGCGCTTGCCTGCGGAATCGCGCGCATAGGCGGCGAACGCATCCTCGAGATTGGTGAAGCGCGTGAGTTGCCCGTTGTGCCGCTGCACTGTCTGCGTCAGATAGATCGAATCCGCGTACTCACGCAACGCCTCGACGATCCTGGGCGTGACCTCGGGAATCTGCATCGCCGCGGCTTCCTGCAGCTTGAACACCGGAATGTCGTGATCCACCAGGCTCTGGAGCGATGCGCTGATGTTCTCGAACTCCACCGCCTGATGACAGATGTCGTACACGGTGCCCACGTGCCGGCGCAGCACCTCGCGCGCCTGGGCCTCATCGCCTCCGAGCTCGCGAGCCAGTGCGGCGATCGATTCGCCGCTGCGCAGCGTCCCGGTGAAGAACGCCACCGTCTCCTCGGTGGTTTCCAGGAAGCACAGCGGCTCGGGCTCCAGCGCCAGCGTCACCGTGCGGCCGGTGCGCTCGCGCAGACGGTGCAGGTGTGCCGCCAGATGCCGTACATTGGCCGCATACGCGGCGACGACGCCCGAGTCGGTGACGCGCGGCTTGAAGCCGAGCGGCGGGCTCTGAATCGACGGATTCACGAACGGCGGACACACCTCCGCGAGGATGTCCGCGACCTGTTGGGTGTATTCGGTGCGCAGCGGCGTACGCCAGTCCGGCTCGTACACCTGCTCCTTGACGATGGTGTTCTTGAAGGGCCCGTACGGAAAGGCGTTGACTGTGTACAGGTATAGATCGTGGTCGTCGAGGAAGCTCTTGAGCTTGCGCCGCTCGGCGGGGTTGCGCGTCAGCGCCTGCGCCGAGGCGGCCGACAGCCGCAGCGATACACCGAATGGCGCGTGCGGGGAAATGCGCGCCTTGACCTTGGGAACGTAGGTGATGAGGCTGTTCCACATCTCCGGCCAGGTATCCCCGGGATGCACCAGCGTCGAGTAGGTCAGATGTCCGTATTTGCCGAGATCCACGGTGATCACCTCCGCTGTCGCAAGCGCCACGCGGGCGCCTGATCTGCCCCTGTAGGGCGGGGCCCGGGCCTAGGCCACGGCCTCGTACTTGCCCGATCGGGCCGAAATCAACACCGCCTCCGTAACCGCCACGCCATGCAACATCTGCTCGATCGAGACGGGAAACGGCGCACCGCCGCGCACCGCCGTCGCAAAAGCCTCGAGCTCGGCGTGATTGACATCGAACGCGGGTACATCGAGGGACTGCGCCTCGCCCTTGACGGGCTGCAGCAGGTAGCTGCCGAACAGGCCGCTGCGGCGCTGCTCGGAGGATTGCCCCGCCACGTGCACCGCCCCGCCGAGCAGCGCCATGGCCTTCGAGCCGTAGACCTGGAAGCGAAAGCTGCCGGCAGTGGACATCATGGTCGCCAGGTAAGCCGTCGGCCCCGCCGCCAGGCGGAACAATATGCTGGTGGTGTCGTCGTTCGGTCCCGGTGCCGCGCGCCTGAGGCTCTGGCAGTAGGCGCCCTGGATCTGGCCGAACAGATCGATCAGCCCATCGATCGCGTGCACCCCCATCGGCAGCAGCCCCCCACAGGGGGCCTCCGCGGGCTGCGAGCGCCAGGCCTCGGGACCCATCAGCAGGGCGTTGGGCCCACTCATGGTGCACTCGACATGAGAGATCACGCCCAGCTCACCGGAGGTAATGCGGCGCTTGAGGTCTATCCATGAGGGGTGGAAGCGGCGGTTATAGCCCAGCCCCAGTGTCAGGCCCGCCCGCTGCATCGCCGTGATGGCCTCCTGGGCTGCACTCTTGCTTGCCGACAGCGGCTTCTCGCAGAACACGTGCTTGCCGGCCTTGGCGCACCTGATGATCTGCTCGGGGTGGCCCGACGGTGGGGTCGCGAGCACGATCGCATCGATCTCGCGATCGGCGATCAGCTCCTCGAGACCACCGGCGAGGCGCAACCCGTACTTGGCGGCCAGCTCCTGATCGCGGGCGGAGCGCGAGCGCGTGGCGCCAGCCACGAAGTGGATCAGGGAGCTGTTGCGTACCGATTCGATCAGCGTGCCGCCCCACAACCCCAACCCGACAATTGCGGCCTTCAGCGGCGCCATGGCGTCGACCCTGCTCTGAACGTTGAGTTACGCGGCGCGATGCCGAGCATCGGCAGCTGGAGATGCCGATCATAGCACGCCAGCGCCCCCGAGGCCCTGGCAGCGCCTCTACGGCGCGCTCGCAGCGCCCTCACGGCGCCCTTACGGCGGCGCCCCCGAGGCCGCCCGCAGGCTGCGGCGCAGGCCTTCGATCATCGCCTCGATCTCCTGCTCCGTAGAAATGAATGGCGGGGCGAGCGCGACGGTATCCCCGCTGAAGCGCACGAGCAGTCCCTCATCGAGCGCGCGCTCGAATACCCGCAGCCCGACCAGGCCGGGCTGACCTGCCGCGGGCTCCAGATCCAATGCCGCACATAGGCCGATGTTGCGGATATCGAGCACACGTGGCTCGCCGCGCAGACTGTGCACCGCACGCTCGAAAAGCGGCGCGAGGCGGGCGCCGCGCTCGATCATTCCCTCGCCGATGAGCGCATCGAGGGAAGCGTGACCGGCAGCCACGGCGAGCGGGTGGGCGGAGTAGGTATAGCCATGCGAGAACTCGATCGCATGGGCCGGCCCGGTCATGAAGGCTTCGTAGATATCTGCCCGCACCAGCACGCCGCCCATCGGCACGACCCCGTTCGTCACGGCCTTGGCGAAGGTGATCAGATCGGGTTGCACGCCGAAGAAATCGGCGGCAAACGGCTTACCCAGCCGGCCGAAGCCCGTAATGACCTCGTCGAAAATCAACAGAATGCCGTGAGCGGTGCAGATTTCCCGCAGCCGCGCGAGGTAACCGCGCGGCGGCACTATGACCCCGGTGGAGCCCTGCACCGGCTCGACGATCACCGCGGCGATCGTGGATGCATCATGCAGGCTGACCAGTCGTTCGAGGTATTCCGCGAGGTGCAACCCCCATTCGGGCTGCCCGCGGGTGAAGCTCATGTGCTCGCGAGAGTAGGTGTGGGGAAGATGATCGACCCCCGGCACCATCAGAGGGGCGAACATCTTGCGGACGGGCGCGATCCCGCCGACCGACAATCCGCCGATGCCTACGCCGTGATATGCCCGCTCACGGCCGATCATACGCGTCCGCGATGCCTCACCGCGCGCGCGGTGATAGGCGATCGCCACCTTCAGAGCCGTGTCGACCGCCTCCGAGCCCGAGTTGGCGAAGAACACCCGATCCTGGGGTCGCCCCGCCAGCGCGGCGATCCTCGCGGCGAGCTCGAAGGCAGAGACATGTCCCAGCTGAAACGGCGGACTGTAATCGAGTCTCTCCACCTGGCTTTGGACGGCCTGGACGATCCCGGGATACGCGTGACCCAGTGGGCTACACCACATTCCCGAAAGGCAGTCGAACACGCGGCGGCCGTCTGCGAGGGTGTAGTAGGCGCCGCGGGCTCCGACGATGAGGCGCGGGTGCGCCTTGAAATAACGGTTGCCGGTGAACAGCATCCACCAGGATTGCAGCGCATCAGAGCTCAGGGGCTGCGATCCTGGGGTCAACTTTCTATCGGAAGCACTCGGTGTAGAGCTCATGAAGCCACATTGACACTGCGGCACGCTGATAACAAGGGGACGCCGCCGGCGCGCTATGCGCCCCGTGGACCTACCGGTTCTGGATATCGGCCTGCTGGCCGCGCCGATTGCCGCCGGTGCAATACAGGGAGCAGTACGCGGTGGGCGGCTTGTACTCGCGGTCGATCGTCTTTGCGAACTCCGGGTACATGGTCTGCGCGCCACCGAGCGTCGCGATGGGTGGCAGGTCGTAGCGCTTCTGCATGAAGTTCAGCTGCTGCGCCTCTCGCGGCGGCAACTCGATCGCACTGTGGTAGCCGTCGGTAAAGCCGGCGAGGACCTCCGCTGGCATGCAGTACAGAATCGGATCGGCCACGACACTGCCGGCCGAGACCAGCTTGAGCGTGCGCGCCAACACCCACGGGGCTTCCAGATACACGGGATCGCGCACGACGCCCATCATGGTCAACTCATCGCCGTGACGCGTGAAGAAAAAGGTGTCGGTCTCCCGGTTGCTCGAAGGCAGACCGTTGCGCTCCAGATAGCCATCCTTGAGCATCGAGGTCGACACGACGAGGGTCGAGCCTTCCCATCTGCCGGTGTTGAAGCCACCAAAGGTATGGAGCGACAGGGGCGAGGGAGGCGGGCGGCCATCCATCCAGATGGTGATTGCCAAGCGGTCATAGGCTGGGGAGCTGAGGGTCCAGGCCGTAAGGCGCCCCTGGTCGTCATGGACTGCGGCGAACCGGCCACCCCACGGCCCCATGAACAAATAGTGGGTCGGCCACGGCTGGCACTGGCGGTTCAGCTCCTGGCCTTCGTCGCCGGGATAGGTAATCCCCGCTTGTCGGCCCTGGTCGTTCACGGGAATACCGGCAAACATATCCGTCAACGGACCGATGCCATACTTCAGCGCATCCTGCGTACTCTCCAGCACCCAGTCGCCCGACAGGTCGACCTGGGCAGACGCTGCGGCCGCGTACGTCAACGCTGCCGAGCAGGCCAGTATCGCAAGAGTGCTGGTGCGATTGCTTTTCAATTGCGCCGGACGGCTGCGTGCCTAGCGGCTCTGGATCTGCCGCGGTCCTTGCGGCAGCAGATGTCCATCGGCCGTGCAGTACAGCGAGCAGTACTTGGTAGGGATCTTGTACTCGGGTTCGATCTTTTTTTCGAACTCCGGGTACATGGTCTGCGCCCCGCCGAGCGTCGCGATGAGCGGCAGGTCGTAGCGCTTCTGCATGAAGGTGAGCTGCTGCGTCTCGCGCGGCGGCAGGTCGATCGCGCTGTGGTAGCCGTCGGTGAAGCCGGCGAGTACCTCCGCCGGCATGCAGTACAGGATGGGGTCATTCACGACGCTACCGTCCGAGAGCAGCTTGAGCGTGCGCGCCACCGGCCAGGGGGCTTCCAGGTAGACCGGATCGTCGATGACAGCCAGAACTGTCATCTCATCGCCATGACGCGTCAGGAAAAAGGTATCGGTCTCCTTGTTGCTGTTGGGTAGACCGTTGCGCTCCAGATAAGCATCCTTCAGCATCGAGGTGTTCACGACGAGGGTCGAGCCTTCCCATCTGCCGCTGTTGAAGCCGGCAAAGGTATGCAGTGCCAGCGGCGAGGGAGGCGGACGGCCGTCCATCCAGATGGTGATGGGCAGGCGGTCATAGGCCGGGGAACTGAGGGTCCAGGCCACCAGGCGCCCTTGATCGTCATGGACCGCCGCGAATCGGCCGCCCCACGGCCCCATCAACAGGTAGTGCGTCGGCCAGGGCTGGCATTGGCGGTTCAGTTCCTGCTGCTCGTCGCCCGGATACGTGACCCCCGCCTCTCGACCCTGCTCATTCACCGGAATACCGGCAAACATGTCCGTCAAGGGACCTTCGTCATACTTGACCGCATCCTGCGTGCTCTCCAGCACCCAGTTGCCCGACAGGTCGACCTGCGCGGGCGCACGAGCCGCGTACATCAAAGCCGCCGTGCAGATCAGCATCACAGGCGCGCTGGAGGAAATTTTCATCGGCGACTCCGCGGATTTCCGGGTTGCATCGGCAGTCTCACGCCTGCGCCGCTGCGCCTCAGGAAGTCAGAGAACAGGGACTCGGATCCCACTTGGAGCCGTCGGGTTCCTTCTGAAAGATCGAGTCATAGACATACGGCTCGAACAGATACTGCGGATCCTGCACCTTGGTGCTGACCGTCAGCCATTGCTGCGTGGGCGAGATCTCACGCAGATCCCAGTACTCGCTCATCTTCGTATCCGCCCCATAAGGCACGCCGTTCTTGCGCAGCAGGCCCGGAAGCAGGTCGCTCGTATCGATCCGCAGCGACCCGTACGGAGGATGTCCCGCAGCCCCTCCCAGCGGCGCGCCGAAGGTGTTGACGGTCGTGTCCAGAATCCAATGGGCGGTCGAGAAACCCTGCAGGCTCGGCGGCGGCGGCGTGCCGGACGCTGCCTTGAAGTGCAGCAGGCGCGTCTGCATGCCCTCATCGGTCTGCACTTGCAGCATCTCGTCGTCCTGCCAGCTGATATGCAAGCGCTCCGGATTGCGCATGAGCACCGCGGCGCCATACGCCTCGCATTGTTGACCAGCCGCGATGGCGGCAGCGGCGTGCCAGGCGTCGGCGGTCTTCTTGGCCTGCGGATTCATCGGGATGTCGGCATACTCACCCGGCCCCGGGACCACCATCCGGTACTGCCAGTTCTGCGTGATCAGCGACACCCAGTAGCCGGTCGGATCGAACGGTTCCTGCGCGCGTGCGGTCGGCGGGGGTTTTGCCGCGGCGCCGCGGGCCTGCTGAGCGTGCGCATGCGGAGGCACGCAGAGCAGCAGCGCCGCGCCCGCCAGGCTGCACACCAGCATTGGGCCGCTGCCGCGGGCGGGATGGAGCTGCAATGACCCTTTCCCGCGCAATGACCCTTCCCCGTTCGTATCCATCATTGTCATTCCTGCTGCTGCTTGGCGCCGTGGTGTCCTTTGCGCTGGGCCATCAGGCTGTTGTAAACAGCATCGATGAAATCGTTGGTCGTCCAGCTGCCGCTGTCGGCGCCGTAACGTGACACATAGCCCCGGGCGGGGTGCTCCGAGCGCACCTGCGCCAGCGTCTGACCGTGCTCGATGTAGTACTCGATGCGATCGCGCACCGTCGCCACCATATCGCGATAGGTAACCAGATCGTCCTCGTCGCTCACCGGGCCGCGCACGGGAATGACCAAGGTGGCTCCGCTGTTGGCCAGCACCGGCACGTGCGCATAGGCCAGTGTGTTGGCGATCTGATCCAGCGCATCGATCTCGCCCTGGATGCTGCCGCCGTTGGCGAGATCGATCACCGGAAAGCGCGTCTGATCGAACACCGCTCCGGCAGCCACGACATCCGCGCGATCAAAGCGTACGGCGGCATCGCTGGCGCTGTGTCCTGCGGGTAGCGCGACCACTGCGATGGGAGTGCCATTCAGAAAGAAATTGAACTCGCGTCGCGTGAACGAATCTCTCGGCAGCGCCGCGCTGCCATAGTTGGCCCCGGGCTCGCTGAGCATCTGTGTCAGCACGCCCTGCCGCGCGATGATGTCCGCCGTGGCTCCCTCACCCGGCAGATCCACCTTGCTGGTGTTGCCGTTCACCTCCAGGGCATCGAACGTGTCGGTGGTCGCCAGATCCTGCCCGGACGCCGCCACCGCAGCATTGCCACCGATCAAAGCGGCATCGGCGCTGGTATCGATCAGGAAGCGAATCGGCTGCTTCGTCAGCTGCTTGACCTGCTGCACCAGCGCGCTCGCGCCCGCCGCTGGCCCGGTATCCACCAGCACCACCCCGTCGGGTCCCGTCTGCATGACGACGTTGACCCCGTCCACGGCCAGCATGTGCAGGCCGTCCCTGAGGGGCACCACGCTGACCGCACCGCTGGCGGCACCCGCTGCCTCCGGCGCGGGCGACGCATCAGGCTCCGCGGCGAGCGCCACGCATGCCGCCCCCACACCGACGCCGCCGGCGATGCCCAGCGCCAGCAGCGGCACCCACGACTGCACGTGCTTCCGTCGATTCATTGGCTTGTCCCCCCGACTCAAATACGCGCGAAGCGCTGAAATCCGTAGCCGCCGGCTACGACTCCGGACTCGGCGTCGTTCGACCCGAACTGCGCGCGTGATGTATTGCGGTTGCAGGCATTCTGCAGCCGTGACCACGCGCGGCTGACCATGATACAGCCTGCGATCGCGCAAGTGCGCCGCTGTCGCGCCACCTCTAACGGGTCTGGATATTCGGCGCGCCCGGTAGGTTCTCCTCCCGACCGCAATACAGCGAGCAATACGTCGATGGCGGCTTGTAGTCCCGGAGCTTCTGCTGGAACTGCGGGTACATCGTCTGCGCCCCACCGAGCGTCGCGATCAGCGGCAGATGGTAGAGCCCCGTAAGAAACGCCTGCTGGCGCAGCTCGCGAGGGGGCAGCTCGATCGCGCTGTGGTAGCCATCCGTGAAGCCGGGGACCGTTTCCGCCGGCATGCAATACAGGATCGGGTCGTCGACGACACTGCCGGCCGAGAGCAGCTTGAGGGTGCGGCCCTGCACCAAAGGAGCCTCCAGATACACGGGATCGCGGATGACGGCCATGATCGTCATCTCATCGCCATAACGGGTGATGAAGAAAGTGTCGGTCTCCTTGTTGCTGGAGGGCAGGCCGTCGTCTTCCAGATAGCCATCCTTCAGTAGCGACGTGTGGACCACCAGCGTGGCCCCTTCCCAGCTGCCGGTCGAAAAGCCCTCCCAGGTATGCAGCGCCAGCGGTGGGGGAGCGCTCCGGCCATCCATCCAGATGGTCATGGGCAGCCGATCGTAGGCTGGAGAGCTCAGCGTCCAGGCGATGAGGTGTCCCTGGTCATCGTGGACGGCGGCGAAGCGCCCACCCCACGGGCCGATGAGGATGTAGTGAGCAGACCAGGGCTGGCACTCGCGGTTGAGCTCCTGCATTTCGTCTCCGGGAGCCGTCAGCCCGGCC
This sequence comes from Gammaproteobacteria bacterium, assembly GCA_030037905.1. Lineage (GTDB taxonomy): Bacteria > Pseudomonadota > Gammaproteobacteria > Steroidobacterales > Steroidobacteraceae > FEN-1191. The sequence continues at coordinate 18,924 of JASHPX010000072.1, forward strand.
TGGCGCCCATCGTCGTTGAGCGGAAGGCCGGCAAACATGTCGGGGATGGAACCATCGGTGTGCTCCACCGGGTCCTCGAGACTCTCGGCGACCCAGTTTCCCGACAGGTCGACTTGTGCGGGCGCCGCAGCGGTGTACACGAGTGCCGCCATGCCCATCAGCGCCGCAAGCACGAACGGCTGGGCAAGCACGAACGTCCGGGTAGGCACGAACGGCCGGGTGAGCAGGAACGGCTGGGGTTTCATCGGCGACTCCGCAGGCTCTTATGCTGCACTGGACTGCCTCACGAGGACAGCGAGCAAGCGCTCGGATTCCACTTGGAGCCGTCGGCCTGCTTCTGAAAGATCGAGTCGTAGACGTAGGGGTCGGCCAGGTATTCGGGATCGTCCACCTCGCTGCTGATCATCAGCCACTGATCCGATCCCAACGCCTGTACCTTCCAGTACTCGGTCATCTTCGTATCCGCTCCATAAGGCACGCCGTTCTTGCGCAGCAGGCCGGGCAGCAGGTGGTCGGTGATCACCACGAGCGAACCGTAGCGCTGGGCATGCGGCACCTGCACGGGAGCGCCGAACGTATTCGCCAGAGTGAACAGTTGCCAGTGCGCTCGCGAATCGCCCTGCAGACTGGCGCTTCCGGGAGCCACGCCGGGCGGCGCAAAATGCAGCAGCCGCGTCTGCATACCCGCATCGGTCTGCACACGCAGCGTCTGGTCACCCTGCCAGCTGATGTGCAGTCGCTCGGGGACCTGCATGAGATCGGGGGCCCCGTAGGCCTCGCATTGCTTGCCGGCTGCGATGTCGGCGGCGGGCTGCCAGTCGTCCGCGAACTCCTTGCCCTTTGAATTGATGGGAATACCGGCATAGTCACCCCGTTGGGGGACTACCATGCGGTAGCGCCAGTTTTGCGTGACCAGCGATACCCAGTACCCCGTCAGATCGAACGGCTGCTGCGCGCGAGCGGTCGGCGGGGCTGTTGTCGCAGCGCGAGTCGTGCCAGCCTGGGCAGACGCTGGGCGCGGTCGCTGTGCCTGCGCATACGAGGACGCACAGACCCACGGCAACGCAAGCGCCAGGCTTGCGGCGAGCATCGCTGCGCACCGCCTGGTGTGGCACAGCTGCAAACGCGCCAGGCGCCTTTCCCAGTCCTTATCGATCACCGTCAACTCTTTGTCTGGCAATACCCAAGTGCGGTTCCGCGCGTCCCCACCACTTCGCGGAGAAGGGTATCCGATCGATCTTGCCCGTCAGGCGCCGCAGCAGTACGCCGCGGCGCTCACGGGGTGGCTGAATGTGGCTTCAGAAGGCGTAGCGCGCCTCGACGCCGTACTCGGTGGGCGCACCCTCGGTCCAGCGCGGCCGGCCGGGATCCTCCGCGGCGTTCGACAGCTCGTCGCTGAGGTTCGCGTGGATGCCCCCCATGTTCTTGACAAACAGGGAGTACTCGCCCGGACCTCTCAGGATGCTGAATCGGCTGTTGATCAGGAAGTAGGCCGGTATCAGTCGCGGGAACTCAGGAGAGTTGGCCACGGAGTAGCGGTGGGCGGTGTAATCCCAGTCCAGGTGGAAGTCCCAGTTCATGTTGGCGTTCAGGGGGTGCGTATAGTCGCCGGCGGCATTCATCTTCAGCGGGGCGACCTCCTGGATCGGCGAGCCCGCCGGCGGTACGGAGATCAGCGCCCCCGGCTCGGTGATACGCGCATAGTCATAGCCGATGCCGCCGTTGAGAGTCAGGCCGTGGATAGGGACGGCCGAAAAGTCCAGCTCCGCCCCCTTGCTGACCGCCTTCCCGGAGTTGATCGTGCCGCCCTCGCCGCACTCGAAAATCAGGAATTCCTGGATGTCGGTCCAGTTGATATAGAAGAGCGAGCTGTTGATCGAAAAACGGCGATTGTCCAGGTACGCCTTCTCGCCGAGCTCGTACTCCCACACCCAGTCCGGCCCGAAGTGCGACAGCTCCGAGGGCGTGAGGTGGTCCATCGCATAATCGCTGGCGCACAGATTCAGCCCTGGCGGGACCTGCCCGCCGCCGGGACGGAAGCCTTTGGCCGCATCGGCATACAGGTTCAGGTTCGGATTGGGCTGATACTGCAACACATAGCGCGGAGTGAGGATGTGGTCGCTCTCGGCGGCGGCGAGGGTCAACTGAGAAGCTGCATAGGTGGTGTAGGGGTACGCGATCGCTCCCCACAATTTTCCGCCCGTCTCAAAGATATCCCACGAGTAGCGTTCGCCCCAGGTGACGCTCCACTGGGAATTGATGTTCCAGATGAGCTGTCCGTAGTAGGCCTTCGTCCAGGTGTTGGTGGGACTCCACAGCTCTGCCGTTTGATTGGTGCCGTAGGTACCGCCGTACCCGTTGGGTGAGTCGCCGAATCCGACGATGTACTGGTTGAAGGCCGCCCACTCCTCGTTCCTCTCGTAGTAATAGCCGCCGTTGAGCTGCAGCGGACCCTTCCAGGAGGACGCGAAGCGGATCTCCTGGGTGATGTCCTGCTCGTTGCCGATCACGTTGATCGGCGAGGCCAGCAGCGGGGTCTCATAGCTGAAGGCGGTGAACTCGGAGACGTCCTCGTAGTCGCGCGTGTGCCGGTCGAGCCCCGAGGTCGCCGAAGTGAAGGTGCCGAAGGGCGTCGTATAATCGATGGTGCCGCCATAGAACATCCACCGGTCCCAGATTCCCTCCGGGATGTCGAAGTGCATGTAGTTGGTGGTGTTGCTCGCGCTGTAGTTGCCCAGCGGCAGACCGTTGGAGTCGAGCTTCTGGTACAGGAACTTCGGTCGGATGGCGAGGTTGGAGCTCGGCTTCCAGAGTATTTGCGCGTTGATGCCGTCGTAGTCGTCCTGGGCCGTATTCTCCTCCTTCCCCGGTGTGCAATTACACTCATACGTGGTGGTGCTCTGTATGCCGGGACCATAGGAGGACACGCCCGGCGTATAGCCGGGCACGGGCCACGCGCGGGTGATCCAGCCGCCATCCTGCCCGCGGTAGGGCGTGAAGCGCACCGCCAGGGTGTCCGTTATGATCGGGATGTTCAGTGTGAGGTATCCCAGGTAGCTGCCGCTGCCGCCGTCCAGCTTTCCCCCCTGAGCGTCGGCGACACCCGAGAATTTGGTCAGGTCCGGGGCGGTGGTGACCTCGCGGATGGTGCCGCCCATGGAGCGGGCGCCATAGAGGGTGCCCTGCGGGCCCTCCAGCACCTCGATGTGGTTCAGGTCCACGACGCGCGGATCCAGCGAGATATCCATCGGCAGGTCATCGAGGTAGAAGGCAGTGGTATTGGGACCCTCGATGCCGCGGATGGCCACTTCGCGGTCGTCGACGCTGCCGCCCCCGCTGTAGTCGAAGTTCAAATTCGGGACCTGCACGGCAAAGTCGTTGAAGTCCGTGACCTCCGATTGCTGCATTTGCTCGGGCGAGATCACCGCTATACTCATCGGCACATTCTGCTGTTCCTCGCTGCGCCGCTCGGCCGTGACGACCACTTCCTGCAGTTGCCCGCCCTGCGCCTGCGTCTGCTGCGCCTGTTCCCCCGTCGTCGCCTGAGCGACCGTCGTTGCCGCCTGAGCGACCGTCGTCGTTGCCGGCTCGACCGTCGTGGCCGCCTGAGCGACCAGCGTCGAGCTCGCCGGCGCTTCCTGGGCGTTCTGGGAATTCTGGGTGTTCTGCGCCCATGCGCCCGCCGGTAACCCAGCCGCGAGCAGCCCCGCCAACAACGCCGCCGCGGCGCCCGAGCGCGAGAGGGCCCGCGACCGCGTGCGCGCGAGCGGCGTTACCGCGCGGACACAACCGCCAATGCCTGGAACGTCCTGTGGTATTGCTGAGACCATACGAGGCTCCCCGACTTAAAAGCTTTTTCTCACGCCCGGCGGAGCAGCCTGAATCGATCTTATTCCCCGCCATTCTGAAATACGCGCGACCTGTCGAAATACGCATTTCTGTTTCCCTGGCCGGACGCCAGCGCCCCGGATGGCCGGATGGCGAGATGGCGGGCAGCACGACGCGTGATTGCATTCACCGCTTCGATTGTGGGATCTTTGTGGTATAAAACGAACTAGCCGGCGGCTATATGCCACGCGAAGCCACCGCCAGTGCCTGCACTCCAGCCCTAGATAAAGCGGCAGTCATCGTGCCGCTGCGACCGGCTCTGGTCGCGTTTTTCCTGCGTCGTTGCGGCAATGCCGCGGAGGCGGAGGACCTCGCGCAGGAGGTGATGCTGCGCGCTCTCACGCACGCCGAATGGTCCTCGGCAGAGCGGGCCAAGAGTTACATCTTCCGGATCGCAGTCAACTGCTGGCGGGATCGGGGCCGACGCATATTGACCCACGGTAGCGTCGTGGATTGGAACGAGGAGCTGGTACAGGGTGTCGCTGAGGAAAAGTCCCCCGAGCGCGTACTGTCAGGTAAGCAGGAGCTGGAACGAATCGTGATCGCCCTGCGGGAGCTCGGCCAGCGTACCCGGGACATATTCGTGTTATGCCGGCTGGAGAAAATGAAGCAGGCGGACATTGCTCACCTGATGGGGATCTCGGTGAGCGCCGTGGGGCAGCACCTCGCCAAGGCCCTGGCCCACCTGGCGCAGCGGATGAAGCCAGATGAGTACGGATGACCGCGTCGATGTCGTCGGACCCTTGGGGGGTCTCGAGGAACAGGCTGCGGCGTTCTACATACGCCAGCACTCCGGCGAGTGGACGGCTCGCGACGAGGCCGAGCTGGGCGCGTGGCTGATCGACCCCGCTCATGCTCGCGCCTACGGTGCCATCCAGCATGCATGGCAGAGGCTCGAGGTTCACTCGGTAGCGCCCGGACTCATCGCATTTCGCGGCGATGCGCTGCAGCGGGCGCGCGGGGTCGGCTGGAGGCGCCTGTGGCATCGCGGCGCCGACTTCTATCGGTGGTGTGCGATTGGCGCAGTCGTCGCTGTGCTGCTCAGCCTGGGATTGAAGGTCCTGCTCGGCAGCTCGAGCCGCGCGAGCTATCACACGCAGCTCGGCGAGCGGCGTAACGTCGAGCTCTCCGATCGTTCGCAGATCATGATGGACGAGAGAACCGCAATCCGGGTCCGGATGACGAGGGATGCGCGCGTCGTCGATCTGCTCGATGGGCAGGCGCAGTTCGTCGTGGCTCATGATCCTCGCCGGCCGTTCCTGGTGGAGGCGGGGGGCAACACCATCACGGCGGTCGGGACATCCTTCAATGTCGAGTACGTCGATGCGCAGATGCAGATCGACATGGTCGAGGGGAAGGTCGTGGTCGCGGTCGCCGAGTCCGCGGCAACCGCCCAGCCGCAATCCGAGCGGCCGGCAGCTGTACTCGGCCGTACCCTCGATCTGGCCGCAGGCGAGGAGCTCAACGTCGACCGGGCGGGCCGGACACGCATCGTGCACAACGCCGACATCGACGCGGCCATCGCGTGGCGTTCCGGCAAGATCATTTTCGATAACACCCCTCTGGCCGAGGCCGCACGCCGGCTGAACCGCTATTCGAGGATGCAGTTGCGAATCAGCGACCCGTCGCTCGCGCGCGAGCGCATCAGCGGCGTCTTCGATCTGGGCGACACCCTGGTGTTCGCCGAGGCGGTTCAATCCTCTCTGCCCGTGGTGACGCGGCAGGCGGGACCGAACCTGTTGATCCTATCGCCATCGCCGTGATCAGGGCGCCGTGATCAAGGCGCGGGGGGCGTCGCGCTTGCTGCGGCTCATCCCGACTGTCGGCCTTCGCGTCACCTTCGCCCTGCAAAGCGGTGTCTGCGCGGCAGCGGCGGGCGGAGCGGCGGCGGCGGCGGCGGCCGGAGCAGCGACCGGCGCGGCGGCGGGAGCGACCGGCGTTCCACTGTACGATTTCGATATCCCTCAGGAGCAGCTGCGCGATGCACTGCAGAGCTTTGCTCTGACTTCCAATCATCGGTTGTTCTATCGCTCCTCGATCGTCGTAGGCAGGGTCAGTCCGCCACTGCAGGGCCACTTCACGCTCGATCAGGGGATCGCGAAGCTCCTCAGCGGCACGGACCTCAGCTACCAGATCACGCGCTCGGGCGTGGTGCTGGTCACGCGCACACATGCGTCGGCGCTGCCGCGCTGGGGCGCGCGGCTGGTTGCATTACTTTCGGGCCTCATGGCCAGTGGCCGGCTGCTGAAGGCACACCATCCGAGCGCGACCGAAACATCGAACCTGCAGGCGAACCAGGGGCTGAGCGTACCGGAGCAGTTGCAGGAGGTCACAGTCACGGCGACCCGACGCACCGAGACGCAGCTCGACGTACCGATGAGCATCACGGTGATCTCTGCTCCGATGATGCAGGAGCAGGAGGTGCAGACCTTCAACGACTTTGCCGCGCAGGTCCCGGACCTGAATTTCGACTACAGCGAGGGCGGCAACGTCGACAACCGCGGCGTGGCCATCCGCGGCATCGAGGGCACCAACACCACCGGCTTCTATCTGGACGACCTGCCGATGCCGATCTCACTGGATCCGCGCGTAGTGGACATCGATCGCATCGAAGTGCTGGAAGGCCCGCAGGGCACCCTCTATGGGGCGCGCTCCATGGGCGGCACCATCCGCGAGATCACCACCGCCCCGGACCTGACCCGATTCTCCGGTGTCGCCGATGCCCAGGGCACGAGGGTCGATGGCGGCAGCGACGGTTACCTGGGATATGTCACGCTGAACCTTCCGATCGTGATGAACAGCCTGGCAGTGCGCATCACACCGTACCGCGGGCAGGATGGCGGCTGGCTCACGCGCGAGTGGCCGGTGCCCGGCTATAGGCAGGGCGCGCCTGCGCCCGGTGATCAGAACGCCACCACCTATGACTGTGCGTGCACCCCCGGCAAACAGGAGAACGCGGCGCAGACCGGCTACGACGGATTGAGCGCACAAATACTCTGGAAACCGGCCTCGAGCCTGGTGATCCGGCCGAAGTTTCTGTATCAGAAGCTGAGCACCAATGGACTGCCCCTGGGCAACTACAGCGCCAACAACACCACCAACTACATGCACTTCGACATTCCAGAGGGCACATTGGATCAGTTCATGTTCTATGGTGGGACCCTCGATTACACGACGCCGGCCGGTACCATTACCTCGGCGACCTCGGGGTTCGACCGGCACACGCGTGACTACGAGGACGTCTCCGAATTCACCTCGTACGGTTACGGGACGCCGCTGCTGCCCTCGCCACTGGCCTCATTCTCCAACACGCACGACATCACGCAGGAGCTGCGCTTCGCGTCCTCATGGCATTTCCCGCTGACGTTCACCGGCGGGCTCTATTACGAGAGAAACGACGATGAGTTTGCCTTCAATCAATACGTCGCCGGCTTCACGGCCTACTACGGCACGAACGTCGTGGCTTCCCTGCTGAATCCAACGACGACGACGCAGCAGGCGGTCTACGGCGAGTTGACCTACCACATCACCCGCCGGTGGTCCGTCACGCTCGGGGAACGCTACTCGCAGGACAGGTACCTGTCCGGCGGCAAGCTCTGGGGGGCCATCGGCTTCCCTACGGGGCTGACGTATTCGACTGGTGAATCGCTGGCCACCAGCGAATCGGACAGCGTGCTGACGCCCAAGTACGTGGTGCAATACCAGGCGAACGAGGATCTGAACCTATATGCCGATGCGGCCAAGGGCTTCCGTCCGGGAGCCGGGCAGCCCCCGCCGGGATTGAACCTATGCGCCGCCGATTACGCGGCCGATCATCTCACCCCGCAGGAGCTGTCGCAGTACGGGCCGGACTGGGTGTGGGACTACGAGCTGGGCGAGAAGGCGTTCTTCGACGGGCATCGCTTCTCGCTCAACAGCTCGGTGTTCTGGATCAACTGGACCAACATTCAGGAGTACCTGATGTTCCTGTGTGGCGAGGGCGGCGAGATCAACTCCGGCAGGGCGGTGAGCAAGGGCGCGCAGATGGATTTCTCGGCAGTTCCGTTCCAGGGCGTGACGCTCAACGGCGGCATCGGCTATGACTACGCGCGCATCATCTCGCCCGGTCCGCTGATCTC
>JASHPX010000073.1 GCA_030037905.1 Gammaproteobacteria bacterium
CAGGGGGCTCTGCAGCCGACCTGTTCGACGGCGCGGCGGCCGAAATAGCTGGCGGGGGATTTGCTAGCAGTCACCAGCACTCCCGCGGCCCTGGCGCGCGGCATCCAGTCGTTGATGATCCAGCGCTGATCCTCCGCGTGAATCGTGGGCAGCGCGGTGTCATCGCCCACGATGCGCGTGAGTCGGCGGCTATGGACGAGATCGAGGATGGCCTCGTGGATGAAGCGCAGCTGGGCGCTGGTGGCGTAGCGGCGCCAAATCACAACGATGCACGGAATTGAATCATCCACCGTCACCGTGCAGATCGCATTGTCCCCGAGATTCTCAACCAGCCGCTGGCCGTCGCGAGACTCGGTCGCTACCGTAACGCGCAGGTGCGCGAGCCATTCCCTTCCCTCAGAGGACAAATTCTCTGTCACCGTTGGCCTTCTGCATCGCTTCCGGATATTTCCCCGAGCGTACCGCATCAGTCAACCATTAATTGAGCCGCACGCCGGTACGCAACGATGAGGCCGCCCGCGCACCCGGCCTCATGCGAGGCGACGGGTGTAGGTGCACCTGACGCTCGCACTTGACCTGATTTCGGTCTCCTTCGGTTAATCCTTGTTCATGTTGACACCGGCCCGCGCAGGCGGGTTGGCGTCCCCTCGCTCCGGCGCGATAATCTTGCGTCGGCTGCCGCGCCCGTTCCGCGCGCTTTCAACCAATCCGAGCGTGCGCATTGAGCAAGCAAACAGTTCGAGATCACCCCTTGCGAGCCTGCCGCGGCACGTGGCGCTTTGCGTTCGGACCGCAGTCTGCGGTTCTGCTCTTCGCGGCGATCACGTTGCTCGCAGCGGCCCCGCGCACACTCCTGGCCCAGGCCGCACCGGCACCGCAAGCGCCCGCGCCGCCTGCACCGACGCCGACCTACGCGCCGCAGTCTGCCGAGCAACTGCAGCAGCTGGTCGCGCCCATAGCGCTGTATCCGGATTCGCTCGTTGCGCAGATCCTCGCGGCCTGCACCTTTCCCGAGCAGGTCGTCGAGGCGGACCGATGGCTACAATCCAATCCGGGCCTGACGGGACAAGCTCTCGCCCAGGCGGCGAACCAGCAGGCCTGGGACGCAAGCGTCAAGGCGCTCATCGCTTTTCCGGCGGTGCTCGGAAACATGGACAGCAATCTTTCCTGGACTTCCTCCCTGGGCGATGCCTACTACAATCAGCCGCAGGACGTGATGGCGGCGGTGCAGACGATGCGCCAGCGCGCCGCGGCGGCCGACACTCTGCAGAGCACTTCCCAGCAGGCCGTCAGCATGCAGGGGACGGACATCGAGATCGAACCGGTGGACCCGGACGTCGTGTATGTTCCCGCGTACGATCCGTGGACCGTTTACGGTGCTGCCCTCCTGGCGTGGCCGGGGTGGTATGCGTATCCGGGAATCTGGTTCGCCGGCCCAGACCTCTCGTTCGGGGTAGGTATTCCGGTCGGCGTCTTCGGGGGCTTTACGTGGGGTTGGTCCCACTGGGGATTCGATTGGCGCCGCCACAGGGTGCTCTTCAATCACGGCGAGTACGCCTCGCGCAGTGTGACGTTCTTCAACCGGCGCAACTTCTATGCCGCCGGCGCCGGCGCGCGCGGGGCGTTGCGCCTCGGTGCGACCGACCGCTCCGGTGCTGTACCCCGATTCTCTGCAGCTGCACCTCGACCCTTTGGTGGGGACGTGCGTGCCGCGCGGGGTTACACGGCACCCCGCGGCCAAATCGGCGTGCGCTCGGGGGCCTTCGGCGGTTTCAGCTCCGGTGCAGAGACGCGGAGCTTCGCGGCCAGAGGGCGGGCCAGCTTCGGTGGCGGCGGCGGATTTAGTGGCGCATCTCGTGGCGGAGGCGGTGGGGCGCCTCGCGCAGCAGGCCGGGGCCGATGACCGCAAGGTTTGTTCGAGTCTGCATCCCGAGGCTTCGAGTGGTTTTGAAACGGAGAGCCGTATGACGCGAGTCAAGTCGAGTGCCGGCCGGGCAGACTGGGCGCACGTTCTCGGGCTGACGACGATGGCGATCTTCTTCGCGGGGGGCCTGGGCATCGCCGCTGCCTGCGGGGCGCAACAGCCCGGGCAGCGGATTTTCGATTCGCCGGCGGCCGCGGTGAGCGCATTTTTCGCGGCGGTGAGCAGCCACGACACCCAAGCGCTACTGGCAATCCTCGGCCCGGACGCCAGTCGAATCGTCTCCTCGGGAGATAGCACGGAGGATGCCGACGATCGCGCCAATTTCGTCAGCAAATACGACCAGATGCACCGCCTCGCGCAGGAGCCCGACGGGACGCTCACGCTGTACGTCGGGGCGGAGAACTGGCCGATGCCCATCCCGATCGTGCAGTCGGGGCATGCGTGGTATTTCGACACGGTCGCGGGCGAGAAAGAGATCCTCTACCGGCGCATCGGTCGAAACGAGCTCTCGGCGGTCCGAGTGCTCGGGCAACTCGTCGCCGCGCAGCACGAATACTGGTCGATGCGACATGAGTATGCCCGGCACATCTTCAGCGCCTCCGGCCAACACGATGGACTGTACTGGCAGGCAGCGCCCGGAGAGCCCGAGAGCCCCATCGGGCCGCTCGTCGCAGCGGCAGCGGCAGCCGCGGCAGGCCATGCCGAGGCTGGCAAGAGCCACCCGACGGCCTTTCGCGGCTACTACTACCACGTCCTCACGCGACAGGGCGTGAGCGCCCGGGGCGGCGCTCGCAGCTATCTCATCGGCGGCAGGATGCTGCGCGGCTTTGCCTTCGTGGCATACCCGGCCGAATACCGATCTTCCGGGGTGATGACCTTCATCGTCGGCGAGGATGGCACGGTGTATCAAAAGAATCTTGGCCCAAGAACCGCGATGATCGCCAGAGCGATGCGCAGCTACGCCCCCGATCTGAGCTGGCAGAGGAGCCAGGAGTAACTGGCGCAGACGGCCCGAGCGAGATGAAAACCTGTCGGCTTGCGCTGCTGGCATCGCTGCCGGCACCGCTGCTGGGATCGCTCGTCGCATGCTCGGGCGGAAACGGCGCGAAGGCGCCGGCGGCCATCCCCACCAGCGTCGTGGTCACCCGCCTGCAACCGCACACCGTGCCCATCTACGGTGAATTCGTCGGGGAAACCGAGGCGGCGGCGACGGTGCAGATCCACGCGAAGGTCACGGGCTTTCTCCAGAGGATCGCTTTCCAGGAGGGCTCCCTCGTCAAGATGGGGCAACTGCTGTTCGTGATCGACCCTCGCCCTTATCAGGATACCCTGACCGAGGCGCAGGCGACGCTCGCCGTGGACCAAGCCACACTCAGCAACGCCCAGGAGATCGTAAACCGGTATCGGCCGCTCGCACAGAAACACGCGATCAGCCAGCAGGAGCTGGATAGCGAAATTGCCACCGCCAAGGAAAATCAGGCGCAGGTCGCGTTGGCGCAGGCACAGGTCGCGGCCGCACAGCTGAATGTGAGCTATACCCGCATCATCACCCCGATGATGGGGGACATCGGCACGTCGCAGGTCAAGGTCGGAGACCTGATCCAGTCCGGCAGCACCCTGATGGCGACGGTGTACAGCATTACACCCATGTACGTCACGTTTGGAATCAGCGAGAACTCGTATCTCGAGTATGTCGAGCACCGCCGCACACAAACCCGTCAGCCCGAACCGATACAGCTGCTGCTGGGCAACGGAACCACCTACGACCAGATGGGCGAGGTGAACCTGGTTGCGCCGGCTGTCAATACGAGCACGGGAACACTGACCATTCGTGCATCTTTTGCGAACCCGCAGCAGATTCTCAAGCCCGGTCTGTTCGTACAAGTGCGCTTCGTGGTGCGAGACGCACAGAATGCCCTGCTCGTCCCGCAATCGGCCATTCAGCAGCTTCAGGGAACCGAGTCCGTGTACGTCGTGGGCAGCGGCAACGAGGTGCAGCAGATCAGCATCACGACTTCCGACATGGTCGGCAACGACGAAGTCGTCACTTCCGGGCTGAAGGCTGGGGATCTGCTGATCGTGGAAGGCGTCGAGAAGGTTCATCCGGGAAGCGTGGTGAAGACCCAGGAGATCCCCGAGAAGATCCCGGATACCGACCAGTCCGGCGGCGGCAGCGCCGCCACCACGAACGGCGGCTCGACGGCCCAGACGCCGGCCCGGACGCCGACTCGGACGTCGACCCAGACGCCGACTCAGTGAGTCCATGTTCTCGAACTTCTTCATAGATCGACCGATCTTCGCTACCGTCGCTTCCATCGTCATCCTGTTCGCCGGACTGCTGGCGTTGGATACACTGCCCATCGCGGAGTATCCGCAGATCACGCCTCCGACCATCACCGTAAGCGCCACCTATTCGGGCGCGACAGCCCAGCAGGTCGAGGATTCGGTCGCCGTGCCGATCGAGCAGCAGGTGAACGGCGTGGCGGGCATGATGTACATGTCCTCCTCGAGCACCAACACGGGCGCTTACTCACTGACGGTCACCTTTGCGCTCGGTACCAATCCGGATATT
>JASHPX010000074.1 GCA_030037905.1 Gammaproteobacteria bacterium
GCGAGCATACTCTGATGACCCGGGTGCATGTGAGAGATGATCACAAACGCCATGTTTGGGTCAGCCGGTAAGCCATTCAGCAGCTCGCTAAGAGCGGCCAAGCCACCGGCCGAGGCGCCGATGCCAACGATCGGGAACTCGGTGGGGTGCGATGTCCGGTTACTTCGCTGCGTCGTGCGTTTCTTAGTGGGCACTTGCGAGGGTCCTGTCAGACAGTGGTGCTCGAATGCGCCCCTCTGAACCGCTGTTCGCCGGGCTATCGGGCCATTTTGGACCATGAATGATAACGCGTGAACAGCCCTTGAGTCGTCTTAAATCGCACCTGCGACCGGATCGTCGCCCGCGAGTCGTGTTAGCGGATGACCACGCGATTATTACAGAGGGACTGCGTAACCTTTTGGAGCCAGAGTGCGAGGTCGTGAGTACTGTCGGCGATGGCCAGGCCTTACTGAAAGCGGCAAGGCTGCTCCGGCCGGATATCATCGTCGCCGATGTCACCATGCCGCTTCTAAATGGTATCGATGCGACCCGTCAATTGCTGCGCGAGTTGCCCAAGGCGTATGTCATCGTGCTTACGATGCACGTGGACCGAGTGTACGTTGCGGAAGCATTCGATGCTGGGGCGGTGGGATTCGTTGTCAAACACGCGGCATCCGCCGAGCTTTGGCAAGCAATCAATGTCGTATTGGCGGGCGGAGCTTATATCAGTCCACTGGTTGGCGGGCAGGGCGCTACCTCGGATAAAGGTAGGCTTCAGCTATTGTCGCAGACTCTGGCTGAGCAACGGTTAAGCAGCCGCCAGCGACAGGTATTGCAACTCATCGCTGAGGGACAATCCATCAAGCAGGTCGCGAGCCGATTGAAACTTACACCGAAGACCGTTGAGTTTCACAAGTATCGAATCATGAAAACTTTCGGCCTCCAGTCCTCAGCGCAGCTGATTCAGTTCGCGCTCAAGCATGGCCTGATTGCATAGCTCGTATCTTGTTCGCGGGAAGCACACCTGCGGCAGCTGCGCTTCGTGGGCTATACGAGCCGCCCGCCGAGCGTCACGCGCGCTCGTTCGGCAAAGTGACCGGCACCGGAGGCCATGGTCCTCGCGGGGATGACATAGCTTGTACCTGCGCCGCGTGCGCCGGTTGGGTTTATGTCAGGCGGCCGCCGGGCGCTTTTCCGGAACCCTAGGCGCTGGCACGTCGGCCGATGGCGACGATGCTTCGGACGGCAACTGTGAAACAGATTGCTGAGAGCTCGCCGAGTCAATGATGGCGAGCAACTTCGCTCGGTCCACGACCTCATGACGCAGCAATTCCTGAGCGAGCGCGTGGAGCAGTTCGCGTCGGCCCGATAGCGTCGCCCGCACTCGATCCTGAGCCGTCAATAGAAGCTTGCGCACCTCCTCGTCGATGACTTGTGCCGTGTGCTCGCTGTACTCAGCATGCCCTGGCGTCGCCACCTCCCGAAGAAACAGCGCCGACCGAGTCTTCTCGAGTGTCGCCGGCCCAACGGCGTCGCTCATGCCATAGCGGGTGACCATCTCGCGCGCCAAATCGGTAGCGCGTTGCAAGTCATTTTGTGCACCGGTCGAAATCTCCCCGTAGACGAGCTGTTCGGCCACGCGCCCTCCGAGAAGTACGTCGAGTCGATCCAACAACTCGCCGCGCTTGAGAAGATAGCGGTCCTCGGTAGGTTGTTGCTGCGTATAACCGAGCGCGCCAATCCCCCGCGGAATGATTGAGATCTTCGCGACCTTGTCGGCACCGGGGCGCGCCTCGGCCACCAGGGCATGCCCCGCCTCATGATGCGCGACTGTTTCGCGTTCCTTCTGGGTCATCACGCGGCTTTTCTTCTCGAGCCCCGTGAGCGTGCGATCGATGGCTTCGTCGAAGTCGCCCATATCGACGCTCGACTTGTTCTGACGGGCAGCATGCAACGCAGCCTCATTGACGATGTTCGCCAAGTCCGCGCCGGCGAGTCCTGCCGTCTTTCCGGCAACCGCTGCCAAATCCACATCCGCGCCCAGCTTCAGATTCTTCGCGTGCACACGCAGGATCTGCTCGCGACCCTTGATATCGGGACGATCCAGAACCACTTGGCGATCGAAGCGTCCCGGGCGTAACAGCGCCGGATCAAGGATCTCGGGACGATTTGTCGCCGCCATGATGATCACGCCGCTGGCGGTATCGAACCCGTCCATCTGCACGAGCAGCTGATTGAGTGTTTGCTCACGCTCGTCGTTCCCGCCAAACATGCTGATGCCGCGGGCCTTACCGAGGGCGTCGAGTTCGTCGATGAAGATGATGCATGGTGCGAGCTTCTCAGCCTGCTGAAACAGATCACGTACACGTGCAGCCCCCACGCCGACGAACATCTCCACGAATTCCGATCCGCTGATGGACAGAAACGAAACCCCCGCCTCGCCCGCTACCGCCTTAGCCAGCAGCGTCTTGCCGGTGCCGGGCGCCCCGACGACCAGCACCCCCTTAGGAATACGCCCGCCAAGGCGCCGGTAATGCTCGGGATTCTTCAGAAAGTCGACTACTTCCATCAGCTCGTCCTTCGCCTCATCGATCCCGGCGACATCAGCGAAGCGCACTCCGGTTTCCTTTTGCACGAATACTCTGGCGCGGCTCTTACCGACATCCATGAGTCCCCCGAGCTGACCGCTACCCATGCGGCGCATGAAAAAGACCCAAATAAGCACGAACACCAGCGCAGGAGCTACCCAGCTCAGCAAGGTCGACAGCCAACGGTTCTCGATCTGTCCGGAAAAGCGCACCTTGGCGGCCTGCAGGTCCGCCACGAGGTCGGTGTCTGGCACACGAGCAGTCACGAACGGATGTGCCTCGAGATTATCCTTGGACAGGTCTTTCAACGCGTCGGCGGGCAGCAAGGCATCAGCGTTGCGCAAATCGACTGTCCCAGAGATGCTCTCATCGCTGATAAGCACCTCCTTGACCTTGCCGGCGTGCAGCAGCGTCTTGAAATCGCTGTAAGCCAGTGTCTCCGTGTGCTGCGCGACTAGCACACTCTGCAGTGCAAACAGTAGCAGCATGGCTGCGACGAAGTACCACAACGAAAAATGTTGACGGCTGTCCATACCTATCGTCCACCCAATGCCTCACCCAACGATCCGCTCTGCCCGACGCGGCCGATGAACACTCGCATCGCGCATTTTCGCCCGCCATAGGCACTTGCCGTAGCAGGACGCCAAAGAATCCATCGATCCTGCATTAGGACACGGCGATCTGTAGATCTTCCCGACGGTGGGAGGTGGGTGTAGCGACTCCCTCCCACTTGACCCACACATACGTCTCGGTCAACTCGTCTACGACAGTGCCGAGCGCTGGCACGTAAGCGTCGCGAAAGCGTACCCGGTCGCCGAGACCGATCCGGCGGAGGGGTGTTGATAGTGGCGCGTCCATGCAATTCATCTTCCGACCTGTGTACCTCGTGGTTGATTTGAGCGGCGCTGCCAGGTTGCCAGGTTCTCTGCAACGACCAGCGGCTCTCCGCACTTAAAACAGGCTCGCTAGCAGATTCCGCCGCGCCGAAAGCTTGCCAAGCGTGGATGCGAGCATCTGTCGCTACGGCAGCCCAAGCCCATGGGCGGTGGATAAGATTGAGCGCGTGCCGGCCAAAGATGGTGGGCACGAAGAGGCCGGCAGGGCGGCACTCAATTCCTTGACCATGTGTTCAATACTGCGCGAACGGAACGGGCGCGGGTATACGCACTTATACGCAGTCTTGTATGCAGCTCATCACGCTGCAGACACGCAACTCACCGTTGCACCGGATTCCTAAGTTGAATCAGGCGCGACAACCCCATTGCAAGTACAGGACACGAGCATCATATCCTCGCAACGACGAATCGAGGAGCCAAGGACTTCCTGCCGAGCTGCTGATCTGGAGCGCCGGGCGCTCGATCCTGAACAGATTTCCGGACAACTGCAGGGAGCACCCTGTACGGTTTTTGCCTATCGGCGCTTAGCTACGCGGGCGCTGCGCGCACTGAGAGGGCCATGATGGACGCTCGTTCGGCGCTGCACGCGCGCTACATCTCTCGCCTTCGAGGTGGACTTGGCGGACTTCCGCCGCGACCCCCGCTTGGCCTTAGTCGCATGCCGAGCATGCGATGGGTCAGAGGCTGGACGAGCCTTGGCGGCAGAAGACCTGCGCTCTGTGCTGCTCAGAGGCCGACGGCGCGTCGCAGGGCGCGGAGTCAGTGCAGCAGTGGCCAAAACATCTTGCAATGAATCTACATCTGACAGGTCCTTGGTTCCCTGCAATGGTGCGCTATCCTCAGAGGCGTCCCGAAGGTTCGCGGATACTTCGCCATTCTCCCCGAACTGCGTACGTCCATCACCGGTCACGCCCGTGCTGGCGAAGGGATTGAATAGGGGATCTGTCTCGATATGGGGGCGCCATGCGCCTGCGGCGTGAGAGGCCGCCGCAGCGGCGACCTTGGGGTGCTTTTTTGTTTTGGAAGACATGAAACTCTCCGTGTTCTGATGCAAAGCACCCCAACGAGGGCGCCGGCTACATGTCAAGATGACGCGCTCTGGGGCGCAGCGCCATCAGTACAATCCACGGCCCTAAGCGAGCAGTGCTCGATCG
This sequence comes from Gammaproteobacteria bacterium, assembly GCA_030037905.1. Lineage (GTDB taxonomy): Bacteria > Pseudomonadota > Gammaproteobacteria > Steroidobacterales > Steroidobacteraceae > FEN-1191. The sequence goes on from JASHPX010000074.1 coordinate 4,618, forward strand.
CCATACAGTTCAGCCACCGTTTCCCCACATCCAGCCGCGGATCTGCAACGGCGCAACGCTGCCTCCCGGATCTTGCTAGCCGGGCGGGTTCTCTGCGCCCTCAAGGCCAAGAAGGCCGTATGGCCGCATCTCGAGCGCGGTGGGCATTTGCGGCTTTCGCGTATTCCGTTGCCATCGCTGGCAGCTTTAACTACTCAGAAGCCGACCACAGCACTGCGTCCATAGGAAAGAAACGATGTACAAGAAGATCCTCGTACCGATCGATGGCAGTGCAACGGGAGAACGCGGCTTGAGCGAGGCAATCAGTCTCGCCAAGGATCAGGGCGCGCAGCTGCAACTACTGCATGTGCTCAGTGATTCATACTTAAACACCGTGTTGCTCGGTGGTATCTACACGGCGGATCTGCTGCAGCGGATTCACGATGAGGCGACACAGATACTCGAGTCAGCGGCCAAACGAGCCCGCGAGGCAGGTGTTCCGGCCGACACCCAGCTGCTCGAGTATCACAACTCGCAGGTCGGTCAGGGCATCGTGCAGGAAGCACAGCGCTGGCAGGCGGATCTCATTGTCATGGGTACACACGGGCGGCGCGGTGTCGATCGCGCCATGATGGGCAGCGACGCCGAATACGTCGTGCGACACGCACCGGCGCCGGTGTTGCTACTGCGCTCGTGAACTGCTACGGCGGCATCCTCCTGGTGCCGGAACGCGTCGTCTTCGCGAATTGCCTAGCTGCGCGTGGAAACTCCTGATGGTCTTACTGAAACACTCTGCCGACAATGCAATCCATGCAACCCATCGAAATTCTCCGTGACAGTCCGCTGTTCCACGGCGTCACGAATGCGGCGTTCGAAGAGATGGCCCGCGTGTTTGTGCCGCAGAGCTGGCCCCGGCATACCGAGATCATGGCAGGCACCCAAACCAGCCAGCGCTTCGTCATCCTCACTGCCGGCCGGGTCAAAATTACTCGCTCCAACGGCCACAACGGTCGCGAGCTGATCCTGTGGCTTCTCGGGCCAGGTGATGGCTTCGACGTGATCGCCCTGCTGGATGGGGAACCCCATGCGGTCTCGGCCCACACCCTGGATGAGGTGCACGGCTTTTCTGCCCCGATGGCGCAGGTACGAGCCTGGATTGCCGAAGACGCGAAGTTTAGACTCGCTGCCCATCGCTACGCAGCCGCACAGCTGCGCGAGCTTTCCGAGCTGGCAACCGACCTAGCCTTGCATGACACAGCAACACGCCTCGCGCGCCTGCTGCTGCGCTATCTCGGCGGCTCGGATACCCATCCCTCGCAGGCCTGTCTCATCGACGATCTGCCGCACGATGAGCTTGCTGCGATGATCGGCTCCGTACGAATCGTGGTCAATCGACTCCTCAGCCATCTCCGGCGAGAATCGATCGTGCGCTCTAAGGGCGGTCGATTACGCGTACTCGATCTGCAACGCCTCTCCGAGGAAGCCGCGTTGCTCAAGCAGACCGCATAGCGCGGGTCTGTCCTCCTCTAGCGCTGCCGCGCTGCTCGCGCGGCGGGTCTGGTCCACATATTGCTTACAAGGCGTCTGGGCCTCCCCAGAGCCGCTCACCTGTAACTTTAGTGACAGCCCAATCCGTGCTGCTTGCGTATCCTGCCAACGTGCACTAGGCGGATATCTCTGGCTCTGTGCCAAACGGAATGATCTCTTCGGGCGGCCGCCTAGCGACGCATTCTTTTAGGGCAGCAGCGATGCACATCGATCTGGAGGGGCTGTTTCGTCCGCTAGTCGAGGCCTCACCCGAGGCGCTGCTCCTGATTGATCATCGCGATATCATCCTATATGCCAATCCACAGGCCCATGCGCTCTTCGGTTATTCGGGCGGCCGGCTGACCCATGGCGACATGTCGCTTGGCCACCTGATTCCGATGCTGAGCTTTGCGTCGGATCACGGTCAG
>JASHPX010000075.1 GCA_030037905.1 Gammaproteobacteria bacterium
TCGCGACGCCGGGGATGCTCACGCCGGCGCGTTCGTGACGCTGTTCGCGGTGGCCGCGGTGCGCTGGCGGATCGACGAGGAGAGCGCGATGGCAGGCTACCTGTGGGCGTGGAGCGAAAACCAGGTGCTCGCTGCAGTCAAGCTGATGCCACTCGGTCAGTCCGCCGGGCAGCGATTGCTGCATCGACTAATCGATGGGATACCGGCGATCATTGAGCAGGCGCTAGCCCTTCCTGATGAGGCGATCGGCATCGGAGCAACCTCACAGGCCCTCGCCAGCGCACTGCATGAGACGCAGTACAGCAGGCTGTTCCGGTCGTGAGCCGCGCGAGCTTCCAGATGCCGCGGAAGCGCACCGACACCAACGAGCCAGAGCGCCCCGCAGAGCGCCGGCGGCCGCAAGGAGCTTCGGTTCGCGCATGACGGGCGCCGCGCGTAGGCGAAGCTGTTCGCCGACCGCTTTGCTCGGCCGCACGCGCCAAGTGGCGGCCCGTTGCAAAATGGCGGCGGTTACGTCACCGTGCGCGCCGGCATGGCACCGGCAGCTCCTCCCACACGTCCACCGTCCGCGGCGGGTGTCGATCCGCTCGTGACCGAGCCGATGCACCGGCTGGGCCTGGCACAGCTGTCGCTGCTCGCGCTGCTGGTGGGTGTCGTTACCGGCTTCGGCGCGGTCGGTTTTCGCGATCTGATCGCCTTCATCCACAATCTGCTGTTTCTCGGGCAGATCAGCTTTCGCTACGACGCGAATCTGTTCACGCCGGCGAGCCCATGGGGCGCGCTGGTGATCGCGGTGCCGGTCATCGGGGCACTCGCGGTGACCTTCCTGGTGAGCCACTTCGCGCCCGAAGCCAAGGGCCACGGCGTGCCGGAAGTGATGGACGCGATCTACTACGGCAGCGGCATCATCCGCCCGGTGGTGGCCGTGGTGAAGTCGGTCGCCTCGGCGATAGCGATCGGCACGGGGGCGGCCGTGGGACGCGAGGGACCGATTATCCAGATCGGCTCGGCGCTCGGCTCCACGCTCGGCCAGATCGTCCGCATGCTGCCCGGTGAGCGCATCATCCTGGTGGCCGCCGGAGCGGGCGCCGGCATCGCCGCGACCTTCAACACACCGATCGGCGGGGTGCTGTTCGCCATCGAGCTGATGATGCCGGAGGTGTCGGCGCGCACGTTCCTACCGGTGGCGCTCGCGACCGGTACGGCGACCTTTATTGGGCGCTTCTTCTTCGGTGTGCGCCCAGCCTTCAGTGTGCCGCCGCTCGCGCCGCTGAGCGTGAACGCGAGCTCGGCCCTGACCCTGTGCCTGTATGCGCTGCTGGGTGCGCTGATCGGAGTAGCCGCAGCGGCGTTCGTGCGCGTCCTGCACCTGCTCGAGGATTGGTTCGACCGCATCCGTGGGCGCTACCTGCGGCACGCGCTGGGCATGCTGCTGGTCGGGCTGATGATGTACGCGCTGCTGCGGGGCTTCGGGCACTACTATATCGAGGGCGTCGGCTACGCCACGGTGCAGTCGATTCTGGTGGGGCAGCTGAGTGCGGTCGGCCTGCTGGCGCTGCTGTTCGCCGGCAAGCTCGCCGCGACCACCCTCAGCCTGGGGTCGGGCTCCTCGGGCGGAATTTTTTCCCCGTCGCTGTTCATGGGCGCAACACTCGGCGGGGCCTTTGGTTCCGCCGTGGCGGCGCTGCATCCGCCCTTCCCGGTGAACGTGCCCTCGTTTGCGATGGTCGGCATGGGCGCGATGGTGGGCGGGGGCACGGGCGCCGCGATGACCGCGATCGCCATGATCTTCGAGATGACGCGCGACTACGACATCGTGCTGCCGATGATCCTCGCCGTTGCCGTCAGCGTCGGCGTGCGCCGGCTGCTGTCACGCGAAAGCATCTACACCATGAAACTGTTCCGCCGTGGCCATGCGGTCCCCAAGGCGCTGCAGGCCAACATGTTTCTGGTACGGCGGGCCGAGGAGGTCATGGACCGCGAGGTGGTGCTCGCTCAGGCCGGCGATGGCGTCGAGGCATTTCTTGCGCATCCGGATCACGGCGGCGGCCTGCGTCACGTGGTGATCAGCGACGGCGAGCGCATCCTCGGGGTGGTGCGCGTGAACACCGCCCTGCGGCATGCCTCGGCGGCCGCGCAGGCGGGTATCACCATGCGCGATATCGCCAGCTCCAATTTCGCGGTGGTGCACGCAGATGAGATCATGTTCGAGGTCATCCACGAGATATGGAACTGCGGCGCCGGCATGGCAGTGGTGATCCGTGCGCATAGCCTGCCAGAGACCAGTAACATCGTCGGCGTCATCAGCAAGGAACACGTGGCTGACTCGGTCGCCGGCAGCATCGCCGTCTACCCCGAGCCGGGTTGAGGCAACCTACACTGGAAGTCAGCGGGGATGCCACGGTACGTCGTCATCGCAGGCGGCCTCGTCATTACATTCTGGCGCGCAGCCTGAAAGTGGCCGATTATCAATTGTCCGCGCCGGCAAGGGACCGAGCCGCGGCGCTGTCGAACACTCTGGAGTCGACCTTCAGATAAGCCAGTTGTTCTTCGGCTACCACGGTGACTTCAGCGACGCCCGGAAGACGCCGTAGCGCCACGCTCAGCAGCCCTGCGTCCACGCAACGGCCAATCCGTAGCAGCCGTGTCACCAGATAACTCGGTTGCCGCATCGTGGCCGCCAGCAGCAACCACAGCAGGGCGAGGGCGCCCGCCCACAGAAAGATGGCATTGCCGCCGTCGTTCTGCTGCAGCCATCCTCCGGCCACCCCACCGACGAAGATGCCGAGAAACTGCGAGCTGGAATAGATTCCAGTGGCCGTTCCCTTGGCCCGGGCCGGGGCGGTTTTGGTGATCAGCGACGGCAGCGTCGCTTCCATCACGTTGAAGGCGGCAAAGAACAACGTCAGCGCTGCGAGGAC
>JASHPX010000076.1 GCA_030037905.1 Gammaproteobacteria bacterium
GCAAATAAATTGAGTCGGTAGCCTTCCGGATCGTCCACGAGGATGTCCAGATCGCTGTCCTCGGTGTCCTCTCCCCGCGCGACCGAGCCGAAGACCCGCGGGTTCACGCCGCCATAATGCGCCACGATGGCTCGAATGCGCTCGCGGTACATGGCAAGGGCCTCAGAGGGTTTCATGGCCTCAACGTGCGCCAGTGACATGTCACGATCAAGAGGCTTCCGATACAGAGCACCACGGCAGCAGCGGACTGCGCGCCAGAGCCACCGGCCAGTCAGCGTGACGACTTGACGAGGCGATCCAGCCGTGGCAATTTGGCTTCTGGTAAGGAGCAATTCTGCCATGAGCGTACTGACTCTCGCCCAACTCCCGCTCGGCGCACAGATCGAGGCGCTCGAGCGCGGGCTACCCAGTAGCGCGCTCGCGGAAATCGCAGCCGCTCTCGGTCTGCCGAAGGCACGCATCATCAAGGCGCTAAAGCTCGTCCTGCGCACGATGACCGAGCGTGAGAAGAAGCGCGAGCGCTTCTCCACCGCGGAGTCCGAGCGTCTCTACAGGGTCGTGCGCGCCAGGAGTCTCGCGCGGGAGATCTTCTCCTCGGATGCCGCGGTCGCCGAATGGCTGAGCGCTGCGGATCGGAGCCTCGGAGATCGGGCGCCGCTGGAGATGCTCGCGACCGACCTCGGCGCGCAGAAAGTGGAAAGCCTGTTGCGGGCGATGATCCACGGAGTTCCGATCTGAGTGTCAGGCCTTGAAGGCTTGGCGTATCGTCCTGCGCAAGTTCGGCCGGACGAGGCGGTCTGCCTTCAGCGGCTCGAGCGGGCTCTCGGTGGATGGCCGCTGGCATACCGCCGGCCGGCATCTCGATTACGCGGCGCAGAGTCTGTCGCTCGCGATTTTGGAGCGTCTGGTGCACTACAAGCGCTTTGATGCGCTCGAGCCGCATGTCTTGTACGTGATTGACGTCCCCGACGCGGCAATCGAGAGCGTGCCGGTGCTTCCTCACGGCTGGGATGGGGACGAGCCGCTGCCGGCCGCGCAAGCCATCGGCGATGAGTGGTGCGACGAGCGGAGAAGCCCGGCGCTACGCGTTTCGAGTGCCGTGACGCCGGGAGAGTACAACCTGATCGTCAATTCCCGCCATCCTGACTGGCGGTGGAAGTGGGTAACATCCGGGCCACAGGTGTTTGCCTTCAATGCCAGGCTCGCCGAGCTGATGGAGCATCCTCAGCGGCATCCGCGGTAAAGAAGCGCCAGCTCCCGTCTGACAGTCGACGGATCGCGATCGAATCAGGACATCGGCGGAAATTCCGAGCTTCTCATGCAGGGCGCGGATCATATTGATCGACAGGCCGCGCTTGCGATTGAGCACTTCCGACACCCGCATGCGGGTCCCGAGGATCTTCTCCAGATCCTTGCGGGTCAGGCCCTGCTGCTCCATACGGAACTTGATTGCCTCGATCGGGTCGGGCGGGTCCATGGGGTAATGCTCCGCCTCGTACGCTTCAATGAGAATCGCCAGGACGTCCAGGCGATCCCCCTTGGGCGTGCCGGTCTTGGCGCCCCAGAGATTTTCGACCTCCGCAAGCGCCTCCTCGTAATCCTTCTCACTTCGAATCGGCTTGAGGTCTCTCATAGGCGACTGTCTTCACATCTATCCCGTCGTATTCCGCATGGGTACCGAGCCACTTGATCCACACGATGCGCTTGTCGAAGTCGATCGCGACCACCAGACGATAATCGTTTCCTTTGATATTGAACACCACGCGATCTGCCGACACGACACTCACTGTGCGATACAGCTGCTTGACGGTCGCCATGCTGGCCCACTTGGCCCTTGCGGACTCCGTCGAACCACGCGTCAACCGCCGACTTGAGCGCTGCATGACTCGCTACGCCCGGATTGCGACTCGACGAACCGCTTGAGCGTGATCCGAGTGATGATCCGCATCGACGTCTGCGACAAGCGCAGGCGCGGAGCACATCCCGGGGGTGCGGAAGCATGATCCCCGGACAAACCAACAAGACTCGGCTCATCGGCGTGCGGATGTCCCTGGCCGACGCCCAGAGCCTGCGCCGCGAGGCCATCGAGTGCGCGCTCACGATGTCCGAGCTCATCCGCCGCCGAATCAGTGGACGGCCGGTGGTGAGCCGCACCGACCGTGAGACCGCACGCAGCATCGATCAGCTCGGGCGGATGCTCAAGCCCCTGTACCCGAAGGGTCGGGACTGGGCCACCTCCAATCGCCAGGCTGAATGGGCCTTTCCCAGAGCCGCCATTCGACCTCGAGGGTCCGGGGCGCATAGACTTAAGCGGTGTACATCCAAAGAACGACCCGGTCGCCACGCTGAGATCATCCGGGCCAAAAAAAAGCGGAGTGACTCTTGTCGGGCATTTTCATCAGCTACCGCCGCAGCGACAGTCCGGACGCCACGGGCCGCATCTACGATCGCCTCGTGGGCGCGTTCGGCAAGCCGCAAGTGTTCAAAGATGTGGATTCGATTCCGCTGGGGCGGGACTTTCGCGGGCATCTGAACGACATCGTTGGGGACTGCGGGGTGATGCTCGCCGTCATGGGTCCGCACTGGACGCAGGCGCGCAACCCGGCGGGGCAGCGGCGACTGGAGGATGCGGACGACTTCGTACGCATCGAGCTGGAGACCGCGCTCGCCCGCGACATCCCGGTGGTGCCGGTGCTGGTCGGTCATGCGCAGCTGCCGGTCGCCTCGGAGCTGCCGGGATCCCTGGCATCGCTGGTGTTTCGACAGTCGATCGAGGTGCGGCCGGACCCGGACTTTCACAACGATGCGACGCGCCTGGTGACGGCGCTGCGCGCGATCCTGGACCCAGCGGCGGCGGCAGCGGCGGCGGCGGCACAGCAGGCGGCTGCCGCGATCGCACGGCCTGCCGCAGCGACCAGCGTGCAGACGGCTCGACGGCGGGGCTGGATCATTGCCGCCATGGCCATTCTTATCGCCGTGTTGTTGGTGCCCACGGTGAAGTATCTGCGCCTGACGCCGCCGGCCTCGCCGCCCGAAACGCGCCTCGACATCGTCACGCCCGCGACGAGCCAGCCCGACAGTTTCGCGCTCTCGCCCGATGGCCGGCAGATCGTGTACGTGGCCTCCGGGGATGGTGCCTCGCGTCTGTGGCTGCGGTCGCTGGCGTCGACGACGGCGCAGCCGCTGGCCGGCACGGAGGGCGCAACCGGTCCTTTCTGGTCCCCCGACAGCCGCTCGATTGGCTTCTTCGCTGACGGTGCGCTCAAGCGCCTTGATGTGGGCAGCGGCGCGCCGCAGACCTTGGCGCCTGCACCTAACGACTTCGGCGGAACATGGAATGCGGCCGGCGTCATCCTGTTTGTGCCGGCCCCAGTTAGTCCCTTGATGCGCGTCTCCGCCACCGGGGGCGCAGCGCAGTCGGTGACCACGTTGAAGGCAGGACACCCTGTAGAGGGTGAACCCTTCTTCCTGCCCGACGGGCACCATTTCCTGTTCGGTGTGTCTGCACCTTCGGACGCGGTTGGGATCTACCTGGGCGATCTGACCGGGCGCGCTCCGACGCGGCTGACGGACACGCTGAGCGGCGCGGTGTATCTGCCCACCGGCTGGATGCTGTGGGTGCGGGATGGCGCGCTCGTGGCCCAGCGGCTGGATGTGGGGAAGGCTACGCTCACGGGTGCACCGGTCACGCTGGCCATCGGCCTGCCGGCACCGGAACGTGTCAACTCCATGTCCGTGTCGGCGACGGGGCTGGTGGCTTACCGGGTCGGCGTGGCCAACCAGACGCAACTCACGTGGTTCGACCGCTCGGGCGCCGTGCGCAGCAGCGTCGATCAGCCGAGCGGCGCTTTTGAATTTGATGGGCCACGTGTGGCGCCGGATGGCCGGCGCGTGGTGGTCGAGCGCTCAACAGGGCAGAGCGGGAATCTCTGGCTGCTGGATGGCGAGCGCATGAGCCGCCTGACGTTCGGGGCGAGCGGTGACTTCGACCTCGGCCCCGTGTGGTCCCCCGACGGCACGCGGATCGTGTTTGGCTCCGACAGGTCCAGGTCCGGTGTCCTCTACCTTTACCAGAAGCTCCTGAACGGGGCGGTGGGTGACGCGCAGCCGCTCCTGAGCTCGGGTCAAGTCAAGATACTGGGGATACCGACCAGCTGGTCACCGGACGGCCGATTCCTGCTGTATCTGAGCGGCACTCCGCCGCAACCTGGCCACGAACTCTGGGTCGTCCCGATGGTCGGAGCGCACACGCCCGCAGTGTTCCTGAAGAAGACACCGTTCGATGAGGAGGAAGGCGTGTTCTCGCCGGATGGCCGGTGGGTGGCGTACGAGTCGAACGAATCCGGGCGATTCGAGATTTACGTCCGCCCCTTCCACCCGCCGGGCGCCAAGGATTCGGCCGCGGCCTCGGGTGCGGTGCAGTGGCAGGTGTCCACCGCGGGCGGCATCGAACCCACGTGGCAGCCGGACGGCAAGGAGATCGATTACATCGACCCGTCGGGGGCGATGATGGCGGTGCCGATCACGAGCAGCGCAACCACGTTTGCGGCGGGCACGCCGGTGAAGCTTTTCCAGACGCGGATTCTCGCTGGTGGCGAGAATAATGGTGGACTGTTTAGGGAATATGACGTCGCCCCCGATGGGCGCTTCCTCATCAATACCGTTGTGAATAGCGCTGCAGCGCCGATCACGCTGATCCAGAACTGGAATCCCGGGGCAACCGCGCAATGAGCGGGGCACGCCGAGGCGATGCGCTACTGCGCGGAATCGGATTGCCCGACGGCTGAAATTGACGGCGATCAGCTTCGGGTCAGCTTCGGGTCGACTCCGCCCGGCCGTGGTCAGCCGACCTTGAAGACGTATGGATAGGGACACCCGGAACGCGTGCCCGATTTACGGGTGCGTCGGCAATGGCAGCAACGATGTCCGTGCACGGCCGGATTCAACGGTTAGCAAGACGCCTTCCGCGAGCGCATGCGCGCATTGGTGCAGCACATTGAGCAGGTGCGCGCCGATCGCTTCGGAACTCAGTCGATCAGCGCGGATCTGAATGACGCTGCGCTTCTGTCCGCCCGTTGCTGCCAGAATGGCGGCGAAGTCCAGATCGTGTGCGGCACGACCGCCGCGCGTGTACGTGCCTACTGCATAATCGCGTCGTTGCTGGCCGTGACCAGCCCGACGTCGGACTAGTGCACAGTCATCTCACGCGTACGACAGCGTGATCTCGCGTTCTTCGGCACGCCAGGCGGCATAACGCAGTGCCTGGGTGATGTCTTCACGCTCGAGATATGGATAGTCCGCAAGCAGCTGCTCGGGCGTCGCCCCGGCGGCGATCTGGCCGACGATCATGCCGACAGTGATACGCATGCCCCGAATACGGGGTTTGCCCCCATCAGATCGGCACGTTGAGTGACGCGCTCCAAGGTCTGCACGCGTGCACGCGTTCGTCTGGATTCGGCCTCGGCGGGTGTCCTGCGCGTTGCTTTTGGACTGAGGTATAATCAAGCAGTCTGAGAGGTCACCCCGTGAGCACGGCCGAGCGCATCTTTAGCGAAGTCCGAACCCTCACTGAGCCTCAAGCGCAGGAGGTGCTCGATTTCGTCGCGCGCTTGAAAGCCAGACCTCGAGGCGATGCCGAGGCGCGCCGTCAAGTCGCGCTCCGCACACTCGCCAAGTATCGCGGTCGGTTCGAAGCGACGCAGGTCAAGCGCGACGAACTATATGACCGCGGTCTTCGCTGACACGAATATTGTCATCTACGCCGAGGGGGCGGACGTCCGCAAAGCTCAACGGGCGATTGAGATTCTTGAGGCTGGACCTATAGGGGGATGTCGCGACTTTTGACTGGCGCCCCCGGCCGGAGTTGAACCGACGACCTACCGCTTAGGAGGCGG
>JASHPX010000077.1 GCA_030037905.1 Gammaproteobacteria bacterium
AGGGGTGTATTCTGATCTATGGTTGTCCATGCCCATTCTTTAAAATGGCCTATTTATAGGCCATTCTTTCTATCGCCGTCCATCTCCGAACGTGCCAATATTTCCGTACCGTTCCGTACGGGCTACAGTAGGCACCCATGGCGGATCTCTCTCGCAAGCGCGATCGTGATCGGCTCGCAGCGCGTCGGGAGCCCTACTGGCAGCGCCTGGGTGCGGGGGCATACGTCGGCTTCCGGCGGGGTCCGGACACCTGGATCGCGCGCTTTCGTGGGCGGGACGACAAGCAGCAATACTGTTCGCTCGGCGAAGCGCTCGAATTCGACGACGCCAAGCGAAAGGCAGAGGAATGGCTTTCGCAGTTCTCGGGCTCGCCGGTTCGCACCGCAAAGCGGGATACCGTCAGCGCGGCACTCGAGACCTACTTGGCGGATTTGCGGCGGCATGACCGCCTTGACGCCGCCAGGAGGGCCGAGGGGCACTTCAAGACGGCCCTCGGCTTCAAGCCGAACGACAAGCGGTACAAAGATCCTCTGGCCGAGCTGCAACTCGAAAACGCGACGCAAGATGATTTCCTGGAGTGGCGCGATCGCCTTCGCTCCGGACGGTTGCCACGGACCATCAATCGACTGGTCCGTGCAGTGTCCGCCGGACTGAACCGGGCAAACCGGCTCGGTCACATCGGGAACCCGGCGGCATGGCGCTTGGAAGCCCTGCCGGACGATGACGAATCCGACACTGCGGTGTTCCTTACCCCAGCGCAGCGAAAGGCACTGATCGATGCAGCGTCGCCGCCTGCCGCGCTCTTCTTGCGCGGCCTCGAAGTCTCCGGAGCGCGCCCCAAGGAGCTTGCGGCAGCAACGGCCAGGGACTTCGATGGAGAGCACCTGAAGCTCTCGCATCGAAAAGGACGTCCTCCGAAGCTGCGCTCACGATACGTCGTGCTGGATGAGGCTGGCGCAGCCTTCATCAAATTGCAGGCGAAGGGCAAGCTACCCGCGGCCTTACTTTTCACGGCGGCCGGACAGAAGCCGTGGCGACGCGACATGTGGGCGCAAGAGGCTCGGGCGGCCATCGCCGCGCACAACAAGACGGCGCGTGGGTCAGAACGTATACCAACGGAGGCTTCCGCGTATAGCTTCCGACATGCTCGGATCAGTGAACTGTTGCAGGTCTACGGAATAGACCCTCTTACTGTTGCAGCCCAGACCGGCACGAGCCTTCGCATGATCGAACGTACGTACTTCAAGTTCATCCGGTCGGCGATGTTGGAAAAAATCTCTGGCCTAAAGGCAAGACCGAGCGCGCCGTCTGCATAGACGCAAGGTCTCGGCGCTCTGCTCCCCGAGGGATCTCGACGGCGCGGAGCGATGGCCACCTGGCCCTTCACCCCCTACTCCGATGCTCTCGACCCCCAAGCGGACAAGTTCGGTGACCGCTTTCCGAGCGTCCAGCTCCGACCACGTCACGCCTTTAACCCAAGCACGCTTCGGTTTATAATGCTCTGTGCCCACGGTTCTGCGCTTTGGCCGCGCTCGGGTCATGATCTACACCAACGATCATCGCCCCGCACACGTCCATGTGTGGGAAGGTCGGCGGCAAGCTGTATTCAATTTGCATTGCCCGACAGGCCCAGTCGAACTGCGAGAGAACTTTAGGTGCTCGTGGCCAGAGGTAAACCGCCTGGCCCGCTTACTGCAAGCGCATATTCAGGCCTTATGTGCGGCCTGGAGGACAATTCATGGCGATCACTAAAGAGCAATTCAGAGCGGCCAACGCGCGCGGAGCGGCGGCTAGCGCACGGGGCCCGATCGCGCGCGCGGCTCGTTATGACGCGCGGCGCGGATTGGTTGTGTTGACGCTGGAGGGTGGATGCGAATTTGCCTTTCCCGCGGCGCTCGCAGAGGGGCTTAGCCATGCGCCGCGCTCAAAGCTGGCGAAGATCAAGATCAGTCCGAACGGACTGGGACTGCATTGGCCGCTACTCGATGCGGATCTCTATGTCCCCGGACTCATCGAGGGCGCCTTCGGTTCGCGCCGCTGGATGCAGCGGATCGGCAAGCTCGGCGGCGCAAGTCGCAGCGCGGCCAAGGTGAAAGCTTCGCGCGAGAACGGCAGACGTGGCGGTCGTCCCAAGGAGCGAGCGGCGGCATAACCGAGTTAAGCAACTTCTGGGGTCATTGACCGGAGGCTACCCAACCCGGTCATCGTTTTCTAGCCGGGTTGCCACAGAATCATTACCGTGGTAATGTAACGCCATGGCGCTAGCCCAATCAAGAGTCACTGCGCAAGGCCAGATCTCAGTGCCGGCGGAAGTCCGCAAGAAGCTAGGCGTAGGACCGGGATCCGTACTTGAGTGGCATGAGCAGGATGATCATGTCGTCGTACGCAGGGCGGCTCGGTATAGCTCGCAAGACCTCCATCAGGCGCTCTTTCCCGAAGGGCCTGCACGGGCAGGTCCCGCTGATGTAAAGGCAGGTATCCGGAAATACGTTCGAAGACGGCATGCGCGCCGTTGATACGAACATTTTGGTGCGCTTGGTCGCTCGTGACGACGCTGGGCAGGTGGGTTCAGCAGAGAAATTTATCGCCGGTGGGGCATGGGTTTCACATCTCGTACTAGCAGAGACGGTGTGGGTGCTCGATGCAGTGTACGAGCGTAGCGCCGAGCAAATCTCGACGGCCATAGAAATGCTCCTCAATCACAAGGAGATTACGCTTCAGGACGCGGAAGTGGTGAGTTCCGCGCTCGATCACTTCCGGAAACGTCCCGCTCTAGGCTTCTCAGACTGCCTTGTGGTCGAGATCGCGCGCAAGGCAGGCCACATGCCGCTCGGCACGTTCGATAGGGTCCTTGCGGGCGTGGACGGCGTGCAACGCCTCAAGTAGCCGAGCAGAAGCTCGCTGTCGACCCTTTCCGGTCACTCCCAGTTTGGTTTTTCCTCAGAACGTAACCCGTGCGAGCCGTTCGGCAAGCGCCGTGCATGCTTTGTGTCTGGAACCCCCGCAATCCGACTGGACCGGCAACCTGACGTAGCCTCCATCCCGTTCAACCTGGCGAATGCAAACCACGGCGGGGTATGCCGGGTGGCTGCGCTTGTAAACCACCACAACGTGCGATTTGGACTGAATATGGTTGTGATCCCTTTATCCTTGTCAAAGACCAGAACGCCGGGGATTGCCCTTAAAGTGGCTTCAAGGCCGCTGGCGGTCTTGTAATGTCTGCCACATAACACGCTGGCATGCGCGGGAACGGTCGAAATGGTCATGATCGTGACCAATAACGGCACGCATATGGCGATTCTCATAGGGGGCTGTCGTCCCGATAAATATTTGAAGATATGCGAAGAACCGAGAACGAGTGTTTCATCATAGCCTAATCAATCCTCCTGAATGACCGCATTACGGAAAGCAATTTTGCCTGACGGATGTCCCCGGCCGTGTGCGAGCGTGATGACCTTCGCCAGCATGTCAAGGTGCACCCGATGCTGAAGCGCGCACCGCTTTCGCGGTGCGCTAGAGCTCGGTCACGAGGGTCCACCAGCGCTTGCGTTCCTCCGGGCTCGCCCACGCCTGGCCCTCGGGATAGAGATGCTTGAGCATCCGTCCGAGCTGATTGATGCTGCGCGCGGTTTCATGGTCGGCGCGGCTCACTACCGACTGTCCGGTGATGCGACGGCGGATGAGCTCGGATATCGTGAGAGCAGACTCGAGCGCTTGTTGGTGTAGGGCCTCGGCATCGGCGAGCGACATCCGAAGCCCGATGCGCCGAATCTTGGTGGCTTGTCCACGGGTCATGGTATTAATCCCCGGGACGGCAACACAGCGCTTCCCAATAGCCGCGGACGCGGAACGCGGCGCACCAACCATACAAGGTATGGCGTTGTCCGACGGTTCCGGACTGCGTCCGGAACCGTCCCAACGCCCCTTGGTCAGGGCTACGCCCCGACACCCCGGAAGCCCGTTCCCCTTCGCCTCACGACGCTGTGCTCGGCGCTGGCGCTTCTCTCACGTTGACCGTCGGAGGATTGGACAAGCAAGACGAGCAGAACCGGGCCTCATCGATCAGGCCACGAAAACCCAGTGGATCAACTGCGCGGGCCGCCGCCTGGAGAAGATCGGCGACCTGGATGCCAGTCATTGTGAACTGGCCCGCGCAGATCGGCAGCGTCTTTAACGGCCGCGCCGTTGGGGCGGAGAGACTTTCAACTGGTCGGTGTCAACGTGGATGGCGGTGTGGGGCCTTTCCCACAGGCCTCCACGTACTGCTCGATCTCTTTCAGGGTCACGTAGGTCCTGGCGCCGTCCTTCTGGATCTTGATCGCGCCGTCGCCAATCCGCTTGTACAGCTTCGCCCGGCTCATGCGCAAAATGCCGGCGACCTCGTTGATGTCAAAGCGCAGAGCCGGCAGCGGGCGGGCGCGGTCCGCAGGAACGTTCGAGGGTACCTCGACATACCGGCTCTTTGATTCTGGATCGCGTGCCGTGGCAAACCGACTATGGAGCAATCCTCTCCCCGGCAACGCGTTTCCACCGCGCGAAGGTTGGCTCCTGCTGTCAAAGAGCGCCCAGGCACGGACACAGACAGGCGCGATTTCCGACGGAAATCGCCCGAGATTACCTGGCCGCTGTTTCCGTACGGTTTCCGTACGGCGATTTTTGCCGAGCGTGCGAGATTACGAAAAGTGGCTTAAATTGGCGGAGAGAGAGGGATTCGAACCCTCGAAGGGCTTTTGACCCTTACACCCTTAGCAGGGGTGCGCCTTCGACCACTCGGCCATCTCTCCGTGCAGAGGGAGGCGCTCCGCGCCGCGTGGCGCCTGCGATCCCAAGACGAATCCCGGGGATAATACTGAAGGGCTACCGCGGGGGCAAAATCAATGATCAGACAACCAAGCTGTCGCTGGCCCGAGGCCACCGCGACGTACAGCCGCCCGTGGCGCACCTGAGACTGGGCTGCGTCGCGCGCGCGCCACAAACGCATCGCGCACGCGTCACTGCGTCTGCAGATATTTCAGGAAGGAAAAACCTCGGCCGTCAGGCCTGGGCTGTCAGCTTGGCAGCGTCGTCCGCGGGGCGCTCGATATGATCGGCCCCTTCGCGTTTGATGCGATGGAAGATCTCCTCGCGCTGCACCGATACGCTCTTGGGTGCGTTTACTCCCAATCGGACCTGGTTGCCCTTCACGCGCAGCACGGTCACCGTGACATCATCCCCAATCATCACCGTCTCGCCGATTCTACGCGTCAGGATAAGCACTGGGGGAACCTCCATTTGCAAGCGCGGCCGCCCAAACACCCGCCGTGCTGTCGTTCGCAACATTGCGATCGATCATCACCCATACACCCCGCTGCGGCAGCGAAAACACTCCAAACCGTTTTGCTGACGAATTGTCTCGCGTGATAGTGCAGGAGCACACGTTAAGATTCGTCAATGTGGCGTCCGCTATGACAATATTCGCTCAGCGCGGCGTGAGGCGCGACCTGACCCAGCTCGCTACCCCAGCCAGCGCCGTGTCCAGTGCCTCGGGCCTGCTGCCCCCGCCCTGCGCGAAATCGGCGCGGCCGTTGCCCCGACCCCCAACTTGGGCCGCCACGACGCCCATAAGTTCCCCGGCCTTGAAGCGTGCCGTCTGGTCGGACGTCACACCCGCCACCAGCAGCACTTTGGATGCGGATTCAATCGAGCCCAGTACGATGACCGCTGAACGCAGGCGGCTCTTCAACTGATCCACTGCTGCGCGCAGGGCCGCCGCGTCCGCGCCTTCCACACGCGTTGCAAGCACCTTCACCCCATCGATTTCCAGCGCCCCTGCTGCGAGATCGGTGCCGTGGCCGAGCGCGAGCTTGTCCTTCAGAGCGCGATTTTCCCGCTCGAGTGCGCGTGCACGCTCGAGCGCCTCGCGCACTTTGTCGGCCACGTTCTCGCGCGAGCCGTGTAGCAGCCCGGCAACGCTACCGAGCATCGCATCCAGTCGCGCCAGATAATCGAGCGCCATCTGTCCCGTGACCGCCTCGATGCGGCGTACCCCCGCCGCCACGCCCGACTCGCCGGTAATGTGAAACAAGCCGATGTCGCCCGCGCGCCGCACGTGCGTACCACCACACAGTTCCAGCGAAAAATCGCCTATCGACAGCACGCGCACGCGACGATCGTACTTTTCGCCGAATAGCGCCATCGCGCCCTCGGCCACGGCCGCCTCCTGGTCCATCACCCGCGTGAGCGCCTGGGCGTTCGCACGGATCTGCTCATTCACGAGGCGCTCGACCTCGAGCAGCTGCGCCGTCGTCAATGGCTGCGGATGTGAGAAATCCAGCCGCAGCCGCTCGGGCGCGACCAGCGATCCCTTCTGTGTCACGTGCCGGCCGAGCAGGCGCCGCAGCGCCGCGTGCAGCAAATGCGTCGCAGAATGATTCAGGCGGATGGCTTCGCGCCGCTGCGCATCGATGCGCGCGACGACGACATCGCTGACGCGCAGCCGGCCGCTCGCGAGATACCCGAGATGCGCGTGCGCGGTGCCGCGCTTCTGGGTGTCCTGTACGACGAAGCGCGCGACGGCCCGCGGGGCGGTGCCGCCGGCGGCCCCGGAGTCCGTCGAAGCGGCGTCCGCCCCGGCGATCTCGCCCTGATCCCCGACCTGACCTCCCGACTCGGCGTAGAAAGGTGTGCGATCCAACAGCACCTCGGCAGACGCGCCGGCCTCGAT
The DNA here is from genome assembly GCA_030037905.1 of Gammaproteobacteria bacterium. GTDB lineage: Bacteria > Pseudomonadota > Gammaproteobacteria > Steroidobacterales > Steroidobacteraceae > FEN-1191. Next base: position 6,704 of record JASHPX010000077.1, read on the forward strand.
GGATTCGACCCGCCGGCCTTCCTGCAGCAGCGCGAGCACCTGTGCACGGCACTCGGCGGTGTCGTAGCCCACGAACTCGCTCTGCACCCCGAGCTCCGCTCCGGCGCGCAGATCCACGTTGAAGCGGCTGGCAGCGCGCGCACGCTCGCGCTGCGAGTGCATCTCGCGCTCGTAGCCGTCCATATCGACCAGCAGTCCCCGCTCGCGCGCGATGTCCGCAGTCAGGTCGGGCGGAAAGCCGTAGGTATCGTGCAGCAGAAACACCAGCGAGCCGGGCACGAGCGCTCCGGCCTGCGCATCACCCATGCGCGCCTCGAACTGGGCCATGCCCGCCGCGAGCGTCTCGGCGAAGCGCTCCTCTTCTGCGCGCAGCGCTTGCTCGACGTCTGCGGCGCCGCGCGCGAGCTCCGGAAACGCCTCGCCCATGGTCTCGACCAGCGTCGGCACCAGCCGATGGAAAAACGGCTCGTTGCA
>JASHPX010000078.1 GCA_030037905.1 Gammaproteobacteria bacterium
GACTATCAGCGCAAGATCGAGTGGGCGCGCCGCGTGCTCGACCCGGCGCAATCCGCCCTCATCGAGGGCGACGTGCTCGAGCGTCTCAAGCAGGAGCTGTTCTCCGACCGCATCTATGCGATGACGCCGAAGGGTGAGGTGCTCGACCTGCCGCGCGGTGCGACGCCGCTGGATTTCGCCTACCACCTGCACACGGAGCTGGGGCATGGCTGCCGAGGTGCCAAGGTCGACGGACGCATCGTGCCGCTGAACCAGCCCCTCGCCAACGGCGAGGTCGTGGAGATCATCACCGGCCGGCAGGGCGGTCCGAGCCGCGATTGGCTGTCGGCCGAGGAAGGCTTCCTCGCCTCCCCGCGCAGCCGTGCCAAGGTGCGTGCCTGGTTTCGCCGACTCGATCAGTCGGAGCAGCAGACTGCGGGGCGCGAGCTACTCGAGCGCGAGCGAGATCTCGCGCGCGGGGCAGGCGCCGCGCCCGAGGAGCTGCCCGCGGCTCGGCCCCCTCGCCAGAGCACGCGCCAGAGCACGCGCCGCGTCTCTCCGCGCTCGCTGGTGGACATCGAGGGTGTCGGGGATCTACCGGTGACGCTGGCGCGCTGCTGTGCGCCCGTGCCCCCGGAGCCGATCTGCGGCTACATCACTCTCGGCCGCGGCGTCACCGTCCACCGCGCACGCTGCCCGAACCTGCTACGCATGCGCACACTCAATCCTGCGCGCGTGCTGCTGGTGGATTGGAATCTGCACGAGGATACCCGGCTGCCCGTGCAGATACGTGTGCAGGCACTCGATCGGCGCGGCCTGCTGCGTGATGTGTCGGACGTCTTGGCCCTCGAGAAACTCAGCATCGAGGCAGTCAACTCCAATACCGATGCGAGCGAGCGCATTGCCACGATCGTGATGCACACCGCCGTGCGCGACGCCGAGCAACTGGGGCGCGTTCTGCTACGCCTCAGCGCGGTGCCCAACGTGCTGTCCGCACAGCGGCTGAGCTGAGGTTGACCTGAGCTCATCTCTGCCGTTGAGGCTTCTCTCGTAGAATCAACGGCTTAACTCAAGAGCCTTGCACCCGCCCGCCGGCTGTATAAATATACATATGTCCCGCCGTCGCCGGTCTTGCTCTGCAGGCTCCCCATGCCCAACGCACCTCCCGTTCTACTTCGTGATGCCATTGAAAAGCTCGAGCAGCTCGCCACGGCGCTGGCCGAGGAGCCGGATACACGGGGCAAGGAGCTGCTGCTGGGCATCCGCGTGCTGCTACCGAAGCTGCGCACCGCGCGTCCCGCCACGCCCACCATGCCGGCCACGCCCGCCATGCGGTATCGCGGCTGCCCGAGCTGCGAGGATTGAGCCGCCGCAATCAGCTCTTGAGGCGGTAGCCCGTGCGGAAGATCCACACGATCAGCGCCAGGCACGCCAGCAGAAACGCGCAGGTAGAGCCCAGGCTCACGCTCAGGCCCACGTCGGAAGAGCCGTAGAAACTCCACCGAAAGCCGCTGATCAGGTAAACGATCGGGTTGAAGAGCGAGACCGTGCGCCAGGCATGCGGCAGCATGTCGATCGAATAGAACGCGCCCCCGAGGAAGGTCAGCGGCGTCACCACCAGCATGGGCGCGAACTGCAGCTGCTCGAAGCTGCGCGCCCACAGCCCGAGAATGAAGCCGCACAGGCTGAAGCTGGCGGAGGTGAGCACCAGAAAGCCGATCATCCAGGCCGGATGCAGCACTCGGATAGGCACGAACAGGCTGGCGGTGCCGAGGATCAGCGCACCGAGCAGCAGCGATTTGCTCACCGCAGCGCCCACGAAACCCAGCACGATCTCCAGCGAAGAGACCGGCGCGGACAGCAGCTCATAGATGGTGCCGGTGAACTTCGGCATGTAGATGCCGAAGGATGCGTTCGCCAGGCTCTCGGTGAGCACCGACAGCATCAGCAGCCCCGGCACGATGAACGCTCCGTAGGAGACGCCATGTACGCTGGAGATGCGCGAGCCGATCGCCGAGCCGAACACCACGAAATACAGCGCAGTGCTGATGATCGGGGCCACCAGGCTCTGCAGCAGGGTGCGCTGGAAGCGCGCCATCTCGAACTTGTAGATCGCCGCGACGCCCCGCACATTGAAGGGCGGCACGGCCGGAGCCGGCGGCGCGGATTGCGCCTGCGAGGCAGTTATGCTCATGGCGCCTGCCCGGATGCCGCAGCGTCTCGGGCAAGCGTGGCGCCGACGGGGCCTGCGCCCGCTGGGCCATGGCGCCCGAGCAGGCCCACGAAGATCTCCTCGAGGCTGCTCTGACGGGTATTGAGATCCTTGAAGGCGATACCCAGCTCCCCGAGCCGCCTGAGCAGCGCGGGAATGTCGCTGTGCTCCTTGGCGGAGTCGAACGTGTATTGCAGCTCGCTGCCGCCCGCCGACAACGTCAGGCGCCAATCATGCAACGCCTCGGGAATGGCATGCAGCGGCTCGGACAGGTGCAGCGTCAGCTCCCTGCGACCGAGCTGCCTCATCAGCCGCCGCTTCTCCTCGACCAGGATCAGCGAGCCGTGATTGATCACGCCGACGCGGTCAGCCATCTCCTCCGCCTCCTCGATGTAGTGCGTGGTCAGCACGATCGTCACCTCGCGCTCGCGCAGGCCGCGTACCAGCTGCCACATGTCGCGGCGTAGCTCCACGTCCACTCCGGCGGTCGGCTCGTCCAGAAACAGTATGCGCGGCTCGTGCGCGAGCGCCTTGGCGATCATCACGCGCCGCTTCATGCCCCCCGAGAGCGTCATGATGCGATCGTTACGCTTGTCCCAGAGCGACAGGTCACGCAGCAGCTGCTCGAGCAGCGCGGGGTCGCGCCGGCAGCCGAACAGCTCGCGGCTGTATTGGACCGTGTGCCTGACGGTCTCGAACATGTCGGTGGCGAGCTCCTGGGGCACCAGTCCGATCAGACCGCGCGCCGCGCGGTACTGGCGCAGCACGTCGTAACCACCGGCAAGGATGCGCCCGCTGCTCGGCGTCACGATCCCGCAGACGATGTTGATCAGCGTGGTCTTGCCCGCGCCATTCGGACCGAGCAGCGCGAAGATCTCGCCACGCGGGATCTCGAGGTTGATGTCCTCGAGCGCCTGCAGCCCGGATGCGTACGTCTTGTTGACGGCACTGATGGAAAGGGCACTACTCATCGCGCAGATGGTAACCCACTCGCGCCAGAGCTCTCGCGACCCCCCGCCGCCGCTCGGCAGCGCTCAACAGCGCTCGGCAGCGCTCGGCGCCGCTATAATCCCTGCAGTCTCGACAAAACTCGCGAATATTGCGTGCCAAGGGGGTATCTATGGACACGCGCAGGCGATGGAGCTCAACGGTAGCGATGGTATGGCTCGCGGCAGGCCTGCCGGCAGCCGCGGTGGCGCAGGCAACGCAGACGGCGCAGACCGGCCAGCCGGACCTCGCCGCGCCGGCGGCGGCCACGGATGCACCCGAGATCCCGTTCCAGGTCGTACGCGACTTCTTCAAGCTCCCGGATGATCTGTACTTCGGAGAAGCTGCCGGCGTCGCGGTCGACTCCAAGGGTCACATCTTCGTCTTCTCCCGCGGCAATACCACCGGGCCTGCCTACGCAGCGGCGGCGGCGCAGCTGCTGGAATTCGCCCCCGACGGGCGCTTCATGCGCGAGATCGGCCACAACCTCTACGGCTGGTCGTTCGCCCATTCGGTGCGCGTGGACCGGCATGACAACATCTGGGCGGCCGACAAGGGCTCGGACGTCGTGGTGCGCTTCAATCCGCAGGGCCGCGTGACGCTGGTGCTGGGGCGCAAGCTCGAGGCGTCCGATGAGAACACCCATGCACTCGCGCATCCGAAGCCGCCGCTGCCCCCGGTCGATGGACTGTTCCGCCAGGTCACCGACGTCGCCTGGGACAGCGACGACAACATCTACATCACCGATGGCTACATCAACTCGCGCATCGCCAAGTACGATCACGACGGCAATTGGGTCGGCTCCTTCGGCGAGCCCGGTGCAGGTCCCGGACAGTTCAACACGCCGCATTCGATCGTCATCGACCGCGAGAACCGCCTGTACGTCGCCGATCGCGGCAATCGACGCATCCAGGTGCTCGACACGGATGGACACGTGCTGCGTATCATCCACATCGACGTACCTGCTCCGGCCGATGCGCGCCCGATCCTGGGTGCCCGCAATAGCCCCGTCAATCAGCCCGGCGCGCCCTGGGCGCTGTGCATCACCCCCGGACCCACGCAATACATCTACGTGGCCGATGCATTTCCGGGCCGCATCTATAAGTTGGATCTCGACGGGCATGTGCTGGGTTGGTTGGGCCGCGCCGGCCGCCAGCCCGGACAGTTCGGCTGGGTACACGGGCTTGCATGTCCGTCGGAGAACGTGATCTACGCGGCGGAGCTGCTGAACTGGCGCGTGCAGAAGCTGCTGCTGCATCCGCGATCCCGGTGAGGAGGCGCGCCCGGCGGCGCGCGCAAATATCGACCGCAGGCAACGATTCCGTCACAGACAGCATTCATAGTGAGTTCAGCATCGGTGTCGTACCGTCCCGTTGTCGCGTATCTCGCCTGTCAGGAGGAACCGATCATGTCTGTTCCAAGCGACACTGAGCTGGCTTTGCGCATTCGCACACTGCTCGAGGAGGGGACGTTACCGAGCCGCGCAGAACATCAGAAGATCTATGCCGGTTATGGCGAGCAGCAGTTCTGTGACTGCTGTGGTCGCTCGATAGACGGCGCCGATGTTCTCTACGAGATCGAGCTTCCGGGCACGCACCCAACGCCGCTGGCGATGCATTTGAAGTGCTTTGACACCTGGGTCGCCGAGTCGAAGTCCAGGAGCGCGCTGGCCGCCGCGGCGGCCACGGCGTGCGGCCGGTTCGATGCCGAGTACGCGTCGGTCACCGGTCGTGCCGCGGGCTGCGGACCTCTTCTGTGACCGCCTACTTGTTGATGTTATCGATCGAGCGCTTGTCGGTCGCGAGCGCCGCCTCGTGCACCGCCTCGGCGAGCGTCGGATGCGCGTGGATCGTGCGCTGCAGATCCTCGGCGCTGGCCTGAAACTCCATGGCGAGGGTCGCCTCGGCGATCAGCTCACCGGCGAGCGGCCCGATGATGTGCACGCCCAGGATCGTATCGGTGTCGCGTGCGGCGAGAATCTTCACGAAGCCGACCGCCGCCTCCATGGCGCGCGCACGGCCGCTCGCCGCGAAGGGAAACACTCCACTCTTATAAGCCGCGCCGCCTGCCTTGACCTGCTCCTCGGTCTGGCCGACCCAGGCGATCTCCGGCGCGGTGTAGATGACCGCGGGGATCACCGCATAGTTCACGTGCGCATAGCGCCCGGCGATGCGATCGGCGACCGCCACGCCCTCCTCCTTGCCCTTGTGCGCGAGCATAGGGCCGCGCACGCAATCCCCGACCGCCCAGACGTTCTGCGCGCCGGTGCGGCACTCCTCATCCACGCTGATGAATCCTCTCTCGTCGATCTTCACCCCGGTATCGGGGCCGAGCAGACCGGCTGCGTACGGCTTGCGCCCAACCGCAACGATGACCTTGTCGACCGCGATCGACTGGCTGCCTCTGGCATCGGCGTACTCGACGCTCACCGCGCCGTTGGCGACTCGCGCCCCGGCAACGCGCGCACCCAGCCGAATGTCCAGTCCCTGGCGCTTGAAGTGGCGCGCGGCTTCGAGCGCCAGCTGCTGATCGGCGACGGTGAGAAAATTCTCCAGCGCCTCCAGGATCACCACCTGCGATCCGAGCCGGCGCCACACGCTGCCGAGCTCCAGTCCGATGATACCGGCGCCGATCACACACAGCCGCGGCGGCACCGCGTCGAATTCCAGCGCATCCCAGGAATCGCAGATGTACTCGTGGTCGAAGCGCATCGAGGGCAGCTCGGCGGGCACCGAACCGCTGGCGAGCACCACGTGCCGTGCGGAGATTTCACTCTTCGAGCCGTCATGCGCGCTCACCTCCACGCGCCGCCCGGCAAGCAGGCGCGCGCTGCCATAGACGGCGGTCACGCCCGCCGCCTTGAACAGCGCGCCGATGCCGGAGGTCATGGTGCGCACGATGCCCGCGCGGCGCTTCTGCATTGCCGCCAGGTCCACGGTGATCCCCTGTGTCCTGATGCCATGCACGGCAAACTCGCTCTGCGCGCGATGCACCAGCTCCGTGGACTCGAGCAGCGCCTTCGACGGAATGCATCCGGCGTTCAGGCAGGTTCCTCCGAGCGCCGGGGTGCCGTCACGGTTCTTCCAGGCGTCCACACACACGACTCTCAGGCCGTTTTGTGCCGCACGGATTGCCGCCGGATAACCAGCCGGACCCGCGCCGATGACGGCGACGTCGTAGCTATCAGCCATGCTCAGACTCCCAGTAGCAGACGGCCCGGATCTTCGAGGCAGTCCTTGATGCAGACGAGGAATTGTACGGCCTCACGGCCGTCGATGATGCGATGGTCGTAGGTCACGGCCAGGTACATCATCGGCCGGATCACTACCTGACCATTCA
>JASHPX010000079.1 GCA_030037905.1 Gammaproteobacteria bacterium
TGAAAGTCAGCGCGGTAGTGTATTTCCGGATCATCGATCCGGAGCGCGCGGTACTGCAGGTGGTCAACCCCTACGAGGCGACCAGCCAGCTCGCGCAGACGACGCTGCGCTCGGTGGCCGGACAGCATGAGATGGATGAGCTGCTCGCGCAGCGAGAGAAGCTCAACGCAGCGATCCAGCAGGTACTGGATCAGAACACCGCCGCCTGGGGCGTGAAAGTCACCAACGTGGAGATCAAGGACATCGACCTGGACGAGACCATGATCCGCGCGATGGCGCAGCAGGCCGAGGCCGAGCGCGCGCGGCGCGCCAAGGTGATTCACGCCGAGGGCGAGAAGCAGGCCGCGCAGACGTTGACGGAGGCCGCGCAGCTGCTGGTCAGTCAGCCCGCTTCCATCCAGCTGCGCTACCTGCAGACCCTCGCCGATATCTCGAACGAGAAGAGCTCGCTGATCGTGTTCCCTCTGCCGCTGGACCTGATCCGGCCGCTGCTGCCGGTGGGCACGCCGCGCGAGTAAGGACCGGCGGCCAGAGGCCTGCAGCGGCCCGGCCGCGCCGCGCAAGGTACTCCGCCAGCGACAAGCTCGGTCTCTGAGTGCCGCTCACCATCGAGGAGCTGGACGCGAGGCGTCACCGGAGGACCGCAAGGGCCTGCCGGCCTATCCCATACCCTCGGTTCGGATCGGGCGGCTTGCTACGGCAGTAAATGTCCGAGGTCGCGGCGTTCTACGCCGCCGGCGCTACTGCAGCGCGCGGTTCAGCCTTCCGGCCACCGGGCGTAAGCGATGAGCGCCGCCTCCGGCAGCTCGTTGCCGTAGAGGCGGCGAGCGAGCGCCAGGCGGCGTTCTGCGGGCGGTAGATCCGGCGGAAGGGACGATAGGATAATTGCTCGCGCGGTCTCGAACATGTCGGAAGCGATCTGCATGCGTTCTTCAGGAGTCATCCACCGGTGTCGTTCGGCGACCATCGCCGCGACCTTCGACGAGGTGTCCGAGGTGTCCGAGGTGTCGGTCATCCCTCGACCTCTCTCAGCAGGTCACCGACGCCCAACCGCGCGGCCCAGTGCGTGAGATAGCCGCGGTCCAGTTCGCCGCTCAGCAGCGCCCGAACGTCTCGCCGCTGCAGCTCTGAATTGGAGTCACGGGCCCAGAGCAGCTTGGACAGGATCAAATCCTCACGACTCACGATCCACGTGTGGATGTCGTTTATCTCGATCGCATGGCGGCGCTGGAACTCGAGCTGGCGGTACTCCGAGTCCTTTCGAACGATCAGATCGACCTTGACGGCGCTTGCCAAATGCATGAGGTTGAAGAGGCGTCGCGACGCGACGGCGGACCGAACCGCATCCGCATCGACATAGAAGTCGGGTGAAAACGCCTGCAAGATCCGGTCTACGTCTGCCTGATCCACGGCGACCACCAGATCCAGGTCACGCGTCATGCGCGGCGTAGCGTAATGCGCCATCGCGTACGAGCCCGTGAGCATGAATGGGATATTCGCGCCGGCCAGGCGCTCGCTGACTATCCTCAGGACATCGAGCTCCCCAACCATTCCATGATCTTACGCCGGCGGGCCGCCCATCGTCGCATCGTCGCGACGCTCCAGGTCCCAGGCCCATCTCACTGCAGCGCGCGGTTCAGCACCAGCGCCAGGCGTACGCCTGCGCGACTGAGCTGCGTGCCCACGGCATTTTCGGCGAGGCGCACGTAGTCTTCGGACAGTCGGTACTCGCCGTTTACACGCGCGGGCGGCAGCGTGCCGTAGGCCACAGCCTGCGCGACCGTGAAGGATTGCATGGCCCAGTCGGTGACGCTGCCGCGGCTCCACGCGGTGCGGTCGCCGCGTGAGATCTGCGCGACCAGCCTGGCGGCGACTCGCGGCGCATCGGTTCCGAGCCCGCGCACGAACTCCGTATCCCAGTAGTGATGCAGGCTGCCCGGCGGCAGCCCCGGCGCGACTACGCGCAGGCGATTGCCGCCGGCATCGTGATCATCGGCCGCGTGCAGCGGCTGGTGCAAATCTCCGATCAGGTGCAGAAGAAACTGCAATGCGACCCGCCGCTCGGGCATCGGAGTCAGCGGATTGGAGAGCTCGTCCGTGAACTGCTCGATCTTGTCGACGATGCAGTCGTCGGCCGGCCCCTGCGAGGCGGGAGTCCCAGGCGGCAGCGGCGGGTGGCCATAGCAGGCCTGAGCCAGATCCGGCCCCGTCAACTCCAGGTCCACGAAGTGCCAGCGCCAGGTCTGCTCATAGCGTGCGCCGCGCGCAGCGCCGCGGCGATCCGAATCGCGGTAGTGATCCGCCCAGGTGGCCTCGCTGGCCATGGAGGTATCGCGCGTGAGACCGCTGTCATCGCCGTCCAGCAGCGCCTGCACACGCTGACGGACTGACCGCCGCAGGTAGTGCTGCGCGATCAGAGCCACGATACGGTGACCCTCGTCCCCCCAGGCCTGTGCCGCGGGCGCCACGGCCAGCCCGCAGATCAGGACGATCAGTGGCAGCAGCACCTGGGCGCACCGCATGGGCGTGCGCCGCATAGGGGCCCACTGCATAGGGGCGCACCGCATAGGGGCGCACCGCTTGGGGGCGCACTGCCTGGGGGGCGACAGCGAACTCGAGCGCGGTGTATGGTCTAATGGTGCCATCTAACTAACGGGCGCCCATAGGCGCGATGGGGAGTGTCCGGATCGATGCGGCGGGGAGCCTCGAGGGCGGCTGTGCGGTTGCCCGATCTGCGGCGGCTCGATTTGCGTGCATGGCATGCATTGCCACGGCTCGCCTGGCTGGGTATTGCGCTACTCGCCGCGGGCTGGCCCAGCCTCTCTGCGGCAGCCAACAGCGTCCTGTTCCAGCATCGCTCGATCGATCCGCGCGCCTCCGACCAGATCATCGTGAAGTGGCGAACGAGCGGGGTTGCAGCTCTGCAGATTCCCACGATCGCCGGCCGCGCAGAGCATGTGCGCGCGGTCGCGGGCGTGCAAGTCTCCCCGGTGCGCACCATCTTTGGCGAGACCGACGTGATGAGCCTGGGCTACGTGCCGACCCAGCGCGACATGCAGGATATCCTGGCACGGTTGAACGCCGACCCCGCCGTGGAATATGCGGAGCCCAACGGCTACCGCTACCTCGCGCAGTTCCCCACCGATCCGACGACGCCCAACGATCCATTCTTCGTCGCAGGCTCCGACAATAACGGCAGCTGGGAGGGCCAGTGGTATCTGCTGCCGAGCTCCTCCACCACGCCCTCGGCATTGGGGGTCACCACCGCCTGGCAGACGACGATCGGCTCCCCGAGTGTGGTCGTCGCGGTACTGGACACCGGCATCATCGAGGGGCAGCCGGATTTCACGTATCCGGCCGGCACCAGCAGCACGCCGAAGCTCCAATGCAGCACTGACGGCAGCGGCAATTCCTACTGCGGCTACGACTTCGTCAGCTGCGATCAGGGCAACACCTCGACCGACACCGAGCCCGACAGCAGCGCGAATTGCAGTGCTACGGGCTCGGCGGCCACCTACTACTTCTCCAACGAGGATCACGACTGGGCCGAGGATGCCGCCGATCCGGGCGACTGGATCGACTCGACCGACACCGCCATGACAATCTTTCAGGATGCAGGCTGTACCACGACATCCCCCAGCTCCTGGCACGGCACGAAGGTTGCCGGCGTCATCGGCGCGGTGACCAACAACGGCGTCGGAGTGGCCGGCATCGCCCCGCTCACCACCATCCTGCCGGTGCGCGTGATCGGCAAGTGTGCCGCGCGCGTCTCGGACATCGCTGCGGGCATCCTCTGGGCCTCCGGCATCGGGGTGACGGTCGACGCCGGCACCATCGCCGCGAGCCCGCCCGCCAACATCATCAACCTGAGCCTCGCCGCCAACACGCCCTGCTCGCAGACCGAGCAGGACGCGATCAATCAGGCGATCGGTGTCGGGGTGCTGGTGGTGGCCGCCGCCGGCAACGAGGGCGGCCCGCTCGATGCACCGGCGAACTGCAGCGGCGTAGTCTCGGTGGTGGGAATACGCGAGGCGGGCACGAAGGTGCCCTACAGCAACCTCTCCAGCAGCGCCACGTCGGCCACGATCGCCGCCCCGGGCGGCAATTGCGTGAACAACAGCACCACGGCCGGCATCACCGTGTCCTGCGATTACGCCATCATGACCACCTCGGATGAGGGTGCGACCACGCCCTCACCGACGCCGGGGTTCTACACCTACGAGCTGCTGAACCCGAGCTTCGTCGCCGCCGGCGCCAACACCGACAACGCCGCGGTGGCCGGGACCAGCTTCGCAGCGCCGATGGTGGCGGGTACCGCCGCACTGATGCTCGCCGCCGATCCGGGGCTGACGCCGGCACAGCTGATCGCACGGCTGCAATCGAGCGCCAGACCCTTCCCCACCTCCTCTTCCACGACCTCGACGCAGTGCAAGCTCGCCTCCGCGAGCACCGACCAGAACGGCAACTTCACCGATACCACCCAGGAGGTGGAGTGCGTCTGCACGACCCAGACCTGCGGGGCCGGCATGCTCGACGCCGCTGCAGCGGTGGACACCGCCCAGAACCTGTTCGTGCAGATCACGACCTCCAGGAGCAGCGGCGCGCCCGGCCAGCGCATCCAGCTGAACGGCTCCGGGAGTACAGCCCCCGCCGGCTCCACCATCACCCAATGGCGCTGGACAACCAATCCATCCACCAGCGACCAGATCGTGAATGCCGACCAGCCGGTCGCGACGCTGGTGATGCCGGGTCTGAGCTCGATCGACGTGGTCCTCACGGTCACGGATAACTCCGGCCAAACGGCCTCGGCGAGCGCCAAAGTCGAGTCCGCGTTCGCGGCTGCCAGCGGCGGCGGCTCGTTCGACCCGCTCACGCTGGCACTGCTCGCCGTGGCCGCCGCATGGTGCGTGGGCTCGCGCATCCCGCGCCGCCGACGCGACCCGGCAGCCCCGAACGGCGCAATGGCCCCGAGCGGCCCTGCAGACGCGCCGGCAGACCCCGGCGCGTGTTTGAACTGAATCCGGCCCCGAGTGTCGTTATGCTAAGCGCCCGGCCGGGGAGCCCCGCATGGGGCCGCAGCGCGCCAATGCCAGCGATGCCAGCTCGGACGTACGTGCCCGGGCAATGCCAGCTTGGGCGAGACCGGCATCGGCAAAGCTATATCGGCAAGCCGGAACTACAGCGCCGGCATAGCCGCTCATACTGGCGAAGGAGAGGTCGTTGAGTCTGATTCGTCGTGCACTGCCGCGTGGCTTCGGCACCGCGGCCCGAGTTTCGCTGACACCTTTGCTGGGCGTGCTCCTGCTGGCCGCCTGTAGCAACAACTACAACCTCGGGATCAATCCCGCGCTCGGGATCGCCGTCAACGTATCGCTGGCCGTCAGCGGCGGCGCCACCCAGCTCTACACGGACGAGGACACGATCGTCACGGCCACGGTGTCCGACGATCCCAGCGGCGAAGGGGTCAGCTGGAGCCTGATCGGTCCAGGCACGATCATACCCATCAACAAGACGCAGGCCTATTTCGAGACTCCGCTGGACACGCCCCCGATCGCCGGTGCGGAATCGACGCAGGTCATCGCCACTCAGGTCTCCAATCCAGCCAACAGCGGCACGCTCACGCTGGTAACCTTCGGTTCGCCGGTCATTCCTCCCCAGACGCTATTCCCCGGCAGCGTGAACGAAGCCTATGCCGCCGACATCGTGGTGCGTGGCGGTTATACCCCCTACAGCTGGTCTTGCATCCCAGCCTGCGCCACGACCGGCTCGGGAGACCTGCCGCCCGGCCTGGCACTCAGCGACAGCGGCACCGCGGTCACGACCCTCAGCGGCACCCCCTCCACCGCGGGCACCTATAGCTTCACGGTGCAGGTCGAGGACGACAAGGGCGAGTTTTCCACCGAGCCCATGCAGATCACGATCAATCCCCAGTCATCCTGCCTGCTGAAAGGGCAGTTCGTCCTGGCCTTCTCCGGCTTTCGCGGCGGCGGCGAGGCGATGCACATGGCGACGCTCAACATCAGCGACACCGGGACCATCACCGGCGAGCAGGATTACAAGGACGGCCACCGCACGACGCTCGATGAGACGCTCAACGCCACCAGCATCTGCAAGAACCGCAACACCAACAGCGGCTATATGCGCCTGTTCGCGCCGAGCGGCGAGCTCGACTACGACTTCTCGGTGACCCCACCCGACGCCAACGGCGTGATCCATTCGGCGCGCATCCAGCTGATTGGCTCCCCGGTCAACAAGGGGTACTTCGGAGATTCGGGCTCGGGCGAGATACAGCTGCAGACCAACAGCGCTATCACCACGGCAGCCCCCAGCGGCAACTTCGCATTCGCGCTGCTCGGGGTCGATAAGAATGCGCACCACTACGGCACCATCGGCGAGCTGAGTGCCAGCGCCGGCACATTCAGCGGCTTGATCGACTCCAACGCCGGCTCCTCGGGGGCGGAAGCGCCGTTGGGAGGCGCGGTGAGCGACGCCTCCCTGGCCGGTACCTGGTCGGCCCCCGATACGTACGGCCGCGGCACGGTCAGCTTCCAGGTCGGCACCGCCAGTGAGAGCCTCGTGTACTACATCGTCAACGCCAATCAGATCATGCTGATGAACGCCGACGAGCCGGTCAATACGGCGCGCGAAATCGGCTATCTGTCGAGCCAGACCGGAAACGTGAGCCCGACGACGTTCGACAATGGGGCGCTGGCCTCTCCCTCCATCCTGAGCCTGTGGGGCAAGTATGGAACCATCGAGCCCACGGCGGTCATGTCGCTCGGCCGCCTGTCCTCCGCCGACCCCGGTGCGGGTACGGTCAATCTGATCCTCGACTCCTCGGACCAGGCGACTGATACCGACGGGGTGCTATACAGCGGCCAGAGCTACAGCGTAGATCCGGACGGCCGCGGCACTCTCACCCTGACGCAGGGCGGCGCGACCACCCGCTCGTTCGTGTTCTATGTGAACGGCGTATCCGAAGGCTACATTCTCGAGCCCGCCAGTACCGCGGGTAGCGTCGGGATGCTCGAAGCACAGTCGCAGCCCGCCGGTGGCACGTTCACCGACACCTATAACGCGGACTTCGTCGGTGACACGCAGTGGTCGCAGTCCAACGGCCCCGTGGCCCTGGAGCCCATTATGAACGTGGAGTTCGGCTCGCTCTCCAGCACCTACGAGAACGGCAACTTCGCCATCAACCCCGCGAGCGGCCGCGGCTTCGGCACGACGACGCTGACCGGCGTCGGCGAGACCGCCGCCGTGCTCTACGTCGTGTCGCCCGAGAAGATCGACCTCATGAACTTCGCCACGCCCACCGGCATCAACAGCTCGATCACCTGGCTGACGGCGCAGTGAGCGCATAATTGCCCGCCAACGGCAACTCGGCGACAGGGGCCACGGGCCCGTGAGCTCCCCATGGACCAACAGCCCATTCGCCGCACGATCGGCCGCCGCCGGCAGCGCCCGCGACCCGGTGCTGCTGCCGCCCCTGACGCAGCGGCCGCCTCTGACGCGGCCGCCGGCCCTGAGGCGGCTGCCCACGCGGATGCGGCCGCCCGCGCAGCCCACGCGCAGATGGCCGGCTACCGTACCCGCGCCCCCAAGGGAATTTTCTTCTATCGATCGCCCGAGGAGATGGACGCGGATCGGTTGCGCTGGACGGTTGCGGCCATGGTCGAGAAGGCGCGGAGCCGGAGTCGCTGAGCGGATGGAGCCGTACACGCGGCCCGCCACCTGGCTCGAGCGCTGATCCGACCCCCGGTCGTACGCGGACCGCTAGACCGCTGGACCGCTGTGGACGCTGTGCTAGAATCCGCGCCGGTCGCGAGCGTGCCCTCCCCGCGCAAGCCTTAAGAAGCCAGCCGCGTAAGCGGGCCCCCGGCGACCAGGTAACAGGATTTACGGTTCGACGGCCTGCGAGACCTCCTCTCCCTAGACCTCGTGACGTTCCTGCTGTGTGAAGTTGTGCGGCTGGGACCAAGGCCCGGGCCGTTCGAGTTGGGTTTGATTGTTCAGAGAGAGTCATTGCATGGCCAAGATCTATGTCGGTAACCTGCCCTTTTCCGCCACCGAGGCGGACGTTCGCGCCCTATTCTCCCAGCACGGCACCGTCGAATCGGTGACGCTGCCGACGGACCGCGAGACCGGCCGCCCACGCGGCTTCGGCTTCGTCGAGATGAGTCAGGCGGATGCCTCCCGCGCCATTCAGCACCTCAACGGTCACGACATGGGCGGCCGGCCGCTGCGCGTGAACGAGGCCCAGGACAAGCCGCGCACGGGCGGGCCGCGTCAGGGCGGCGGTTACCGTGGCGGCAGCGGCGGCTCCGGGGGCGGCGGCGGGCGCTGGTAACCCCAGACGCCGCAATACGCCGTCGCGATCGACCGCGCCGGGCGATGCGGTTCGCGGCGGGCCGATTTCGGCGGACCGATGAGGTTCAACGGGAGCCCGGAGAGATCCGGGCTTTCGCCGTTTGGGGCCACGGATTTACGCAGCGCACTGCCTGGGGGCGGTGCAGTCCGATTGAATTGCCCCCCGTGCTTGTGCAAGGCTGCCGGTGGCGCCTGGGAGCAGCTTCGTACTAGGATTGTCTGGAACAGACGCTGAGGAGTCGTCATGAAAAAAATACTATGCGGCGTATGCCTCCTGACTGCAGCGACCCTGCTGGGATGCAGTTCTTCTCAAGGGGACTGGAATCAGGCCAACGCCCAGGGAACGGTCACCGCCTACCAGGCCTTCCTCACCAAGCACCCCAATGATCCGCACGATGCGGACGCGCGCCAGCGTATTCAGACGCTGCAGGACGATCAGGCGTGGACCACGGCGCAGAATGCCAACACGCTCGATGGTTATCAGGCGTACCTGTCCGCCGAGCCCAGTGGCACCCACGTGCAGGAGGCTCACGACAAGATGACCTCTCTGCAGCGCGCCGCCGACTGGGCGCAGGCCAAGACCGCCGGCACCTCCACCGCGATTCAGGCGTTCCTGGCGAAGTATTCGAGCGGTCCGGAAGTCGACGACGCGCACACGATGCTCGCGCAGTTCGACTACCAGGTCGACCTCGGCACGTATCACACCAGCAAGGCCGCCGATGCGGCCCAGACCAAGCTGCAGGACAAGTTCGGAAGTGATCTGCAGAGCGTGGCAGTCATGGCACCGAGCGGCAAGAGCAAGCTATACCACGTGGGGTCGGCCGCCATGACGCAGGACCAGGCCAAGGCCGCCTGCAAGATGCTGACGAAGCAGCACCAGCATTGCACCGTGATGAAGCG
>JASHPX010000080.1 GCA_030037905.1 Gammaproteobacteria bacterium
GCTCGGTCAGACGCAGACCACCCGGATGAAAGGACTCTCCGAGCAGCCAGCGAGCGGCCTCGCTGCCGTAGAGATCAGCGCAACATTGCTTGAGCGAGGCGGCCTCGGTGGGCGCCGGCCGCTGAGCGTTCATCGCGGGGCACCGGGCGGCCCGGTGGGGGCACCGCTCGGTCCACCACCGAGGTGAAAGTGCAGCGGCTGCGGCACGAAGGGCTGACCGCTGGCGCGCGAGCGGCGACGGGCGGGCTCCAGAGCGGTCAGCTGAGAGCGCGCCTGCTCGCGATAGCCGACGCTGTTGTAGGCACAGAACGGGATCTGCCTGCCTCCGGGTAGCAGAAACTCCTTGCAGCACTTCATGAGATTCTTTTGATTGAAGGTCCAGGGGTCCATGAAGTCCTGCAGCATGATCATGATCATGCGATCAGCCAGATCAGCGACAGTGCTCGCATCCAGCAGGCCGCACGCCTGGCAGGAAAGACGCGCCTGCTCGGCTGACTTGCCGGAGCCGGCCACGGAGGAGGAGGACCACAGACCCTCGAGCGCGCGCTTGATCTCGAGATCGAAGTCCGGCATTGCACGGTTGGTGATGTAGTCGAGGTAATCGTGCACGTTCACGAGACGCGAGAGCGGGGTGACGCGCTCGCCGTCGAGGAACGCGTAGGTGACCGCATTGCAGGTGGGGAAGCAGCAGGGCACGGGCACGAAGTCCGACACCGCGAACGTCCCCTCGGTCTGCGTCTCGATCCAACGCAGCACATCGGGAATCGTCACCCGTTGCATCGGATCGTGCGCGAGGTGTCGGCCGGCATGGAAGGCAGGCTGAAAGTTGATGCCTCGCACCGCGGGGTGCTGGATGGCAAACTCGATGATGCGGCCGATCTCGTGCTCGTTGACACCGCGCTCGATCGCGGGCACCAGCGTCGCGTGCAGGCCATGCGCGGCGAGTCGATCCAGAGCACGCAATTTCTCCGTGAGCACATCCGGCTCGCCGCGGATGATACGGTAGGTGTCGCGCTCGAAGCCGTCGAATTGAAAGTACAGCGAGGGACGAGCCTCGGCGAGCTCCGCCAGAAAGCGATCGTCGTGTGCGATGCGCTTGCCGTTGGTGTTGATCATCACGAACGGGATGCCGCGCGCCTTGGCGGCGCGTACGAAATCCAGGATCTGCGGGTGGATCGTGGGCTCCCCGCCCGAGAACTGTACGACTTCGGGGTTACCTTCCGTGCGCACGAAGTCGTCCAGGATCTGCTGCACCTCCTCGAGCGTCAGATTGAAGCCGGGCGCGGCCGAGGCAAAGCACAGCGGGCAGTTCATATCACAGGTGCTGTTGACCTCGATGATGCCCACACACGCGTGCTGCTGGTGATCCGGACAGAGCCCGCAGTCATGCGGACAGCCTTGCGCGAGCTCGGCATTGAAGGCGAGTGGAATGGTGCCTGGCTTGTTGTACCGGCTGAGATTCACGTAGGCGTCGGCGTCCCCGTAGATCAGTGCTTCGAATGGCCCGCAGTCCGGGCAGCGCTTACGCATGTAGACCTTGCCGTCTCGCAGCAGCACCTTGGCATCGATCACGCGACGACAGCTCGGGCAGAGGCTGCGCGTGAGCTCGTAGAACACATAATCGGCATCGACCTTGCTGCTGACTAGGTTCATGGAACCTCCGTGCGCCGTGACAACGCGCGCAGATAGATACCGCTGCGGCCCGAGAGTCGCTGCTCGAGCGCCATTTGGGTGGCCAGGAGCTGAATCGCGCTATTGTAGGTCGGATACGGGTGAATGCTGGCCGCGAGCTCTCGCAGCGTAAGCCGCTGCGAGAGCGCCAAGGTGAGCTCACCGATCGCTTCGCCCGCGCGCTGTCCCATGATCGTCGCGCCCAGCAGCCGGCCGTCGCGGCGGGCCACGAGTTTCACGAGTCCGAGCGGGTCATTCTCAGTCACAGCCCGATCCACGTGGCGCAGATCCAGGCTGCCCACCTTCACGGCGTCACCGAAGCGCGAGCGTGCGAGACGCTCGATGAGGCCGACGTGCGCGATTTCCGGCGCGGTAAAGGTGACCTCCGGCACGGCTCGCGGCAGTGCCCGCGTCCAACCCGGCAGGAGCGCATTGCGCACCGCCTGGAAGGCCTGCCATCCGGCCAAGTGCGAGAACTGCGCGCCCCCGAGCACATCGCCGGCAGCGTAGATGTGAGCCGCGCTGGTGCGCAGCCTCGCATCCACCTCGATGCCGCGCTCCCCGCAACGCACCCCCGCGCTCTCGAGCGCCAGTTCCTGCACCGCGGGCACGCGACCTGTTGCGAGTAGGAGCCGCTGACCGCTCGCCACGCCCGAGGCCGTGCGCACCCATACGCGATCGCCTTCGGTTCCGACGGCCTCGGCGCGTGCGGCGAGGCGGCGAATGCCCTCGCGCGAGAACTGCTCGGCGAGCCGCTCGCGGGCCTCGGGCTCCGCTCGCGGCAGCAGCAGCTCGGCCACCAGCGTCACTTCGGACCCGAGGCGCTGGTAGCACTGTGTAAGCTCGCAGCCCACTGGGCCGGCTCCGATCACCAGGAGGCTCACCGGCAGTCGATCGAGCTCGAACACGGTGCGATACGTGAGATAGGGGACGCCGCTCAAGCCGAGGAGATCGGGAATGCGCGGGCGCGCGCCGGTGCAGATGAGTACGCGCCGGGCTTTCAGATGCGCGCCGCCCGCCTCGAGGGTATGCGGATCGAGGAAACGGGTCGCGCCGAGGATGACATCCAGCCCCTTGGCCCGTAGCGCCTCCGGGGTGGTCGGCGAATAGATGTGTTGAATGCAGGTCTCGAGATAAGCGCGCACGGCGCTCATATTTGTCGCCGGGCGGGCGATCGACGCCGCTGAGGCAGCTGCGGCGGGCGGGGCCATGCGAACCCCGTAGCGCTCCGCTTCGCGCACCTCGTGGGCGACGCCGGCGGCCTTGACGAGCGCCTTGCTCGGGACGCATCCGGTCCAAGTGCAATCCCCCCCGATGCGATCTCTCTCGAGCAAAGCCACTCGCGCGCCGAGCTGTAGAGCGAAGTCGGCCGCGATCAGGCCCGCGGCGCCCGCACCGATGATGGCCAGATCGTATTCGGGTGCAGTCGGCATCGCCTGGTTCCTCGCTATCTCACCCTGACATGGAGTGCGCGCCGGGCGCGCCGGGCGCGTCGGTCCGCGCGACCGGCAGCCACACGAGCAGCCACTGTGCGCAGCCCGCCAGCACGGCTGTCACGAGCAGCAGCCCGTCCATGCGCCAGCGCGCCGCCGTCCATCCGCCCAGCAGCGACCCGGCCAATGCGCCCAGCCCCAGCAGCATCGAGTAGACGCCCATCGCTGCGCCGGCACCGGCCTCGGCGCCGAGCGCTTGCGCGAGCCAGCTCAGGGCTGCCGGTCCGAAGCCGCTCTCCACCATGATCAACAGTGTGGCAACAACATCCAGCACTGCACGGCTCCAGGCCGGCCAGGAGGCGGAATGATTCAGCAGCGCAAGCGCAGCGCAGACGCCCAGCATAGCCCAGAGCGATACGCGCATCGTGCGCGCCTCGCCGAGCACGGGTAGTCGGCGCGACCACAAGGCCACACCACAGCCGAATACGATCGTATAGCCAAGCAGGAGCCAGCCGATGTCCCCCGGCGCAGCGGCGAAGAAGCCGTCCAGGTACTGGGCGCTCGCGGGCCGCTCGGTGAGCACGTAGCTCAGGGTCGAACCCAGCCACACGCCGATGATGGCATTCACGCACAGCCAGATGGGTGCAAGCTGGCGCACCCGCCGATTCGCGAGCGCGCCGCGCAGACCGCGCAGTGCCTGGACGTAGCCTGCGGCGGCGCTGCGCGGTGCGCGCAGCAGCAGCAGCGCGGTCATTGCGTACAGCACGGCCAGCGCAGCGAAGCCAAGTCGCTGCAGCGCGAGCCACAGCTGCGCGCCCAACAGGCCGCCAACTGCCAGACCGGCCAGCAGCGAGACCTCGAAGCCGCTCATCAGGCGCGAGCGCGGGCCCGGTTCGGTCCCCGTCCAGTCGGCGATCGACTTCAGCAATGCGGGCGCGACGGCGGCGACTGCGAGACCTTCGAGTACCCTGCTGAGGAATAACAGCGGCACCCGGGCCGTAAGCGCGAGCAACGCCGTCGCCACGGCACCGAGCAGAGCCCCAAGACCCATCAGCCCGCGCACAGAAACGGCATCGGACAGAATTCCGAGCGGCATCGAACCGACCAGCTCGGCGGCGTAGGCACTGGCGGCAAGCGCTCCCACGAGGCTGGCGCCGATGTCGGGGTTATGGCGCGCCAGGAGAGCCAGCCAGATGCCGATTATCGTTGCACTGGCGCTCGATGCGATCCTCATGAGGGCATGAGCGAGGATGGCCACGCCGAGGCGGGCGCGTTGGGCGTTGCCCGGACGCACTGGACCGGCAGGATCGAACACAATCCTCCCGCCGGGATGTTGCGGCTGTTGCTTCATGGCGCGCGTCGCAAAGAGCTGGAATCATCCGGAACGCCGGAGCGGGCTGTCGAATTTTGACCTAAACGCGCCCTGTGTTTGGCATATTTCAATCCTCTGCGAGGCAACTGCGATAAGCGCAGCGCGCAGCCCCGGGATGCGGTAGGACGTGAGCTTTCCAGGGGTGCCGGGGGAGATCTGCGCCCAGCGACCCTTCATCGTCGCGAGCCTGCGGGCGGAAGCCGCGCAGAAGTACGGCGGGCGGGTTCGAATGATGGGCGGTCAGTCCTTCCGAGAGCGTGCTGCCCGAATGGCGACTCGGCTGGGCGTCGTCGTCGAAAATGCAGAGCTGCAGGGCATCGTTCGAGAGGAACGGCAACGGGTCGCGGAGGGTTGGGGTGAGCCGCACATTGCTTCGACCCTCTCGCCGACCAACCGTCGACGCGGACGAGATCGTCCGCCAGGTCTGGAACGCTGACGGTACAGGTCCTGACGCGGTTGCCCTGGCGCTAACAGGCCCTTAGGCGACTACGTCGCTCCGCAGACAATGGGCTGTCTGCAACTCCTCGTTGATGCGAATGGAGATTGATTCGATTCTTTCTCTCGGATCAAAGCCTGGCATCTGTAAAAGCCCAGCGCGCTGAGCTCGCACGTACAAGCTTTCGCGGCGCGGCTGCCGTGACGTCATATCTTGCTTAACCCCTGAAGCGCTGGTAGGTTGGGATTCATGGCGAGTCTTTCAGCGAGCGTTGTATGCGAAGCGGCGGACGGCGTATTGGATCACCTGGAGAATCGTTGACACCGCTACGGCTGGGAGTGGGCGGTCCAGTCGGCTCGGGCAAGACCGCACTGGTTGATTCACTGTGTAAGCGGCTGCGTGACCGCCTGCAAATCGCGGTGGTCACCAACGATATATACACGCGCGAGGACGCTGAGTTCCTGGTCCGAAGCGGGGCGCTGCCGGTCGAGCGCATCCGCGGGGTAGAGACCGGCGGCTGTCCGCATACCGCCATTCGGGAGGACGCGTCGATGAATCTCGCGGCGATCGACGCGCTGACACGTGAGCTGCCGCCGCTGGACCTGGTGATCGTAGAGAGCGGGGGAGACAATCTCGCTGCAACTTTCAGCCCAGAGCTGTCCGACCTGACGCTCTATGTCATCGATGTAGCGGCCGGGGACAAGATTCCACGCAAGGGCGGCCCGGGTATCACTAAGTCTGACCTGCTGATCATCAATAAGATCGATTTGGCACCGTACGTCGGCGCCTCCCTCGAAGTGATGGAGCGCGACGCACGACGCGTGCGCGGGGACCGACCATTCGTGTTCACGAATTTGAAGAGCGGAGAAGGCCTCGACGTCGTGATCGATTTCATCCTGCATCAGGGAATGCTGAATCCGGCTTGAAGGCGGCGGCCGGGTGGATAGTGGCACAGCTTTGCACAGCTACCGCGCCAATCGCCGCACGGCCAGAGCGGCCGCGGCAGCTCGGTTCTCGACGCCCAGCTTGACGTAAATCTGCTCAAGATGCTTGTTCACGGTACGCGGACTGATGGCGAGAATCTCGCCGATGTCGCGGTTTGATTTGCCGCGGCTGATCCACAACAGTACTTCTGCTTCGCGGGTGGTGAGGGGAAAGGCGTCCTGCAGGACTGTCTGCTCGTCCTCGGTGCTGTCACTGTCTGTGAGCCTGAACAGCAATTCTTCGGGACCGAGGGGACTGAGCAGCGAGCACTCAAGCCGCCGACCATCCAACTCGATCAAGCAGCGCGCCGGAGTGCGGCTGTTGGTGAGCCGCAGATGCAGGAGCTGCTCGATGATCGAGGGGGGCAGGCGGCTCGGCGGGCTCGATTCGCTGACTACGGGTTCGAGTAGTGCACGTGCCTTGGGCGTACACCAGAGCAGGCGCCCCGTGCGATCGGTTGCGAACAGGAAGCGACCGCTCGCATCCAGCGCCGCGCGGGTCTCGTTAGCGAGCCGTGCGTTGCCGAGGTGCACACGCATACGTGCCAACAGCTCATCGATCACGATGGGCTTGGTTACATAGTCGATCCCGCCGCTGGCCAAGCCCTCGACGACGTGTTCCGTTTCGGACAATCCGGTCATGAAGATCACCGGCAAATGGGCAAGCTTCTGATCCCGCTTCAGCCGCCGACAGGTCTCGAAGCCGCTCATCCCTGGCATCACGGCATCCATCAGGATCAGATCAGGCGTCACCTGATCCAGGAGTTCCAGCGCGCTGGCACCATCGATTGCGATGAGCACCGTGTACCCCGCGCCATCGAGCGCATCGGTCAATAGGCTCAGCGTCTCGGGCGCGTCGTCTACTACCAGAACGGTATCACGGCGCATGGTGTGGACCTCGCGGCCCCCGGTGAACTCACGCGGTACCCCGGTTCCCTTCGGGGGCGGTCTGGCAGGCATGGCACACGCCGGTTCAGGCATTGGCGCGCATCCTCTCCAGAACAGTCATGTAGCGTTTCAGGTCGAAATTGGCCACGAGGTTGCGAAGCGGGGCGGTGATGGCTTCGTTCGCAGGGTCCTCGAACTCCAGCTCGCGCAGCTTCGCTTCGATGCCCCGAACGTGCCCGATGCGGCCAAGTCGATACAGATCCTCCAGGTGGTGGCGCGAGCCATTGAGTGCAAAGCTGACTCGCGCAGGAGCGCTCACGGCGCCCGTTTTAGGCTCACGCTGGGAAGTAGTGGTCTGCAGTGCCGCTGCAGGGTTCGAGACAGTGGTTGCGGCCGGGGGCGGCTGATAGATCCAATTCAATCCCAGTAGCGTCCGCATGTGTTCGAGCAGGCCGGACAGTTCGATCGGCTTCATCACGAAGGCATCGTGCGTGGCCTCTGCGCGTGCAGAGTATTCGTGCGCATTGGCCGAGATGATCATGAGCCGCATGGAGCCAAGCTCCGCGCGGGCCCGTAGCTGTTGCGCAACTTCCCAGCCGGACAGATCAGGCATGGCCAGGTCGATCATCGCCAGATCGGGGCGGCACTGCTCAGCCAGCTGGAGACAGGTCTTGCCATCGCGGGCGCTGAATACTGTGAAGCCGATCGGCCGGAGCAGCTCGCCGAGGAGCTCGAGATGCTGAGGGTCGTCGTCGGCCAGCAGAATACGACGGCGTGGACCTGCGTAATTGCAGATCCGCTGTGCGTCGACCGTGAGCGGGCCAGCGCGGCTACTGTGGCGCTCGGCTTCACGGGTGGCGTCCGACAGGGGCACGCGCACCAGGAACGTGGTGCCGGATGGGGAGGTGGCGGTGACCTTTACCTCACCGCCCATGATCTGTGTGAGCAGCTTGGTGATCGTCAGGCCCAGCCCCGTACCTGGAATGGCGCGTGCGGCGACGTCGCTGCCGCGCTCGAAGGGCTCGAAGATGCGCTCGAGGTCTGCCATTGCAATGCCAGGGCCGCTATCCGAGACCTCGAATTGGGCGATCTCGCTGCGATAGCGCACACTCAGACTGACCGCCCCCCGTTCGGTGTACTTCAAGGCGTTCGACAGCAGATTGATCAGGATCTGTCGCAGGCGCTTGCGATCCGTGTGAACATGGTCGGGCAAGTGGGAGGCGGGCCGATAGTGAAATTCGAGTCCCTTGGCGGCGGCATGCGGCCGGAACATGTCCACCAATTGCTCGAGGAATGTCGGTAGCTGTACCAAGTCGCGATCCAACCGCAGAATGCCGTTCTCGATGCGCGAGACATCCAGCAGGCCGTCGATCAGATTGGACAAGTGCTCGGCGCTGCGCCGGATGATACGTACGGCGCTGCCGGGCGAGCTCAGTTCGCCGCGCTCGAGCAGCTGCGCGTAGCCGAGCACGGAATTGAGCGGTGTACGGATCTCGTGGCTGATGCCAACGACGTAACGCGTCTTGGCCAGATTGGCGGCCTCGGCCGCCTCCTTCGCGCGCTGCAGGGCACTGTCGGTACGCCGGTGTGCCTCGATCTCGTCCATCAGCATGGCGGTCTGGCGGGCCGATTCGGCCTCGGCGGCGCGCCGGCTCTCGTGCGCCAGGACGATCAACCAGGCGCCGATGCCGGAGAGCAACAACAAGCTCAGGAACACCAACCACAGCGTGGTGCCGACGGTCGCCAACGCCTCGGGGGCCAGGTACGTGTACTGACGGTAGATGAACGACAGCAGCAGCCCGGTGGCCAGATTGCATACCAGCAGGATCGCCACGAAATGACCGGCACGCGTGTTGAGCGCTGCCGCGGCGCGTGCCGGCAAGGCTCGCGCCAGCAGCGCGGTGAGCTGCGCACCCAGACGGCCGTGCGGCTTACAGGTATCGCGGCAGCGCGACTCCAGCGTGCAGCACAGCGAGCAGATCGGGCCAGCGTACGCCGGGCACATCGCCATGTCGCTGCCCTCGAATAGATTCTCACAGATCGAGCAGCGCAGCTCACTGCCATGCGGTGGTGCGCTGTCAGCGGGACGAGCGAGGTAGAAGCGTCCGCCCGTGAGCCAGGCGATCAGCGGAGCAACCACGAAGGCGACCAGCAGCGCGACGAACGGCGAGAGAATCTGTGGCATGAAGCCGAATACGCCCAGGTACGCAAGACTGGAGACCCCCACGGCCAGAAGCAGCGCCCCCACGCCCACTGGATTGACGTCGCAAAGGTAGGCACGTCGAAACTCGATGTAACGTGGGCTCAAACCCAAGGGCTTGTTGATCACCAGATCGGCCGTGATGGCGCCGATCCATCCGGCGGCGAAGTTGGCGTAGATTCGCAGGATTCCATCGATGGCATGGAAGATTCCGATCTCCATGAGTAGCAGCGCCAGCACCACGTTGAACACTAGCCACACCACCCGTCCGGGGTGGCTGTGCGTCAGGCGGGAGAAGAAATTGGACCAGGCAATCGAGCCGGCATAGGCGTTGGTGACATTGATTTTCAGCTGACAAGTGACGACGAAGGCGCCGGTCAGTACCAGCGCGATCACCGGTGAGTGCACCATCTCGCGGAATGCCACCAGGTACATCTGCGTAGGCTGGCGGGCCGCGAGCGCATCCACGCCGTGGCGCAAAGCGAGGATCGCCAGGAACGAGCCGGCGAGGAGCTTGAAGCCCCCGGGCACCACCCACCCGGGTCCGGTCGAGAGCAATGCTGCCCACCAGCGCCCCGAACGCTCACTGGATTTGGCCGGCAGGAAGCGCAGATAGTCCACTTGTTCGCCGATCTGTGGCAGGAGCGACAGCAACATCGATGCGGCCATGCCCACCAACGGCAGGCGCACTCCGTGCTGTCCGACACCCATGCTGCCCGCATAGTGGAACCATGCGTGCAGACTCGGCGGATCCCGGCAGGCGACGTAGACGATTGGCACGAATTGCAGCGCGAGCCACAGTGGCTGCGTGACCAGTTGCATACGACTGATGCGACTGATTCCATAGACGGCGATGGGAATGACGATCAACGCGCTGATGATGTGCGCGACTGCCAATGGGATGCCGAACAGCATCTGCAGCGCCAGCGACAGGATGGTGGCCTCGATCGAGAACAGCAGGAAGGTGAACGAGGCATAGATCAGCGAGGTGAGCGTCGAGCCGAGGTAGCCGAAGCCCGCGCCGCGCGTCAGCAAATCGATGTCCACACCGTATTTGGCGGCGTAGTAGGCGATTGGCAGTCCGATCAGCAGCATCAGTGCCACGAACGCAGCGATCGCCCAAGCTGCGTTGGCGAAGCCGTACGAGAGAGTGATCGTGCCGCCGATCGCCTCGCAGGCGAGGAACGCGATCGGGCCGAGGGCTGTATTGCTCACTCGGAACGCGGATTTGCGCGCGCTCGCGGCGGTATAGCGCAGCGCGTAATCCTCGAGCGTCTGAGTGGCGACCCACTGATTGTATTGGCGGCGTTCGCGCACGATGCGCTGTGGCGCATTCATCATGTGGTATCGCTGAATTGAGTTCCGTAGTCGAGGATCAGTCAGCAACGCGCATGCCATGTGCGTTGCTGCATTTTCGCGCAGCGGCAGGCAACCGTGCACCGTCGATGCCTACGTCAAACGACGCATTCAACAGCCGCGGTTCGTTCCTTAGCGTAGCTCCCCGTGGACGTGCGGCGAGCATCGATGGCGGTACGCGGCACGGAGCGACGGCGGGACGGACACCATCGCACTGTTCTAGCGCATCAGTGGCCGGCGAGGCACCAAGATGGCGCGCAGTCCGCAGCACAGGGAGTGCCCGCGCGGCACGCCCGGGTACCGAAGGAATAGTTGGTTAAAAAAAGGAATACACATGACCCCCACACTTTCGGAGGCACAGCTCGTGGCGGCGTGCACGTCGAAGAGCGACGCAGCGTGGCGACGACGCACGGGCTCATCGACATCTTACTGGGCGGTGACTACCGCGGCTCTGGCAGCATTGTTGACCGGTACCAGCGGGGTGGCGCTTGCCGATGGCACCCCGGCGGTTAGCGTCGGCGGTGGTGTGCAGGCAGGCTTCTACTCCTGCAACACCGCGTGCATCTACAGCCCCGGGACGGTTCCCTCCGGTGACAGCACCGTGAACGGCTTCGCGCTCGACAGCATTCGGCTGTATGTCAACGGCAGCATCACTGATCAGATCAAGATGACCTTCGACACCGAATACACTGGAACCGGTAGCGCCCCCGGTGACAACAAGGTCGGAGTGCTCGACGCCCTGGCTCGTTTCGAGGTAAACAATCAGGTCAATTTCTGGGTCGGGCGATTTCTGCCGCCGAGCGATCGGGCCAACCTCTATGGTCCGTACTTCGCGAACGATTGGACCCCGTATGCCGACGGCGTCGCGGATTACTACCCCGACGTGTTCGACGGTCGCGACAACGGCGCGGCCTACTGGGGGCAGTTCGGGATTTTGAAGGTGCAGGTCGGAGGGTTCGATGGCGAGTCGCTCAACAGCGCAGTACCCGACAAGAACCAGTTGCTCGGGGCGGCGCGCGTGATGCTGGATTTCTGGGATCCCGAGCCTGGCTACTACCTGAATGGCACCTACTATGGGGAGAAGGACATCCTGGCGCTGGGCCTGGCCGGTCAGTCCCAGAACGGCAAGACCGATGCGAGCGTCGATGGGCTGCTCGAGAAGCGTCTCGCGAACGGCATGGCGGGAACTTTCACCCTCGAGGCCGAATACGGCCGCGACAACCGCCTGACGTCGCTCGATCCGAGCGACGGCTGGTACGCGCTGGCGAGCTACCTTTTC
>JASHPX010000081.1 GCA_030037905.1 Gammaproteobacteria bacterium
GGGTCGAGTCTCGATGGGTCGCCGGTGCGCGTGGCTTGCGCGGTGCTGCGCGACGCGGGCGGCCGCGTGCTCATCGCGCAGCGGCCGGCAGGCAAACACATGGCCGGCTACTGGGAATTTCCCGGCGGCAAGCTCCTGGCCCACGAGGGACCCGAGCAGGCGCTCGAGCGAGAGCTCGCCGAGGAGCTCGGCGTGCAGATGGGCCCGTGCCACGAGCTACTGCGGCTGCGGCATGATTACCCTGACCGGACGGTCGAGCTGCATGTGTTCATCGTGGAGGGCTTTCAGGGTCAGCCGCGCGCCCTGGAGGGCCAGGCGCTGCGCTGGGTGATCCCGGCTGCACTGGGCGAGGAGGCGTTGCTGCCCGCCGACCGGCCCATCATCGAGCGGCTCACCGAGGCAGTGTCCGCGGCGCCTGCGGCATGACCGACAGCCCGCGACGGGTACGACAGGTACAGGTACGACAGGTACGACAGGTACGAGGTAGATACTCATGGCCGAGGACTTTGGACTGCCCGATATCCAGCTCGATAGCGACGGGCTGTACCGCGAAGAGATCTTCACCGATCGCAGGGCCGGCACGATCCGGCGCCTCACGCCGGTGACGGCCGAGGGTAACGCGGACATCTCCAGGCCGGTGCTGTACTCGGGTCAGACGCAGCTGCTCACGCCCACCGGTGTGCTGCCGCTCGGCTTCGAGATCGATGCGAGCTCGCTGTCGGACGCCATCCGCAAATTTCCCGCCGCGGTGAAGGAGGCGCTCGAGCAGGCGATCGAAGAGGCCCGGGAGCTGCGGCGCGAATCCGCCTCACGCATCGTGGTGCCGGATGTCGGGGCCAGCATCGGAGGACCCGGTATCGGCGGAGGCGGGCCGGTGTCGAGCGGGGGGAAGATCAAGCGCTGAGCACTTTCCGGCGCAAGAATGCGAGCCCGGCGGGGCGGGCGTACGCGAAACCACCGTAAATTGGTCAGGCACTCATGGCGCAACCGCGGACACTTGTCCACGCACCGATTGTCGAGGCGCTTGTGGATTTCCGGGCGCTCTTGCCGGAAACCACGACAGTTGAACGTATTGAGCAGGCACTTCAGGACCGCGACTTCGGATATCGAAAGGTCGCGCCGATACTTCGCGGGAGCTTCGGCTTCGTGATCAACCCCCAAGCAACCCCGCAGGCTCAACCACTGCTCAACTCAACTTCAATCATTGGGGTACGTCTTCACTCGGTCGACGAGAAATACGTCGCTCAATTCACGACGGAAGGTTTCTCGCTCAGCCGGTTAGAACCCTACGAATCGTGGGAAGCTTTAGTCGCTGAGGCTGAAAGGATCTGGCGAGAGTAAGAGCCTGTGCCCAACCCGCGCGTATTCACAGAACAGCGACGCGGTTCATTAACAACCTTCGGTTGCCACTCGGCCCCGGTCAGCGCTTCGATAGATTCTTGGTCGGTCTGCCGGACATGCCCCCTGAGTTTCCTCAAACCGTCTCGAGCTTCTTGCAAAGATTTGTCGCCTATGACGAACCATCCGGCGCAACAGCCATATTGACTCAAGCCTTGAATCAGTTCCCGACGGCGCCACCAGTTCCTGTTATCCTCGATATCGACGTCTTCCGCGAGACTGCTTTCGCGCCAGACGGCGCCGAGGTCTGGAACTATCTCGCGCAACTGCGTCTTCTCAAGAACCGCTTCTTTTTCGGGGCGCTCAAGGAGGAGGCTATGGAGATCTACCGATGACGGCAGTCGCCTACGTTCCATCATTTTTGGAGCCGCCACCCATTTATGCTCATTCAAACGCCGCGAGTCAGCTCGGCCAAACTGTCTCTGCGCTGCTGTTGGACTTCACCGCGCATGCACGCAGCACTGCAACAGACTGGAGAACGAAGATAAACGCTTCGATTGAAGAAATTGCGAGCGAATGCAGAACAGCTAACTGGGATGGACACGGCGCCAGCCCTATCGATAGAGAGGCGAAGGCTCAGGCACAGCGGTTCGTCGATCTTCTGCCGTTTCACCTGCCGGCACCGGAAGCTATTCCCGATCCCGATGGCGAGCTGGCGTTGTCCTGGGATTTTGGACCCGGACACGTTTTCACGGTCAGCGTCAGCGGGGAGGGCGCCCTGACGTACGCGGGCTTGCTGGGAGGAGGGATCAAACGCCATGGTGTGGAGCAGCTCAATGGCGATATTCCGAGGATCATTCTCCAGTCGATCGATGAGCTCCGCCAGCGTGCGGGGGTTGCCGCCTGAGATCGGGTCGGGGCGCTTTCGCGTCCTGGACCTACCATATCGCCATGGCTAACCACCTTGCTCCAACAGGGCGACGGCTAGGGCGCGACATTGGGCCAGAACTGCGCGCCAGTCATTCCATGGCGGCGCGATCCCCTTGTACCCGGTCAGGTCGACCTCGGTCAGGTCAAAGGGGTCAGGATGGGACAGCTTCACGACGATGCTGCTGAGCATGTCGCCACCCTCGCCAGCAAATTCGGCATACAGCTCATTCATCCTCTCGAGGGCGCGCACACTCCCGGGTAGGCCCAGCCGCTGCGATAGCGCGGCAACATCCAGATAATCGCGCACGGCGTTGCGCTCGACGAGCAAAAACGCCTTGATACGCAGCATCTCCTGTACGGTCGGGAGCCTGAGAGTACGCCCATCCGCCAACTGCAGGGTCGTGGTCTCGAGGGCGGCGGAGCGCTCGAGGTTGCGCAGGCCGGCATCGAGCAGCAGCGCGGCCTGCGCGAGCAATCGCTCCCAATCCGGGAGTTGACGTCTTGCCGGTTTAGCCATCGACGCCGACACGCGTTTCCGGAGGGCGCACGAGGTACGGAAGCAGTGACGCGAACGCGCGGACCTTGGAGTCGTGTGGGTCCAGGGCGGCGACGACTGCGCGCACGCGATCGGCCAGCTCGGCATTCCGCTGGCTGCGCAGGGCGCGCGCCAAGCCCCGCCAAGCCGGGATATCTCCGCGTAGAACCACATCGGCGATTGCCGCCTTGGTCAGATCGCGGCCCGCGACGTCTGTCAGGTGACGGTGAG
>JASHPX010000082.1 GCA_030037905.1 Gammaproteobacteria bacterium
GTGGCTAGTCCGCACACAATTCCTACAGCGCGCGCAGTCCCATCACCCGGCGTCGTTTCCAGCGCGGTCCGCTGCCGCACCGTGGCGAGCACGCCTTTCGTCGTCCGGAGGAGCTGCACAACTTCCACGGCAACGAGATGCGCGACGGCCGCGGACACATCATGCGCGGGCGCTGACCCACCGCCTCAATCCTGCTATCGTCTCGGCGCGCAGGGGCTGCAGGGGAGGTGACCGAGAATGAGGAGCGCCATGAACCGACTTGCCACGCTGGCCGTCGCGACCCTGGGGTTGTCGCCGGCCAGCGTCCTTCACTATCCGCCGGCAGTCCGCGACTCCACGGTGGACGTTTACTTCGGCACCCGCGTGCCGGCGCCCTACCAATGGATGGAAGACCTGCAGAATCCGGCACTGCATCGTTGGGTCCAGGCGCAGAACGCGGTGACGGACGCCTACCTGTCCAGGATCCCGGTACGGACCTGGATACGCCAGCGGCTGACGCAGCTGTGGAATTATCCCAAGGAAGACACGCCGGTGCAGGTCGCAGGCAGCCGGATTTTCTTCCAGCGCAACTCCGGCCTGCAGAACCAGTCGGTTCTCTACGTACAGGACTCGCCCACTGCGGCGCCGCGCGTGCTGATCGATCCGAACGAGCTCTCGCCCGATGGCTCGATCGCGCTGGTCGACTTCCAGCCCTCTCCCGATGGGCGCTATCTCGCTTACGGACTTTCCGCCGGCGGCTCGGACTGGGAAACGCTGCACGTGCTGGACGTCGATACCGGCAGGATCTCGAGCGATACGGTGCAATGGGTGAAATTTTCCAATACCGCCTGGACCAACGACGACGGCGGATTCTTTTATTCCCGCTATCCGGCGCCTGCGCAGGACAATCGGATCAATCAGCAGGTCGTCGATCAGATGCTCTACTACCACGCGCTCGGCAAGCCACAGAGCGCGGACGTCCTCGTGTATCGCCGGCAGGATCTGCCGCGCTGGAACATCGACGGACAGGTCAGCGAGGACGGGCGCTACCTGTTCATCACCCTCGAGAATGGCACGGCCCCCCGCAACGAGCTGTTCTACAGCGATCTCGAGGACCCGCACCAGCCGCGCATCTCCAGCAGGGTCAGGCCGCTGTTCACGCGCAACGATGCGCAGTACAACGTCGTGGGCGAGGCTCACGGTACCCTCTATCTGCAGACGACGCTGCAGGCTCCCCGGCAACGTATCGTCGCCGCAGCGCTGTCCGATCCCGCGCCCACGGGTTGGCGCAGCGTGGTGCCCCAGGGCACCGGGGTGATTGCGAGCTCGGCGCTGGCCGGCGGACGGCTGATCGTGCAGTGGGAGAACGTTGCGATCAGCCGCCTGACTCTCTATTCAACCGCGGGCCGCGTCCTCGGCGAGCTGCACCTGCCGGGGCTCGGCTCGGTCGGGGCGCTGTCCGCCCGCGCGGATTCGAACAGCATCTACTACTCGTTCACCTCGTTTCTGTCGCCGCTGAGCGTCTACCGCTATGCCGTCGATACGGCGAGCACCCAGACGGTGTTCCAGCCCAGGCTGACCTTCGATGCCTCCGGTTACGAAGCGCGACAGATTTTCTATCCGTCGAAGGACGGCACGCAGGTGCCAATGTTCATCGTGGCCAGGAAAGGTCTGAAGCTCGATGGCAGCCACCCGACGATCCTTTATGGCTATGGAGGCTTCGATATCACCATCACCCCGAGCTTCAGCCCGGTGCTGCCGGTATGGCTCGAGCTGGGTGGCGTCTATGCGGTAGCCAACCTGCGCGGCGGCGGGCTCTATGGTGAGAGCTGGCATCGCGCCGGCATGCTCGCCCACAAGCAGAATGTATTCGATGACTTTGCCTGGGCCGCGAAATATCTCATCTCCCATCACTACACGTCCTCCGCGCACCTGGGCATCCAGGGCTATTCCAACGGGGGACTGCTCACGGGGGCCTCGATCACCCAGCACCCGCACCTCTTCGGGGCGGCCTATATCGGGCACGGAGTGCTCGACATGCTGCGCTACCAGGACTTTTCCGGTGGTGCGCTCTGGGCACCGGAGTACGGCACCTCCGGCAATCCGCAGGCTTTGCGATGGTTGCTGGCCTATTCGCCGCTGCAGAATGTCCACGATGGCACCTGCTATCCGCCGACCCTGATCACGACCTCATGGGATGACGATCGAGTGGTGCCGATGCACGAATTCAAATTCGCCGCCCGCATGCAACGGGCGCAGGGCTGCGCCAATCCCATTTTGCTGTACACCACCGACGCCACGAGCCACGTCTACATGCCGACCGACAAGGACATCCGGCAAACCGCGGATGTGTGGGCATTCGAAGCCTACAACCTCGGCGTTACCGGGTCGCCCGCCGGCATTACCGAGTCGCCCGCCAGACGCTAGTCGCCCACAATCGCGGGCGCGGCCCGGCGCCCCGCTGCTATTATTTGGCCGTGGACATCACGCACGCGGCGAAGGCCGGATCGGCACCGCCGACGGCACCCGGGACCGAAGCGCTCGCAGAGATCACTCTGCGGGGCCTCATCATAGGCGTCGTCATCACGCTGGTCTTCACGGCGGCGAACGTCTACTTCGGTCTGAAGGCGGGCATCACCTTTTCCACCTCGATCCCTGCCGCCGTGATCTCCATGGCCATCCTGCGCGGCCTGCGCGGCGGCACCATCCAGGAGAACAACATCGTGCAGACCGTCGCCTCGGCGGCCGGCACGCTGAGCGCCATCATCTTCGTGCTTCCGGGTCTGGTCATCGTGGGATGGTGGACTGGTTTTCCATTCTGGATCTCGTTCCTGATCTGCGCCTCCGGCGGCATTCTCGGCGTGATGTACACCATTCCCTTGCGCCGGGCACTGGTGACGGATTCGGACCTGCCATACCCGGAGGGCGTGGCCTGCGCAGAGGTGTTGAAAGTAGGCGCCGGCGGGGAACGCCAGCTCGACATCGAGGCGGTGGAGTCTCACGGCGCCGGCGTGAAAGCCGTCCTGATCGGGGCGATCGTCTCGGCCCTGTTCTATGTGGTCGTTCAGA
>JASHPX010000083.1 GCA_030037905.1 Gammaproteobacteria bacterium
GGAACCTCGTCCTCGAATACCTGATGGCCTCCTCGGTGGTCGCCGTCGGCTGGAGCCGCTACGCGGTCAAGCTGCTGCAGGACCTCGGTGTGAGCTTCCTGCCGACCAAGCTGACCTCCGCGCCGTTCGATACCCTGACCTCCGATAGCCTGCAGCTGCACGCGACCGGCGCGTGGATCAACCTGCCGGCGGTGTTCATCGTCGTGCTGGCGATGGCGCTGTGCTACAAGGGCATCCGCGAGTCCGCGATCGTCAACACGATCATCGTGGTGATCAAGGTCGGCATCGTCGTGGCGGTCATCGCGTTCGGCGCGTTCTACATCCATCTGTCCTACTGGGTGCCGTACATTCCGAAAAACACCGGCGCCTATGGACAATTCGGCTGGAGCGGCATCTCGGAGGCCGCCGCGATCATCTTCTTCGCCTACATCGGGTTCGACGGCGTCTCCACCGTGGCGCAGGAGGCCAAGAACCCCGCCCGCGGCATGCCGATCGGCATCCTCGGCAGCCTCGGCATCTGTACCGTACTCTATGTGCTGATGTCCGCCGTGCTGACGGGGCTCGTGCCCTACCCGCGCCTCAACGATGCCGCGCCGGTCGCTGCGGCCCTCGAGGCTCACCCGCAGCTGCACTGGCTGACCATCTGGGTCGAAGTGGGCGCGCTGCTCGGGCTGACCTCGGTGATCATCACGCTGATCATTCCCCAGGCGCGCATCTGGCTCACCATGTCGCGCGATGGCCTGCTGCCGCAGGTATTCGGCGCCGTGCACAAGCGCTTCCATACCCCGCACGTCTCCACGTTGATCACCGGAATATTCGCCGCAGCGATCGGTGGGCTCATGCCGATCGACATTCTCGGAGAGCTCGTTTCCATCGGCACGCTGGTCGCCTTCATCGTAGTGTGCCTGGGCGTGCTGATCCTGCGATATACACGCCCCGACCTGCCGCGCCCCTTCCGCGCCCCTGCCGTCTGGTTCACATCGCTGATGGGCGTGGGCTTCTGCGGATGGATGGCCTACTCGCTGCCGACCGCGACCTGGTGGCGCCTGCTGCTGTGGAGCGCACTCGGCTTCGCGCTGTATTTCCTGTACGGGTATCGTCACAGTCGTCTGCGTCAGAGCGGCCTATCCGCATCCGGCGCCGCCGGCGCGGTATCGCCCACTCACTCGACATCCTAGTCTTCCGCCGCGCCTGGCCAAGGGGCCTAGCACGGGGCTGGCTAACGGGGGGCCTTGCATGAGAGTCGGATTTCTCGGCCTGGGACGCATGGGCTCGGCGATGGCCTCGCGGTTGCTCGCCGCGCAGGGCTCGCTTGCCGTCTACGACCTGGATCCGCGTCAGACCGCACGCCTGGCCGCGGCAGGCGCCACGGTGCAGCCGAGCATCCGTGAGCTCGCCGCCGGTTGCGATGTGGTCATCAGCATGCTGCCCAACGATGAATCGCTGCGCGTGGCGACGCTCGGCCCGGACGGTCTCGCCGCGGCGCTCGCCACCAGCGCAATCCACATGGTCAGCGGCACGCACGGCGTGCAGGTGATCGACGACATCGCGCAGGCACACCGCGCCGCCGGACAGGTGCTCGTGACCTGCCACGTGCTCGGCCGGCCG
Source organism: Gammaproteobacteria bacterium (assembly GCA_030037905.1). Lineage (GTDB taxonomy): Bacteria > Pseudomonadota > Gammaproteobacteria > Steroidobacterales > Steroidobacteraceae > FEN-1191. The sequence goes on from JASHPX010000083.1 coordinate 1,609, forward strand.
GAGCTGGCGGCGACGGGCAAGCTCGGCCTGGTGCCAGCCGGTCCGCGCGCTGCCGTGGACGCGCTGCGCCCGCTGTTCGCGATTCTCGGCGAGCGCGTATTCGAGGCCGGCGAAAACCCACTGTCGTCGACCGCCATCAAGATCGCCAACAACTACGTGCTCGGCTGCGCCATCGAGGCGATCGGTGAGGGTATGGCGCTGGTGCGCAAGTACGGGGTGGATCCGCAGGTGTTCTACCGCGTGATGGTGGAAGGACTGTTCGACTGCACGGCATACCGCGGCTATGCGGACATCATCGCCAAGCGTGACTGGGGCCGCATCGGCGCCACGGCGGTCATCGGCCTGAAGGATGCCGCGCTCTCACAGGAGGCCGCTCACAAGGCGGGCATCTCGCTGCCGAGCCTCCCGCCCTGGCAGGTGCACCTGGAGCGCGCCATCGCGCGTGGCGAGGCGAACCTCGACTGGTCGGTGATGGCGCGCGAGCAGTTCCGCGCCAGCGGGCTGGAGTAGCCGCCTCGTAGCCGCCCGAACCCGTACAAATGCGGTGACACGTCAGGCGAATACGTCTGATGTATTCGCCTGACGTGCCGCCGCATCCATGCGGGGTCTTGGGCGCCTGCGCGGCCGTACTTTCAGGGCAGATCGTCGGCTGGCCGCTTGGTAGCCGCGGGCATCAGGTGCTCGGCGCGCAGCCCGCAATCCAGCGCCGCGGCGCTCGAGATGTAGATCGACGAATAGGTGCCGGCGACGATGCCGATGATCAGCGCCAGCGAGAAACCCTTGAGCACCGGGCCACCCAATACGTACAGCGCCACCACCACCAGTAGCGTCACCACCTTGGTCATGATGGTGCGCGACAGCGTCTGGTTGATCGACTGATCGAGCACCACCATCGGCTCGAGCCGGCGCGTGACGTGGAAGCGCTCGCGGATACGATCGAACACCACCACCGTGTCGTTCAGCGAGTAGCCAATGACCGCGAGCATTGCGGCCACCACCGTGAGATCAAATGTGGTACGCGTGATCGAGAAAGCCCCGAGCACCAGGATCGGATCGTGCAGCACCGCGAGAATCGCGCCCAGCGACAGCCGCCAGGTGTGAAAGCGTATTGCGATGTAGCCGAAGATCAGCAGCAGCGTGGCGATGATCGCCTGCAGGGCGCTTTTCTCGAGCTCACCGCCGACTTGCGGGCCGATGTTCTGCACCTGCTGGATCTGCACACCTTTGTCGACGCTCAGCAACACCTGATCGATGCGGTTGCCCACTTCCTCGGTGGTCAGCTTGGTGGGCGGCAGGCGAATGGAGATGACGTTGGCGCTGCCGAACATCGTCACCTGTGCCTCGCTGTAGCCGGCGCGCGCGAGCGCCGCGCCGACCGCATCGCGATTGGCGGGACCCGGAAAGCTCGCCTGCACGGTCACGCCGCCGGTGAAGTCGACGCCGAAATTCAGTCCGCGCGTCGCCAGTGAGACCACCGAGATCAGCACCAGCAGGAGCGACAGGCCGTACCACACCCGACGGGTGTGCATGAAGGGGAAGCTGGTTGGGCGTCGAAAGAATTCCATCTGTCCTCGGCTGCGCGAGCCTGGGCTGCTCGAGCCTCAAGTCCTAATGTTGCGGCCCCCGTCTGCGATCGCCGCTCGCGGCACGCCGGGTCAGGGCCGGCTGGTCGGCGCTCAGGCCTGCCGCCGCATGCACCGGCTGCCGCACGTCGGTGTGATGACGCGGCTGGCCGATCGACAGCTGTCCGATCTTGCGCCGCCCGCCGTACATCAGCGTGATGAGCGCGCGGCTGCCCTGGAGTGACGTGAACATGGAGGTGCCGATGCCGAGCACCAGCACGATCGCGAAATTCTTCACTGGACCGGTACCGATGACGTACAGCGCGAGACCCGCGATCAGCGCGGTGACGTTCGAGTCGGCGATCGCCGAGAATGCCTTGTCGAAGCCGGCGCGGATCGCCGCCTGCGGGGACACCCCATTGCGTATCTCCTCGCGGATACGCTCGTAGATGAGCACGTTGGCGTCCACGGCAATGCCCACCGTGAGGATGATGCCGGCGATGCCGGGCAGTGACAGCGAGGCTTGCAGCAGCGACAGCAGCGCCGCGAGCAGCACCACGTTGGCGAGCAGCACGGCGTCGGCCACCAGGCCGAACGCGTGGTAGTAGATGACCATGAACACGAACACCGCGGCCATGCCGATCACGAGCGCGCGGATGCCCTTGTCGATGTTGTCCTGTCCGAGCGAGGGTCCAACGGTGTTCTCGGAGACGACCTCGACCGGGGCCGCGAGTGAGCCGGAGCGCAGCAGCAGCGCCAGATTGTTCGCTTCGCTCTGGCTCAGTCCGGTAACCATGAACTGCGGTCCGAATACGCCTTGGATCGTGGCGTCGTTGATCACCTGCTCGCTGACGTTCTCGCGGGTGACCGTCTTGCCGTTCTCCTGCACCTGCTGGCGGCTTCTCTCGATGTAGACCACCCCGAGACGGTGGCCGACGTTCTGGCGCGTGGTGCGCAGCATCGAGGCCGCACCGCGGGCATCCAGCCGGATATTGACCTCCGGGCCGGTCTGGCCGCTGGTCGAGACCGCCTGCGTGAGCTCATCGCCGGTGACGACGATGTCGCGCTTGAGCAGGATCGGGGTGCCGTCCGTCATCTTGTAGAGCTTGTCGCCCAGTGGCACTTGCCCGCTCTGCTGTGCCTGGAAGGCATTGCCCTGCTCGTCTTCCAGGTGGAACTCCAGGGTCGCGACCTTGCCGAGCAGATCCTTCACCTCCGCAGAGTTCTGCACCCCCGGCAACTCCACGACGATGCGGTCGAGCCCCTGGCGCTGCACGATCGGCTCGGACACGCCCATCTCGTTGACGCGGTTGCTGAGCGTGGTGAGATTCTGGTCGATCGCATAGTCCTCGCGGGTGGTGATCTGCGCCGGGGTGAGCACCATGTCCACCACCGGACCGCTCGCGTCCGAGGAGGCGCTGAAATTCAGGGTGTTGTCGACCTTGGTCAGCGACGCGACGACTTTCGCGGCGTCAGCGCCGCGCGGCAGGTGGACCGCGAGACCGTTGGGCGCACCGCCGGGACCGCCATTCAGCGTCGCGATATCGGTCAGCGGCAGGCGATCGTCCGCGAGCTGGCGCCTAAAGTTCGCCTCGTAGCTGTTCAGCAGCTGCGAGACGGCGCTGTTCACATCCACCTGGTAGAGCAGGTACAGCCCGCCGCGCAGGTCCAGTCCCAGAGGCATGGCCTTGAGGCCCATGTGGCGCATCCAGCTCGGGGCGCGTGTGGCATACGACAGCGCCGAGCTGTAGGTGTCCGAGAGATTGTTGTCCACGGCATCGCGCGCGCGCAGTTGCGCGGCCTGCGTGTTGAAGGCGATCACCAGCCGCCCGCCCTGCACGTAATCGCGCTTGATCGGAATGCGCTGCTTCGCGAGCAGCTGCTCGACCGTCTGGCGTGCAGCCTGGTCGAAGGTTCCCTGGTTCTTGAGGGCCACCTGCAGGGCCAGGTCCGAGCCGTACACGTTGGGAAGCGCCAGCAGCACCCCGAGCAGCACTACTCCCAGGACCATCCAGTACTTCCAGCGTGCAAATTCCAGCATGGTGATGAACCTCAGGCGCTCTTGAGAGTGCCCTTGGGCATGAGCTGCGTGACCTGCGCTTTCTGCACCTTGACGCGCACTCCGTCGGCGATCTCCAGGGTGATGAAGCTGTCGCCCACCTCGGTAATGCGCCCGAGAATACCGCCGGTGGTAACCACCTCGTCACCCGTGGACAGGCGCGAGATCATCGTCTGCTGGTCCTTCGCGCGCTTTTGCTGCGGACGGATCAGCAGGAAGTAAAACACCGCCACCAGCGCTATCAGGATGATGAATTGTCCGTAGCCGGCCCCCAAGGGACTGCCACCGGTGCCCTGGGCGAGCGCATCGCTGACCAATAAGCTCATGCCAGCCTCATGATTTATGTCGACTCACTGTCTATCAAGACCGGGGCCTATCGAGGCCTGGCGGCGCCGCGGCGCGGCCATTCCCGGCAACTTACCAACTTTCCTACAAAGATCGGGCATTATGCCACAGGCGTCGCGGCGCGCCCGGGAAGCGCCGCAATGCTTGCGGCCAGTGCCGCGAAGCTGCCGGCGGCGATCGCCGTGCGGATACGGCGCATGAGCTGCAGGTAGAAGTACAGGTTGTGCAGCGTCGCCAGGCGCACACCGAGGATCTCGTTGCAGCGGTCCAGGTGCCGCAGATAGGCGCGCGAGTAGCGAGCGCAGGTCGCGCAGCCGCATTGCGGGTCGATGGGCCCCGTGTCGCGCTGATGCACCGCGTTGCGGATGTTGATGACGCCCTCGCTGGTGAACAGATGGCCATTGCGGGCGTGGCGCGTCGGCATGACGCAGTCGAACAGATCCACGCCGCAGGCCACGGCGGCCACGATATCCCGCGGGTAGCCCACCCCCATCAGATAGCGTGGTTGGTGGGCAGGCAGGCGGGGCGTCACGTTCTCCAGGATCTGCAGCCGCTCCCCCTCGGGCTCGCCGACCGCCAGCCCACCGATGGCGTAGCCGGCAAACGCACGCTGCCTGAGCGTCTCGAGCGACTCGAGGCGCAGCTCCGGATACATTCCGCCCTGCACGATGGCGAAGAGATGGCCGGGGGACGCGGCCGGGGAGCGCCCCGGGGCCTCGCCTGCGGCGAGCGACTCGCGGTAGTAGTGGTCATAGCAGCGCAGCGCCCAGCGCATCGAGCGTTGCATCGAGTCGCGCGCCTGCTCGCGGCTGGCCGGATAGCTCGTGCAGTCGTCGAAGGCCATCGCCACGTCCGAGCCCAGCGCGCGTTGTACGTCCATGGCGAGCTCGGGCGTCAGACGCACCGGTGCTCCGTCCACGGGCGAGCGGAAGCTGACCCCCTGCTCATCGATGTGCCGCAGCTGCGCCAGACTGAAGACCTGGAAGCCGCCCGAATCGGTCAGGATCGGCCGCCGCCACCCCATGAAGCCGTGCAGGCCGCCGCGGTGCAGGGCGACGATCTCGGACCCCGGCCGCAGCATCAGGTGAAAGGTGTTGGCGAGCACGATGTCGGCACCGAGCGTCTCGAGCTCCTCGGGCGTCATCGCCTTCACGGTCCCGTAGGTGCCCACCGGCATGAACGCCGGCGTGTCGACGATCCCATGCGGCAGCGTGAGGCGGCCGAGCCGCGCCCTGCCGTCCTGGGCGCGAACCGTGAACTGTGCCGTCCCGGGTCCGAGCGCCGCCGATCCATCCGCGGGCGGCGCGGTAACGTCATCCACCGCGGCCACCTGAGCCGAGCGAGCGAGCCTCTGCGCTCGGCCACACGAGCATCGCATCCCCGTAACTGTAGAAACGGTAGCGCTCGTACACCGCGTGAGCGTAGGCCTGCAGAACCAGCGGCCGCCCGGCGAAGGCCGCCACGAGCATCAGCAGGGTCGATTGGGGGAGATGGAAATTCGTCAGCAGCGCATCCACCACGTGGAAGTGAAAGCCCGGATGGATGAACAAACGCGTCTCGGCCTCCACGGCCTCCTCGGCCTCCAGAGGCGCAGCCGTGGCCGTGGCAGCGCCAAGCGCCGCCGACTCCAG
>JASHPX010000084.1 GCA_030037905.1 Gammaproteobacteria bacterium
ATGGCGCTCCCTACGGGATTCGAACCCGTGTTACCGCCTTGAGAGGGCGATGTCCTAGGCCTCTAGACGAAGGGAGCCGCGTGGGCGAGAGGCGCCGAAAAGCGCGGTATTATAGGCAAGCATCACCCCTGCTCAAGCGCGAATCCGTGCTCGAGCGCGTGGATCGCCTCGCGCTTGCGTACAGTACGGCTTGCGCACGGTAACGGGACAGCCGGGACAGCCGGGACAGCCGGGACGGTCCGGACAGTTGGGTTCACACGGGTAATCTTCGGGCGGCACAGGCTGCGGAGTCAGGACTTCAGGGATCGGATTTGAATCAACGCGTTTCGGCCATCGCCCCGAGCCAGGCGCCGCGCATCATTGCCCGCGCCGATCACAACATCTCCCGCTCGGATATCTCGCATAACGCACTGCGCGTGCTCTACCGCCTCAAGGACGCCGGGTACCAGGCCTTCCTGGTCGGCGGCGGGGTGCGCGACGTGATGCTGGGGCGTCACCCCAAGGATTTCGACATCGCCACCGACGCACTGCCCGACGAGGTGCGCAGGCTATTTCGCAACTGCCGGCTGGTTGGGCGACGCTTTCGTCTGGCGCACGTGATCTTCGGGCGCGAAGTCATCGAGGTCGCAACTTTCCGCGCGGCCAGCGCACCCTCCCCGAATGAGGAGCCACCGACCGACCTGGACGCGGAGGTCGAGGCTGAAGAGGGCGGCGGTGAGCTCGACGGGGCTGATGTGGAGGAGGTTGAGTGCCAGCAGGCCGCGCTGCCGCCCGACACGCTGGCGCCCACGGCGCCGCCGGCTGCCGCGCTCGAGCCGGCAGCGCGCAGCCTCTCCGGCGGGCTCGAGGGCGTCGATCACGAGCGGGTGCTCGATCCGCAGGGCCGCCTGCTGCGTGACAACGTCTACGGCAGCATCGAGGAGGATGTCTGGCGGCGCGACTTCACGGCCAATGCGCTCTACTACAACATCGCCGACTTCTCGCTCTGGGACTTCGTCGGGGGAGCGCAGGACATCGCCGCGCGCCGCCTGCGCCTGATCGGCGATCCCGAGACGCGTTATCGCGAAGATCCGGTACGCATGCTGCGCGCGGCGCGTTTCCAGGCGAAGCTCGGCTTTGAGCTCGATCCGGAGACGGCCGCGCCCATTCCGGCGCTCAAGGGGCTGCTCGCGCAGGTACCGCCGGCGCGGCTGTTCGACGAGACGCAGAAACTGTTCCTGACCGGCCACGGCGAGCGCAGCCTCGAGGTGCTGCGCGCGCACGACCTGCTCGGCGTGCTGTTCCCGGCAGCGGAGCGCTACCTGGCGGCACATCCCGAGAGCCTGGTGGAACAGCTCTTGCGCCGGGGACTACGCAATACCGATGAGCGTGTGGCGGCGGACCGGCCGGTGACGGCCTCGTTTCTGTTCGCGCTGCTGTTGTACGGTCCGATTGCCGCGTTGATCGAGTCCCTGCCGCCACAGCGCTGGCACGAGCTCGGCGCGATCGTCAATGCCTGTGAGCGCGCGCTGCGTGAGGCGAGCGCGCGCGTGAGTATTCCGCGGCGTATCGGTCTGGGCGTGCGCGAAATGTACGCCCTGCAGCCGCGCCTGGAGCATCCGCGCGGCCGCCGCGCGCTGCGCCTGATCGAACAGCCGCGGTTTCGCGCCGCCTTCGACCTGCTGGTGCTGCGCGCGCAGCTCGGGCTTGCGGCCGCATCGACCGCCGACTGGTGGAGCGAGCTGCAGGGGCTCTCGTCCGCCGAACGACTGCAGCGCATCGACGCGCTCGCCGCCGGCGCCAGGGGAGCGGAACTGGCCGAGGAGGATGTGCCCGCGCCGCTCGCCCCTACACGCCGGCGTCGTCGCCGCCGGCGGCGGCACTGAGTGTCGCCGCGCGCATGCTCTGGCAGCCCGCCTATGTCGGCCTCGGCAGCAATCTCGATGATCCCGAGCTGCAGGTGCGGCAGGCACTGGCTGCCCTCGGTAGACTCGAACGCACGCGTCTGGTGCTGCAGTCCTCGCTGTATGGCTCGCGGCCCTGGGGTCTTGCCGAGCAGCCGGACTTCGTCAATGCCGCAGCGGGACTGCTCACGCAGCTTGCGGTCGAGCAGTTCTTCGGGCGGCTGCGCGATCTGGAGAGGCGGCTCGGCCGCACGCCCTCGACCGTGCGCTGGGGACCCCGGCGCATCGATCTGGACCTGCTGGCGTTCGGTCCGCTGCGCCTCGAGACTGCCGGGCTGCGACTGCCGCACCCCGGAGTAGTGAGCCGCAACTTCGTTCTGTATCCTCTCCACGAGATAGCGCCCGACCTGATCCTCCCGGGTGGCGCCCGCGTCCGCGAGCTCGTGGCGCAGGCCGATCGCACCGGGATCTGGCGTCTGGACGGACGGCCGCTCGAACATGGCGCCTGATACTACCCCGCATCGCTTCATCGTCATCGAAGGTCCGATCGGCGTCGGCAAGACCTCGCTCGCCCTGAAGCTGGCGGCAACCCTGCACGCCGAGCTGGTGCTCGAGCGGGCCGACGATAATCCATTCCTGGAGCGCTTCTATCGCAACCCGCGCGCCGGCGCGCTGCCGGCGCAGCTGTACTTTCTGTTCGCGCGTGCACAGCAGATGGCCGGGCTCAAACAGCAGGATATGTTCGCGCCGCTGCGCATCGCGGATTACATCATCGACAAGGATCGCCTGTTTGCGAGCGCCACACTGGATGAACAGGAGCTGCGGCTCTATGAGCAGGTGTACGCCAAGCTCGCGATCGAGGCGCCGCGGCCCGATCTGGTGGTGTATCTGCAGGCGCCCGTGGACGTGCTGCTGGGACGTATCGCGCGCCGTGGCATCCGCTACGAGCAGTTCATCGATCGCAGCTACCTCGAGCGGCTCAACGACGCATACGCGCGCTTCTTTCACGAATACGACGCCGCGCCGCTGCTGATCGTCAATGCGGCCGCGATCGATCCCATCGGCAGCGACGCCGATTACGAGGAGCTGCTCGGCGCGATCCGCCGCATGCGCCGCGGCAGGCTGTACTTCAATCCGCCACGCCACGCTGCGCTCTAGCCCCGCGGCGCCCAACGCTCGATTCGGCAGCTGCCCGCTTGCCCGGGCGCCTGCGCTGCCGCATGCTCACCGCGTAACATGGAGACGGTGACTTCAATCGCCCAGGTGCGCGATCGCATCCACGCGTGGCGCGCGGCCCACGAGCGCGTGGCGCTGGTGCCGACGATGGGCAATCTGCATGCCGGGCATCAGAGTCTGCTGGCGGCGGCGCATGCCCGCGCCCAGCGTGTAGTGGCGAGCATTTTCATCAATCCGCTGCAGTTCGGTCCGAACGAGGACTTCACGCGTTATCCGCGTACGCCCCGCGAGGACGAGCGGCTGCTCACGGAGGCCGGCTGCGACCTGCTGTTCGCACCCCCCGTCGCCGAGATCTATCCGCAAGCCGATCAGCCAACGCGGATACACGTGCGTGGACTGTCCGAGACCCTATGTGGACAGTTCCGTCCGGGTCATTTTGATGGGGTGGCCACCGTGGTCGCGAAGCTGCTGATCATCATCGGCCCCGACGTCGCGGTGTTCGGCGAGAAGGACTACCAGCAGCTGCTCATCATCCGCCGTATGGCGGGGGATCTGGCGTTGCCGATGCAGATCGTCGGAGCGCCGGTCGTGCGGGCGCCCGATGGCCTGGCCTTGAGCTCGCGCAATCAGTATCTGTCCCCCGCGGAGCGTGCGCGCGCACCGGCAATTCATCGTGCCCTGCGCGAGGCCGCGGCGGCGCTCGAGTCCGGCGCCACGGATTATGCGGCCCTGGAGCGTGCCGGCACGGTGGCGCTCACGCAGGCGGAAATGCGTGTCGATTATTTCGCGGTGCGTGACGCTGCGGACCTCGCCCCGCCGCGGTCCGACTCGGCGCGCCTGGCGGTGCTGGCGGCCGCCTGGCTGGGCCGCGCGCGCCTGATCGATAATGTGCGCGTGATGCCACCCGTGCGTGGTTGAGGCTGCGTGCTCGAGACCGCGCGCTCGAGGCTGTGTGCTCGAGGCTACATCTTCGTGGCGCAGTCCCAGTGCTCGTCGGCCTTGCCATCGCGGATGCGCCACATGTCGAACCAGGTGGTGGTGTAGGTCTTCGACGGATCGTGCGGATCCTTGAGGGTGCGCGGCGTCACGACGATCACCATATCCCCCTGCGCAATCACCGCAACCACCGGGATGCCGAGCTTGGCGGGGATCGGCTTGGGCTGCACTTTCATCACCTGCGTGAAGAAGTGCACCACCGGGGCGCGGCCCGAGATCACGTTGGGGTTGTGCTGCAGATAGCGGGCCGTGAGATAACGGTCCGCCAGCTCCCAGTGGTTGGCCTCGAGCAGGTCCTTTTCGATGTGATAGGCCACCTGCATGTTGGCATCCAGGCGCGGATTGCGACTGTGGAACAGCGCGTCCGGGTCGGCGGCACCGACCACCGGCTCCTGGGCCTGCGCGGGCCGTGACGGCATCTGCGCGGCCAGCAGCGCGAGGCCGGCGAGCGCGGCTGCCGGCAGGAGCGATCGCAAGCGTGTCGTTCTGGTGCTCATGACAATCTCCCTGTGTGAATTCTCGAGTGACTGAATCTCAGGCGACTGAGCTCGGTGCCGCGCCCTGTCGCGGCGTGGCACGCAGCCGGTGTTGCGCGAGCGCCCAATGCAGGTGCTCGCGGACCAGCGGGTCACGCTGTACGCGCTCGGCAGCCTCGAGCGCTGCCAACACCGCCGGCGAGGCGCGTGCATTGCCGAGGGCCACTGCGACATTGCGCAGCCAGCGCGAGTGGCCGATGCGGTAGATGGCCGAGCCACGCATGCGCGCATCGAAGTCGGCTGCGCTCCAGCCGATCAGCTCCGTCAGGCGCGGCGCATCCAGACCGTGGCGTACGCGAAAGTCCGGGTGCGACGCATCGCGCGCGAATTTGTTCCATGGGCAGACGAGCTGGCAGTCGTCACAGCCATAAATGCGGTTGCCGACCGCCGGTCGCAGCGCCTCGGGGATCGGACCGGACAGCTCGATGGTCAGGTAGGAGATGCAGCGACGTGCATCCAGCCGGTAGGGCGCCAGGATCGCCCCGGTCGGACAGGCAGGCATGCAGGCCGAACAACTGCCGCAGTGCTCGCCGGCACGCGTATCGATGGGTAGCGGCAGATCGGTGTAGATCTCCCCCAGGAAGAACCAGGATCCGGCATCGCGCGCGATCAGGTTGGTGTGCTTGCCGATCCATCCCAATCCGGCATTACGCGCGAGCGCCTTCTCGAGCACCGGGGCGCTGTCGACGAATGCGCGGTAGCCATGAGGACCTGCGAGCGCGGCGATCTGCGCGCCGAGCCGCGCCAGAGCGCGGCGCATGAGCTTGTGATAGTCACGGCCGAGCGCATAACGCGACACGTAACCGAGCTGATCGTCGGCGAGCACCTCGAGCGGGGCGCGTGCGCCGGCCGCGCGATAGTTCATGCGCACCGAGATCACGCGCAGCGTGCCCGGACGCAGTTCCCCGGGCCGGCTGCGCCGCACGCCGTGGCGGCTCATGTAGTGCATTTGTCCGTGCCAGCCGCGCTCGAGCCACCGCAGCAGATGCTGCTCATCCTCGGCGAGGTCGATGCCCGCGACGCCGATGGCGTCAAAACCGAGGGCGCGCGCGAGGCGCTCGATCGCAGCGCGCAGCGCCCGTGCATCCAGACGCGGCGCTTGGATGCCCGGTAGCGCTGCGGACGTCGGGTCAGGCGTCGGGTCAGCTGTCGCGTCAGGCATCGGCGCGGGCGCCGGCGCGGGTACCGGGTCAGGTGTCGGGGCTGGCATCGCTGCGGGTATTGCGGCAGGTATTGCGGCGCTGAGGTTCGCGGCACACCCAGGTGCGCGCTCGCACGCCAGTATAATCCGCCGATGGTCTGCGGCGATGGATCCTCGCGATGAGCTCTGCGCAACTGCTCTACTCGGTGGGGCAGGTGCGCGCGGTCGATGCGCACGCCATCGCACAGGGCACGAGCGGCTACACGTTGATGCGGCGGGCGGCCGAGGCGGCGCTCCGGGTGCTGCGCAGCCGCTGGCCGCGTGCCATGTCGATCACGGTGGTGACCGGAAGTGGTAACAACGGCGGTGACGGCTACGTCCTGGCGCGCTTCGCGCAGGCCGCAGGCCTGACCGTCACTGTGCTCGCCGCAGTGCCGCCCGGGGAGCTCGAGGGCGAGGCGCGGACCGCGTGCGACGAATATATCGCGAGCGGTGGGCAGCTCGTCCCCTATGCGCCCACGCGGCTCGCAGACTCCGACGTGATCGTCGATGCCCTGTTGGGCACCGGTCTCGCCTCGGCGGTGCGCGCGCCCCTCGCGGCCGTCATCCGCGAGATCAATGCGAGCGGCCGGCCGGTGCTGGCACTCGACGTCCCCTCAGGCCTGAATGCCGACAGCGGCGCGGTCATGGGTGCCGCGGTGAGCGCGGATTGCACCATCAGCTTCGTGGCTCTGAAGGCGGGGCTGTTTCTGGATGCCGGACCGGAGCATGTCGGGCGGCTGATGTTCGACGACCTCGGCGTGACGGTGCCCGAGCAGCCCGAATTCCTACCGGTGCTCGAGCGGCTCGGTGAAGCCGACGTGCAGCGCGCGCTGCCACCGCGGCACCGTGACGCCAACAAGGGTGACTTCGGGCGAGTGCTCATCATTGGCGGGGGGCCGGGCATGCCGGGTGCGCTGCGTCTGGCAGGAGAAGCCTGTCTGCGCGCCGGGGCGGGACTGGTGACGGCGGCGACCTGGCCGGAGAATCTGCCGGCGATCGTCGCTGGACGGCCGGAGCTGATCGTCCACGGTGTCGGTTCGGCTGACGAGATCGAGCCGCTCCTGCAACACGCCCAGGTTCTCGCGGTCGGACCCGGATTAGGGCGCTCGAGTTGGGCGCGCGCGCTGCTGCAGCGGGCACTGAGTGCGGGGCTGCCGATGGTGCTCGATGCGGACGCGTTGAATCTACTCGCCGAGCAGCGCGCGCGCGCACCGGCGGGCGCGGTGCTGACCCCGCATCCCGGCGAGGCCGGGCGCCTGCTCGACATCGCTACCTCGGCCGTGCAAGCGGATCGACTTGCAGCGCTGCGCGCACTCATCGCGGCGCATCCCGGCGCCGTGGTCGTGCTGAAGGGCGCAGGTACGCTGATCGGAGTGCAGCGTCCCGGCGCCCCGGTGCCGGCGATCTGCGAGCGTGGCAATCCAGGGATGGCTGCCGCCGGCATGGGCGACGTGCTCACGGGTGCGATCGCAGGCATCCTCGCGCAATGCGGCGATTCCTGGCTGGCCGCCCGGGCGGGCGTGATGGCGCATGCCCTCGCAGGTGATGAGCTCGCCCGCGATCGGGAGCGCGGCATCCTGGCCCTGGAGCTGGCCGAGGGCCTCAGTCACTGGGTCAACCTCAAGCGATGAGTGCGACGATGAGTGCGACGAGCGGCGCGTGGATGCTCGCAGACGCCCGCGCGACGCAGCAGCTCGGCGAGTCGTTCGGCCGACACTGTCCGTGGACAAACGACGCCGCAAGGTCTTTGTTCCTGAGCGGGGAGCTCGGTGCGGGAAAAACTACGCTCGCCGCCGCACTGCTCGCGGCGGCCGGCGTACGCGAGCCCGTGCGTAGTCCCAGCTACGCGCTGATCGAGATCTACGGCATTGGCAGCCGGCTCGCGGTGCACGTGGATCTCTATCGTCTGCGCGGCGCTGCCGAGCTCGAGCAGCTCGGACTGCGCGATTATCTGCAGCCCGAAACTCTGCTGCTGATCGAATGGCCCGAGCACGGCGAGCCTGAGCTACCGCAGCCGGATCTGTGGCTGCATCTTGCGATCGCCGAGGGACGCGTGTGCCGCCCGCAGGCGTTGTCTGCGGCCGGTGAGGCGTGGCTCGCCGCCGCATGCAGGGAAATACCACTGTCAGACATCGGCTGAAATTCGTATCGTATCCCCATATTATTATTGAATTAATTTGGAAGACAGCATACAGTTCCGCTCTGGGAGGACCTTCGGCGGGGCAGCGGTTGATTCCATCGGATCAGGTAGCGAACACGGTTGGCGCGCACTCAGCGCACTCAGCGCACTCAGCACACGGCGCGCGCCGCGTACATGATGGGGCTGCAGGCAGCCTCTGTGCCGCCATGGCCATTGCGATCGCGGGCCTGCTCTGGGCAGGCATGGCCGCAGCGGCGCCGGGCGCCGTGCGTCAGCCGAGCCTCGTGCGTCACATGAGTCTGCAAGCCGACCCGGCGAGCGGCACGCTCACGCTGGCGCTGACGTCACTCGTCGACGCACGAGCCTTCCGACTGCAGCACCCGCAGCGGCTGGTCGTCGATCTGCCGCGCACGCGGCGAGCGGCGGCGTTACCCCCGATTCCCCGCGGTGGCATCGTCGCGGCGCTACGGGCAGGCGAGCGGGGCGCGGGCCGGCAACGCGAGCTGCGCCTGGTAATCGCACTGCGGGGCGCGGTCGCGTATCGACTGCGATGGCGCCGCGGCCGCGCATCGCAGCTGAGCATCGAGTTTTCGCGCGCGCGACCCTGGGCAGCCACCTTGAGCGCTGCCGGCGTTGCCGCTCGGAGCATTGCGCCGGACGCTACGCGAGACACCACGCGAGACGCTACGGTAGGGTCTGTCGGGGCGATCCATGCGCCACGGGGCGAGCGCGACGTGATCGTCGCGGTCGATGCGGGGCATGGCGGTATGGATCCGGGCGCGACCGGTCCTGACGGCACCCACGAGAAGGACGTGACGCTGGCGATCGCACGCGCGCTCGCCGCGCGCATCGATCGCACGCCGGGCATGCGCGCGGTGCTGACGCGTGACGGGGATTACTTCATCCCGCTCATCGGGCGCATCCAACGCGCACAGGCGGCGCATGCCGATCTGTTCGTTTCCATCCATGCCGACTCGGTGCGCGATCCGGCCATCTCGGGCGCCTCGGTGTATATCCTGTCCGAGCGCGGAGCCTCCAGTCCGGCGGCGCGCGAGCTGGCGGATGAGGAGAATGCAGCGGATTTACGCGGAGGCATCTCGCTCTCCGCGCAGGCGCCGTCCCTGCGCTCGGTGCTGCTGGATCTGTCGCAGAACGCCAGCATTGCCCAGAGCGGGGAAGCCGCACAGGATGTGCTGGACGCGCTGGACGCGGTCGGCGATGTGCGCAAGCGAGAGGTGCAGCGCGCCGCGTTCGTGGTGCTCAAGTCGCCCTTCGTGCCTTCGATGCTGGTGGAGACCGCCTACATCTCCAACCCCGCCGATGAGCGGCGGCTGCGCGATCCACAGCAGCAGCAGCGTCTCGCCGCGGCGATCTTGCGCGGCATCGCCAGTTATTTTCGCCAGTATCCGCCGCAGGGGAGCCTGTTCGCGCGCGCGGCGGCGCGCTCATCGGACGACCCGAGCTCATCGGAGGACCCCAGCTCCTAGCGCCGCCGATGATAAGATCGCGGGGCCTCCGATGCCGGAGTACCCGCCCGATCCGGTCATGCCGATACGAGTCCTGCCCGCCCACCTCGTCGATCAGATCGCCGCCGGCGAGGTGATCGAGCGGCCTGCCTCCGTGGTCAAGGAGCTCGTCGAGAACGCCTTCGACGCCGGCGCGGGACGCATCGAGATCGACGTGGAACGCGGCGGGCTCGGGCTGATTCGCGTGCGCGACGATGGCTGCGGCATCGAGCCCGCGGAGCTCATGCTCGCAGTGCTGCCGCATGCGACCAGCAAGATCGCCACCAGCGAGGATCTCATCGGCATCGAGAGCTTCGGGTTTCGGGGAGAAGCTCTGCCCTCGATCGGATCGGTGGCGCGTCTGCGCCTGGTGTCGCGCCGCGCGGGCAGTGAGCATGCCCACGAGCTATCGGTGGATGGTGGCGAGCGCGAGGGGCCGCGTCCCGCGGCCCATCCGGTGGGCACCAGCGTGGAGGTACGCGACCTGTTCTACAACGTGCCCGCGCGGCGCAAGTTCATGCGCAGCGAGGGCACCGAGTTTGGCCACATCCTGCGACAGGTCGAGCGGCTGGCATTATCGAGCCCCTCAGTCAGCTTCGAGCTGCGGAACGAGGGACGCACCCTACTGCAGCTGCCGGCGGCACAGGATGCGGCGGCGATCGGCTGGCGGCTCGATCGCATCCTGGGGGATCAATTTCGCAGCCGAGCGCTCATGCTCGAGGGACCTGCGGGCGGCGCCGTCGGCCTGACGGGCTGGCTGGGCTTGCCGACGGCGGCGCGTGGGCAGCCCGATCAGCAATTCTGGTTCGTCAATGGCCGCGCGGTGCGCGACCGCCTGCTCGCCAACGCTGCGCGGCTCGGCTACCGCGACGTGCTGTATCACGGCCGTCATCCGAGCTACCTGCTGTATCTGTCGCTCGATTCGCGCGAGGTGGACGTCAACGCCCACCCGAGCAAGCTCGAGCTACGATTTCGCGACAGCCGCGCCGTACACGATGCGGTGTTCCGCCACATCGAGCGCGCCCTCGCGAAGACGCAACCCGCCGAAATTCGCTCGAGCGAAACGCGACCGGGCGCAACGCCCCTCGGCCAAACCGGCTCGGCGGGCGATGTGCAGCTGTCGCTCGGCGCGACCATGGGCACGCGTGAGCCTGGCACGCGTGAGCTCGGCATGGGTGAGCTCGGCATGCGCGAGCTGCGTACACTGGCGGTTGCGGAGCCGCTGCAGCAGCAGCTGGGGCAGCAACCGCTGCCGCAGCACGCGCCGCACGCGCAGACCGAGCATCCTCTCGGCATCGCGATCGGTCAGCTGCACGGGCTGTACATTCTCGCGCAGAATGGCGAGGGCCTGGTCATCGTGGACGCGCATGCCGCACACGAGCGCGTGCTCTACGAGCAACTCAAGCGCGCCTACGACGGCTGCCAGCCTGCCTCACAGCTGCTGCTCGAGCCGCTGGTGGTACAGGCCGCAGAGCACGAGATCGAAGCGCTGCTTGCCGAACGCACCGATCTGGAGCGGCTCGGCTTCGAGGTGCAGCGACTCGCCCCGGCACAGGTGGCGGTACGGCGCGTGCCGGTGCTGTTGGCACAGGCGGATGTCGCGCAGCTGCTCGGGCAGTTGGCGCGCGAGCTGACCGGTGAGCTCGGCGTGCATCACCTCGACGGCGCCGCGCATCGCATGCTCGGCAGCATCGCCTGCCGCGCCGCGATCCGCGGTCAGCGCCTGCTCAGCGCCGCGCAGATGGATGCGCTGCTGCGGCAGATGGAGCAGACCGAGCGCGCAAGTCAGTGCAACCACGGCCGTCCGACCTGGCGGAACCTGTCTCTACGCGAGATCGACCAGCTGTTCCTGCGCGGTCGCTGACAGGGGCGCACGCATGAGGCAGGCTGCGCTGCCGCTGGTGGTGTTGATCACGGGTCCGACGGGGATGGGCAAGAGCGAGCTGGCCTTGCAGCTGGCCGAGCGCCTGGCTCCGCAGGTGCGCGCCGAGATCATCAGCGCCGATTCGGCGCAGGTGTATCGCGGCATGGACATCGGCACCGCCAAGCCCGACGCGCGGCAGCGCGCGCGAGTGGCGCATCACCTGATCGATATTCGCGACCCGGCGGAGAGCTATTCGGCGGGCGAGTTCGTACGCGATGCCCTCGCTGCCGCGAGTGCCGTGCATGGGCGCGGCGGCGTGCCGCTGGTGGTGGGCGGTACGATGCTGTACCTGCATGCCCTGTACCACGGACTCGCCGCGTTGCCGCCGGCATCCTCCGCGCTGCGCCGTGAGCTGGACGCGCAGGCACGGGCCTCGGGTTGGCCGGCGCTGCACGCCGAGCTCGCGCGTGTGGACCCGACCGCCGCGGGGCGCATCGCGCCCCAGGACGCGCAGCGCATTCAACGTGCCCTGGAAGTGTTTCGCCTCACGGGCGTGCCGATCTCGCAGTGGCAGCAGCGCGCCATGCAGGCCGCGAGCGGACGGTTCCGCTGGCTGCGTTACGCGCTGGTGCCACGGCCCGATGCCGTCGGGCGCGCGCAGCTGCGAGCGCGACTTGCGGCGCGCTTCGAGCGCATGCTGCAGGCGGGATTGCTCGAGGAGGTGGGGCGTCTCTACGCTCGCGGCGATCTGAACGCAGCTCACGCGTCGATCCGCGCGGTCGGCTATCGGCAGCTCTGGCCGATTTTTACAGCAGGGGCTGACCGCGAGCAGGCCGAACGGCAGGCCATCATCGCCACCGCCCGGCTGGCGAAGCGGCAGATGACGTGGCTGCGTCGTGAAAGCATCCCGACGCTCCCGTCCGCTGCCGGACCTGTGGGACTGGCGGAAGCCCTGGCGGCGGACATTCTCGCGGCCGGCGGCGAATGACCGCTATGGCGCGGGATGTTAGAATGTGTCTTGATGTGCTCCTGACCCCGGAGTTACCCCAAAACGAGGTTTCGCCCGAGGCCGATCCTGCATCGGCCCGACGATGAAACCGCCTGAAAAATAAGGAGAAAATTATGGCCAAGGGCCAATCATTACAGGACCCCTTCTTGAATGCGTTGCGCAAGGAACATGTGCCGGTATCCATTTATCTCGTCAACGGCATCAAATTGCAGGGTCAGATCGACTCATTCGATCAGTTCGTCGTGCTGCTGAAGAACACCGTCAGCCAGATGGTTTATAAGCACGCCATCTCGACGGTAGTGCCCGCGCGCGCAGTGCGCCTCGCGGCCGAGGAAAGCGCGGCGGCGGAATCCACCGCGGACTGACGTATCGATACCGATCGCAATATAGCCGAGCCAGTGAGCGGCGGTGAGCGCGCGGTGCTCGTCCGCCTGGGCCTCGGCGACCCTGTCCGGCCCGGGGACCTGGAGGAGTTCCACGCCCTGGCCTGCTCTGCGGGTGCCGAGCCGGTCGCGACGATCACGGGACGGCGCGATCGGCCCGATCCGCGCTACTTCGTCGGCAGCGGTAAGGCTGAGGAGATTGCGAGTGCTGCACGCGCCGCCGATGCGCAACTGATCCTGGTCGACCACCCGCTCACGCCCAGCCAGCAGCGCAACCTCGAGAAGCTCAGCGGGGTGCGCGTGCTCGACCGTAGCGGCCTGATCCTGGACATCTTTGCGCAGCGCGCCCGCAGCTTCGAGGGCAAGCTGGAGGTGGAGCTGGCGCGGCTCAAGCACCTGTCCACGCGTCTGGTGCGCGGCTGGACCCACCTGGAGCGGCAGAAGGGTGGCATCGGCCTGCGTGGTGGGCCGGGCGAGACGCAGCTGGAGACCGATCGACGACTGCTCGCCGCGCGCATGCGCTCGGTGACACGCCGGCTCGAGCGGCTGAAGCAGCAGCGCGATACCGGCCGCAGCGCCCGCGCTGCCGTCCCCGTGCCGTCCGTCGCGCTGGTAGGCTACACCAACGCCGGCAAATCGACGCTGTTTCGCGCGCTCACGGGCAGCGACGTCTATATCGCCAATCAGCTGTTTGCGACGCTGGATCCGACCGTGCGCCGCCTGCGACTGCCCGCCCCGGTGGTGATCGCCGACACGGTCGGCTTCATCCGTGAGTTGCCGCATGAATTGATCGCCGCGTTCCAGGCGACCCTGCAGGAAGCGCGTGAGGCACAGCTGCTGCTGCACGTGATCGATGCGAGCGACCCACAGCGCGATGAGCACATCGGCGAGGTCAATGCGGTGCTGCGTGAGATTGGCGCGGGCGCGATTCCGCAGCTGCGCATCTACAACAAGATCGACCGGCTGGGGCTCGCACCGCGCCTCGAGCGCGATGCGGATTTGCAGGCGAGTCGCATTTGGCTGTCGGCTGCCGAGGAGACCGGGCTCGAGTGGTTGCGTGCGGCGATCGCCGAGCGGCTGGAGCTGCAGGTACGTCGGCGCTGGCTGCGGCTACCCGCCAGCGCCGGTGCATTGCGCGCTCGGCTGTACGCCGCAGACGTAGTGCGCGCCGAGCGCTCCCGCGAGGACGGCGCTCTCGAGCTGCAGGTGGAGCTGCCCGCCGCCGAGCTCGCGGCCTGGGCCGCGCAGCCCGGCGTGCACCTGTTGACCCATGCCGCCTCGGTTCCCCATGCCGCCTCGGCTGCCCATGCCGGGACGGCTCCCCAGGCTGCAGCGGCGACCGCGCCTTGTGCCGCGCAGGAGGGGTACCTAGAATCGGTTGCAGCGCCGGACAGTTCCGCCGTGCGCTATTGAGCGCCGCGTATCGAGGCGTATTTCCGAAGATCGGTACTACGGTCTTTCCACCATGGCATGGAATCAACCCGGCGACGATAACAGGCGGCCGGCGCAGCGCAGCGCGCCCGACAGTGCATCTCTGGACGAGATGCTGCGCCGTTGGCAGGAGCGTGTGCAGCGCTTGTGGCGTCCCGGCAGCAGCCGCGGGCGCGTCGCGCTGACGCTCGTGGGACTCGCCGCTGCGCTATGGCTCGCGAGCGGCTACTACCAGATCGGCGCCTCCTGGCGCGGTGTCGTGCAGTCCTTCGGACGTTATGTCTCTACGGAGCTGCCGGGCAGCGGCTGGCACTGGCCCTGGCCGATCCAGACGCTCACCAAGCTCAATGTCGAACAGGTCGACTCGCTCGATGCCAAGTCGTTGACGCTCACGTCGGATCAGAGCCTCGTGGATCTTTCCTGGTCGGTACAGTATCGGAAAGCCAATCCGCGGTTATTTCTGTTCCAGCTGCGCGATCCGCTCAGCGTGCTGCGTCAGACGAGCGAGACCGTGGTGCGGGAACTGACAGCAGGCGATGCGCTGCCGTCGCTGCTCTCCGGAGATGCGCGCGAGCGGCTCGGCGCCGAGGCGCGCGAGCGCATCCAGCAGACGCTCGATCGCTACGGCGCGGGTATCGAGGTGAGCAGCGTGAATCTCACCGATGTGGAGCTGCCCGATCCGGTGGTGGCTGCGCAGCACGAGGCCGACCGCGCGGCCGATGACCGGCAGCGCGCCGTCAGCGACGCGCAGACCTACGCCGACGACCTGGACCTGAAGGCGCAGGCGGCCGCCCAGCAGCAGATCAGCGACGCACAGGTGTACGCCACGCAGACGGTAGCGCAGGCCCAGGCAGACGCCGAGAACTTCACGCAGCTCGCCACGGCCTACGCTCATTCACCGCGGGTCACCCGTGATCGGCTCTACATTCAGACCATCGAGGACATTCTCACTGGCTCGCGCAAGATCTTCGTCGATAGCGGTAGCGGCACGGTGATCAACCTGCCGGTGGATAAGCTCGCCGAGGCGATTCGCAGCGGCACGCCGCACGCGGCGATCGTGCCCCCCACCGCCGAGGTGAGCGCGCCGCAGGTTCCGAGCGACCGGCTCGGTGGCGACGATCGCAGCCGCGATCGAGGTGATCGCTGATGGGTGCGCGCCTGAGCGGCGCCGTGATCGCCGTGCTGCTGGTGGTGCTGGGCTATCGTTCGGTGTTCTCGGTGCCGCAGGGTGAGACGGTGCTGCTCACGCGCTTCGGGCGCATCGGGGCAACCGAGTACGGCCCGGGGCTGCACTTGAAGGCACCCGTCGATCAGGTGCACCGCTTCGACCGGCGCGTCATCACGCACACCTACACCGGTGAGAGTTTCCTGACGAGCGATCAGCAGGCGCTCACCGTGGAGTTCTTCCTGCGCTGGCGCACGGGCGATGTGCCGCTGTTCTACCGCAGCACCGGCGGGGACCTGGACGTGGCTGCGCAGCGCCTGGCGGATCTCGCGCGCGATCGGCTCAAGAACGCCGTGGCGCACGAGCCGCTCGCGGCGGTGACCCGCAATGCGCGCGGCGGGCTCGATGATGCGGGATTCGCTCAGCTGCGTGACGCGGCGCGTACCTTCGGAGTGGACCTGGTCGATCTGCAGCTTCAGCGAATCGATCTGACAGACGAGGCCGCCAACGCCATCTATCAGCGCATGGAGCAGCAGCTCACTGCCCAGGCGCAGCAGCTCAATGCCGCCGGTACGTTGCAGGCGTCTCAGATCCGTACGGCCGCCGAGCGCAAGCGCGCCGACATCCTCGCCGACGCCACGGGCCAAGTGCAGCACATCCGCGCCGTCGCCGACGAGCGCGCTGCGACGATCTACGCACAGGCCTACGGCCGTAATCCCGAGCTGGCTGATTTCACTCAGAGCCTGCAGGCTTACCGCAAGGTCATCGGCCACGAGGGCGACATTCTGGTGATCACCCCGCAGGGTGAATTCTTCAAATACCTGCGCAGCGCCAGCGGAACCGCCGCCACTGCGCCGTAACCGCCGGCGAGCTGACCATGATGACCCAGGTTCGAGGGTTTCGCTTGGGGCGCGCGCGGTCCGCGCGCGGCGCACGCTGAGCCATGCAGCCGCACTGGAATGAGCTGCTCGTCGCTTTCGCCCTGGTGTTCATCCTGGAGGGGGTGATGCCGTTCGTGCATCCGGCGGCCCTCAAGCGGCTGCTGCTCAAGCTATCGGCCACGGGCGAGCGGGAGCTGCGTCTGGTCGGCTTCTGCAGCATATTGGCGGGGCTGCTGATTCTCTTTCTGGTGCGCCCCTGAGGTGCTCTGATGGGTCGGTTCGTCATCGTGATCGGCATGCAGTGGGGCGACGAGGGCAAGGGCAAGATCGTCGATCTGCTGGCCGAGCGCGCCGTCGCGGTGGCGCGCTTCCAGGGAGGCCACAACGCCGGTCATACGCTGGTGAT
This sequence comes from Gammaproteobacteria bacterium, assembly GCA_030037905.1. Lineage (GTDB taxonomy): Bacteria > Pseudomonadota > Gammaproteobacteria > Steroidobacterales > Steroidobacteraceae > FEN-1191. The sequence goes on from JASHPX010000084.1 coordinate 16,559, forward strand.
CGACGGACACAAGACCATTCTGTCGCTGATCCCCTCCGGCATTCTGCGCGACGGAGTGCAGTGCCTGATCGGCAATGGCGTGGTGCTGTCGCTGGAGGCGCTGTTTCACGAGGCCGAGGCGCTCGCCGCACAGCATGTGCCGGTGTACGAGCGGCTGCGCGTCTCACCGGCCTGCCCGCTGATCCTACCCTCGCATGTGGCGCTCGATCGTGCGCGCGAGAGCGCACGCGGCGCCAACGCCATCGGCACCACCGGGCGCGGCATCGGACCGGCCTACGAGGACAAGGTGGCGCGACGTGCGGTGCGTGTGGCGGACCTGTTCCAGAGAGATCGATTTGCGGCCAAGCTCGGCGAGGTGCTGGACTTTCACAACTTCATCCTGCAGCGCTACTTTTCCCAGCAGCCGGTGGATTTCCAGCGCACGCTCGAGGAGCAGCTGCAGTACGCCGAGCGGCTGCGACCGATGGTCCTGGACGTCACGGCCACGCTCGCACGGCTCAGGCAGGAGCGCGCCAACGTGCTGTTCGAGGGTGCGCAGGCCGCGATGCTCGACATCGACGTCGGCACCTATCCATTCGTGACTTCCTCCAATACTACCGCCGGCGGAGCCGCGACCGGTACCGGGCTCGGCCCCTGCGCCTTCGATCACGTGATCGGCATCGTCAAGGCATATGCGACGCGGGTGGGTGCGGGGCCGTTTCCCACCGAGCTGTTCGACGACTACGGCGAGCATCTCTCGCGCGTCGGGCACGAGTTCGGCTCGGTCACGGGCCGGCGCCGCCGCTGCGGTTGGTTCGATGCGGTCGCGCTGAGGCGCGCCGTGGTGCACTCGAGCGTCTCGAGCCTGTGCATGACCAAGCTCGACGTGCTCGATGGGCTGGATACCATCCGCATCGCCTCCGGCTATCGGTTCGGTGGCCAGGTCCTTTCGGAACCGCCGCTGTTTGCGGATGCGTATGCCGAAGCCGAGCCGGTCTATGAAGAATTGCCGGGATGGCGCGAGTCCACCGCCGGCGCCACGGCACTCGCGTCCCTGCCGGCGAACGCCCGCTCGTACCTGGCGCGCATCGAGGCGCTGGTGGGCGTGCCCGTCGACATGATCTCCACGGGGCCCGATCGCGAGCAAACCATCATCAGGCGTCAGCCCTTCGACTGACCGCAGTGGCGGCCGCGTCGATCTGCCACGTGCAGAGGAACCAATTTTAACGGGGGCATCGAGCTGACGATGGATTTACGTAATGTAAATCCATCGTCAGCTCGATGCCGCCGTCAGGATTGTTGTTCCTGGATGTGGCCGACCGCTGTGGCTGACCGCTGTGACTGCCACTGCGGTCAGTCGAAGGGCTCAGGTCTGATGTGATTTCTCGAGCGACTCGTAGACCAGCCGTGGGAAGCGCGCCACGAAGGGCCCGCCGCCGGCCGCCCACTTCTTGTCGAGCTGGGCGAGGGGCTTGTCGGCCATCATCTGGTCCTCGGTCTTGCCCGCGGCGATCTCCTTGGCGATCAGCGAGCGCGCCTTCACGAGCATGGCGAGATATTCGCGTACGCCTGCCTTGTCGGTCAGATGTCCGTGGCCAGGCACGATCTTGGTGTCGGCATTGCCCATGCGCAGGATCTGGCGCGTCGCGCTGATGATGCCGTCGATGCTGCCACCCACGGCGACATCGATGTTCGGATAGCTCTGGCTACCGACGATGTCGCCCGTGGAAATGACGTTTGCCGCGGGGAAGTACACCACCGTATCGCCATCGGTGTGCGCATTGGGGAAGTGCGTCAGCTGCGCTGTCTGACCTGCCACCGAGATCGTCGTATGTGTGGTGTACGTCTTGGTCGGAATCGCCTCCGCGGGCGCCGGCCGGCCGGGCACGCCATTGGGTCCGGGCGGCGGATTCTGCAGTCGCTTCACCACATTGACCTGCGCGACGATGGTCGCCCCGTCGCGCGCGAAGTCCGCATTGCCGCCGGTGTGATCACCATGGTA
>JASHPX010000011.1 GCA_030037905.1 Gammaproteobacteria bacterium
GCCTTGTAGGCTGAATGGTTCAGCATGTGATACAGCCCGGCGATCAGTGCGAGGCCGCCCAGCACCGGATGCCCGAGCGCGGCAAACGCGAAGCCCGCCCCGAATCCGGCCGTCGCGATTCCCATGTTCTCGATCGAGCTCTGCGCGAGCAGTCGTTTCAGGTCGCGCTCGACCATCGCGTACATGATGCCCGTCAACGCCGTCGCTGCGCCGACAGCCAGAATCAACAGACCCAAACGCGCATCGGTGCGTGCGAGCGGAGCGTCGAGGCGCAGGAATGCGTATAGCCCGAGGTTGAGCGTCGCGGCAGACAGGATCGGGGAGATCGAGCGCGGCGCGGCGCCGTGCGCTGCGGGCAGCCACAGGTTCAAAGGCAGCACGCCGGCCTTCATGCCGAAGCCAAAGAAGGTCAGTACGCAACCGACCACGACGACGCCCGGTGGCAGCGCAGAGGCTGCCGCCGCAATGGCGTCCAGACGGGGGTTACGAGCCGCGAGATCCAGCAGCAGCAACCCCACGAGTCCGGCGAGCGAGCCGACCTCGGACAATGCCGTCGTGAGCAGGCCGGCGGCTGCAGGCTCGCGCTGCCGGGTCTCGAAGCCGACCAGTGCCCAGATGCTGAGCGCGGCGATCTCCCAGGCCACGAGGAACGACACGATGCTGGCCGCCGTGAACAGGGCGAGCATCGCGGCCAGCGTCAACGCGATGAACGCCACGAACGCGCCGCGCCGCGCGCGCGACCAGTCGAAGCAGTCGCGCAGCTGGAAGGGCAGCGCGACCGCGAATATCGCCACCGTGACGAGCGCGAACAATGCCGCGAGCGGCGTGAGCTCGAAATCGAATGCCCCGATCAGCGGCAGGGCGAGCTCGGTCAGTATCCGGTGGCTGCCGCTCGCCAGCGTGCCGGTGGCGATCCACGCCATCAGCCCGCAGCCTGCGGTCAGCAGCAGCCAGCTGGCGCCCGCCGCGGTCCGCCGCGGCAGCGCGAAGGCGGCGAGGATACCGGCCGCGAACAGCACGAACACGAGCGCGAAGGGTGTCACCCGCCGTCCTCGCGCTCGAGCTGTGCCGTGACCTGTCCCGCCGCCGCCAGCAGCCCCTGGATGATGGCGATCGGCGGCGGCGGACAACCGGGGACGATGAAGTCGACCGGTATGACATTACCGACACCTCCGGCCGTGGCGAAATTGTGGCCGAAAATGCCGCCGTCGATGGCATCGTCCCCGATCGCCACCACCCGCTTCGGCGTCGCCATCGCATCGAATGCTTTGCGCAGCGGCTCGCGCATGGCCTCGGTGACCGGGCCGCCCACCAGCAGCACGTCGGCGTCGCGCGGTGTCGCAGTGATGAAAATGCCGAAGCGATGCAGGTTGTATGGCGGCGCGTCGATCAGGCGCACTTCGTTGATCAGCGCGCCATTTGCCCCGGCATCGACGAAGCGCACGTGGACGGAATGCCGGAAGCGCACGGGCAGCGGGCCCTGCGAGCCCGGCGTGCGGAATGTCCATGCCGCACGCCCGCTCGGCGGCGCGGCGGCTTCGCCAGGCGGCATGCCATCCAGCCGCGCCGGCAGCGCTCCGGGAGGGAGGTCCTCGCGATGCGGCCAGCGCGCGGTGCGGATACCGCGCAGCAGGCTGGTGAGAGTCCAGTTGGCCATCAGCGATCACTCTCCGCGACCGACAGGCCGAAGCTCGCCATGATGATGTGGAAGTCCTGGAACGCGGCGCCCTCGAGCGCGCGATGGAACGCGTGCCAGTTGCGGAACCCCGGCGGCGCAATGCGCCAGCGGCCGATGAGTCCCGCGTCGTCGATGCGCAACCAGTGGAACGTGCCGCCGGACGGCGCTTCGGTCCACGCCAGTGCGGCGCCGGGTATCACGGGGCACCCGGCCGCGATTGCGCCGTCGGGCACGCTCGCGAGCAATGCTTCGATCAGGGCAGTGCTGGCCCGGATCTCCGCGAAGTACACGCGCAGGCGTGCGTAGCCGTCGCCTTCGGCTTCGCGCGGAACCTGCGGCGGGTGGTCGTCATAGGCGCCATACGGAAGTGAGAGGCGCAGGTCCACCCGCCGTCCCGATGCCCGCGCCACCGGCCCCACGACGCCGTACAGGTCCGCGACCGCGGGGCGCAGCGTGCCCATTTCCTCGATCCGGTCGAGATAGCTCGAGGTGCGCATGAACAGCCGTTCCAATCGCGCCAGCTCTGTCGCGGCGTCCGTGACGCCCCCACGCAAGACCGCGAGTGCCGCCGCGCCCGGATCCCAGGCGAGCCCGCCCGGCACGCACAGCCCGAACAGGTAACGGTGGCCGCAGACCTGGCCCGTGAGGCGCAGCAGGCGCTCCACGATCTCCTGCGACATGGATTTGCCGACCCAGAGCGAGGTGGAGCCGGCGATCTCGGCGATCGTTGCCGCGTGGTGCCGGATCCGTTCGAGCTCGGCGAATACTGCGCGCAGCACGCGGGCGCGCGCCGGCACCTCGCAGCTCGCGATCTTCTCCAGCGCCTGGCAGTACGCGAAAGCGTGTGCGAACGCCGAGCTGCCGCTGAAGCGCTCGGCCAGCCGCACGCCGAGCTCCGGCGGCCGGCCTTCGGCAATCTTCTCCACGGCGCGGTACTTGTAGAACAACCGTGTCTGGCTTTCGTAGATCTGCTCGCCTGGGGTCTCCAGCAACCACAGGCCCGCCTCGTTGAAGTCGGACCAGATGGGCCCGACCGGGAACACGATCGAGCCTTCCTGATGAAGGATGCGGCGCGGCTCCCAGGCTTCGCCGAGGCCAGGTTGCTCGACACGCTTGCTGGCGTCGAACCGATGCCGCATGGGCGCGATATCCTCCGGCCACACGGCGTCGTGCAGCACGAAGTCGCCGAGGAAGGGGTGGCCGCTGAAGCGGATACCGAACAGGTCCTCGGCTTCACGTTCGTGCCAGTCAGCTGCGTGGACACGGTCACTGATGGATGGCACGGCCATGCCTTCCGGAAGATCGACCCGGATGGCGATGAGCGTGGCGTCACCCGGCGCGTAAAGGAAGTACCGCATCATGGTGCCATGCGTGGCGGCAACGGTC
>JASHPX010000085.1 GCA_030037905.1 Gammaproteobacteria bacterium
GGCGTCGGCCGCGGCCTACTCACCGCTGCGCAGCTGCACGCGATCAACGAGCGTCTCGCCGCCATGGTGCGCGACATCGGCGCGGCGCTCGCCGCCATCTACTGCTGCCCGCACCGCCCGGACGAGGGCTGCGCCTGCCGCAAGCCCGCGACCGGCCTGGTGCTGCAGGCTGCGGCGCAGCTGGGATTCGACCCAGCCGCCGCCATCGTGATCGGTGACAAGACGAGCGACGTGGAGCTGGGACGGCGGCTCGGAGCGGTAACGATCCGGATCGTGGCAGGGGGAGCGTCGACGACGAACTTCGAGACCGAGGCGGCTGCGCCGGGCCACCGCGCCGACGAACCGGCCCACCCTACCGCCGGTAGCCGCACCGCCCACCACGTCGCCGCGGACCTGCTGCAGGCGGCGGAGATCATCGAGGCGCTGTAGCTGGGACGTGATGTAATCCGACCGTATGGCCGACATCTTCATCTCCTACGCTCGACACGATAAGGCGCGCGTCGCGCCGCTGGTCGCGGCGCTCGAGTCCGAGGGCTGTTCGGTGTGGTGGGACCCGGAGATCGTCCCCGGCCAGGAGTTCGACCGGCAGATCGCCCGGGAGCTCGATGCGGCGAAGGCCGTCATCGTCGTGTGGACACCGGCCTCCGTCGACTCTCGCTGGGTGCGCGGGGAAGCGCGCCTCGCGGCCGCCCGCGACGTGCTGGTGCCGGTGCGCTTTGGCGGTGCGCAACTGCCGATCGATGCCCTCGCCCTGCACACGACCGATCTGGACGATTGGAAGGAGGACCGTCAGAGCCCGGCATTCAAGAGCCTGTTCCGCGCACTGAGCGGGCTCCTGGCGCACGCCGCTGCGCGCGCACTGAAGAGCGGCGAGGCCGCGGCATCCGACAATGCCGCATCCGGCAATGACGACGGCTCGGTCACCATTGCCGTGCTGCCCTTCGTCAACATGTCATCCGACCCGGAGCAGGAGTACTTCTCCGACGGGCTGTCCGAGGAGCTGATCAACCAGCTGGTGAAGGTGAAGCGCCTGCGGGTCACGGGGCGTACCTCGAGCTTTGTCTTCAAGGGTAAGACGGATGATCTGCGCCTGGTCGGGAGCCGGCTCGGGGTCAATCATGTGCTGGAAGGAAGCGTGCGCAAGGCGGGCAATCGACTGAGGATCACGGCGCAGCTGGTCAAGTGCCGCGACGGCTTCCATCTGTGGTCGCAGACCTACGACCGGCAGCTCGACGATGTGTTCGCGATCCAGGACGAGGTGGCCGCAGCAGTTGCCGAGGCGCTCGGCGTGGCATTCGGCTTCGGTGAGGCCGCTCCTGCGCCCGCCGCCACGACTCCCATCGAGGCCTATGACAAGTACCTGCGCGGGCGGGCGCTGCTGCACCAGGAGGGGCCCGCGGAGCTGCGCCGCGCGATCGAGATCTTCCGGGAAGCCCTGGCGCTCGACCCCGACTTTGTTCCCGCCTGGCATGGGCTGTACACAGCCCACCAGCACGCGATCGCCTACGTGGCCGAGAGCGTCGAGCAGGCGCAGGCAGGCATGAAGGAGGCTGCCGGGCAGATTCTCGCGCTGACTCCCGATGCGTGGTGGAGCCACGCGCTGCGCGCGAATCAGTTCATGGATCAACACCGGTGGGCCGACGCGGAAGCCGCTGCGGCCGCGGCGTTGGCTGCCGCACCTGCTTCCGAAGCAGACGTTGCCTTGATCTATAGCTTCTTCGTGGGCGCGGTCGGGCGCTACGAGGAAATGATCACGTACACCGAGCGCGCCCGCCGGGCGGACCCGCTGTGGTTGATGACCTCCACGATGACGCAATGGACGCTCGACGCCTGTGGCCACCTCGAGGAGGCCGATGCGGAATACGAGCGCAGCAAGGACATCCCGGGCGACCGCGCCTTCGTGGAGATGTGGGCCCTGTTCCGGGCGCTTCTCCGCGGCGATGTGACGGCCGCCAGGAATCTGGCGAGACGGTATGCGACCGATCAAACCCTGCAGCCGACGGGACTCGAGGACTTGCCGGAGATCTTCGATCAACGCGAGACGATGCTTGCAAGACTTCGTCAGGTGCAGGGAGATCCGGCCAACCAGGGCTACCGCCAGTACGCGATCGCCTTGTGGGCGGCGCGGCACGGCGACACCGCGCTCGCCACCGCTGCCTTGCGCCGGTACGTCAGTCACCCGCCAGGGCACATCGCGGCAATCTGGGCTCGCTCTCTGGGCAGCGTGCGCCGGACGCCCGCGTTCAAGGAGATCGTGCGCGACCTGGGACTCATCGATTACTGGCGCCGGAGCGGCAAGTGGGGCGACTTCGCCCGGCCGCTGGGCGATGACGACTTCGAGATCATCAAATGAGCGTGGTGCAGGTCGCGCCCGCCGCCGTGTGTGAGGGAGTCCGACAATCACGTGCTCGAGCTCGCGATCGCCGTCGGCGCCGTCCCCATCGTCACCTTCAACCGGCGCGACTCTAGCGGGTGGAGAGTTGCGCTTTCCCGAGCTCACCGTGCTTGAGGAATGGATGACCGTAGCGCTCGCGCAGCTCGATGCCGAGAACCGCTATCTCCTGCGGGCGCGCCGTGGCGTGCCTGCGCGAGGGCTCACACTGCTCGACAAACTCGATCGACGGTAGCCGTGGCGGTTTATCGCTCCGCTGTCGCTGCAGTCTCTTGCTCATAGGAAGCGGACAGCGTGCCCTTGCTGCGCGCGATCGGTAACAGCGTCGGGTAGAACTGCACGAACGTGGTGTCGACGGCTCCATGCGTCGCGTGACAGGAATAACAAGTGGCGGACTGCGGAAGCAGTTTCGCCGGCCCCTTGCCGTCGAATGAAAAGAATCCCCATCCGCCGGTGAAGCGTGACTCATCCTTCACATGCACCTCGACCCCGACCACGTCGTCGCCCTGGTAGGTGCCGCGTGGGCTGATCGGGTCTCTGGGGCCGGCGCTGCGTAGTTCCAGGACCAGCATGGTGCCATCCGACCACGCGCCCGTCGCCAGAAATGCCCGGTACGCTTCGGGATTCACGAACAGGTTGTCGAACAAATGGTGCCGGCCGTTCGCGGCCGCGCTATAGCTCATATCAAATCCGGACGTGAGGTAGACCCATTGCCGATATTGCCCGGGAAACATCAGCCGACCGTCAGCGGTGTAGTGCGCCTGCACGGGCGCCGGCGTGGCGCTTTGGCCGAGGGCCACGGAAGAAAACAGAATCACGGCGCTGAACAGCACTCTTCCCGTAGTGGTCATGATTGCCACCTTGCCTCCATGGCACGAACCGCGTCCGCCCCCGAGCATAGCTCACCTGACCGCTCCGATTCATCGTTCCTTGTCGGAGTGTTCCTCGAGCTCGGACCGCATCGCCCGCCGCAGATTTTGCCTGATCGCCACATGGCTAGTAAAATGTCGCCATTTGGCGAGGATAGCGCACGATGACCGCGACGACGCTGCTGGGAACTTCAATTCCCGAACGCGATCCCATGAAGCTCCTGAAGACCCTGAGCGCCGGGTTACCGTCCCGGGCGCTCGAGCGATTCAAACGGACGACCGGACTCGCGGACGAGGAGATTGCCGAGCTCCTGGGGGTCGGGGGTCGCACTTTCACCCGCCTGAAGGGATCTGCCCGCCTGCCAGCCGATCTCAGTGATCGGCTGTATGCCGTCGTATCCGTCTACGCTCTCGCGGAGCGCGTGTTCGGCGATCGGGCGACTGCGATCGGGTGGCTCGGTGAGCCCCAGTTTGCCTTGCAGGGGCGTCCGCCCCGGCAGTTCCTGTCCACGGAGCTCGGGCGGCACCAGGTGAGGGGACTGCTCAGTCAGATCGAGCACGGCAATCTCGCCTGACCCGAAAGTCGGGGCCTGCGCCGTGCACGTATACAGGCTCTGCAAGCAGATCCAATCCGCGGATGTCCTGAATGCAGAGGGCGCGCGCAGTGCAGCCGGTCGCTGGCACAGCGAAGGCCATCGGGTAGTTTATTGCGCGAGCTCCGAGGCCCTCGCGGTGCTCGAACTGCGAGTTCACCTCGGCTCGTACGTTCCGCGCTCGCGCTACGTCATGCACACGATCGACGTACCGAATGAGGTCATCGCCGACTTGGTTGCGGAGGCCCTTCCGGTTGGATGGAATGCCGTTCCACACACCGAAACGTCCCGAGCGGTCGGCGACGAATGGGTGGAGTCGGCACGCAGCGCCGCACTTCGGGTTCCGTCCATCCATAGCAGGACCGATCGAAGCGTTCTACTGAATCCGGCACATCGCGAGTTCCGGCGGATTCGGGTTATCGCGTATCGCCGTTATCGGTTTGATCACCGACTGTTTGGCTCGGGCGGGAACGGCAACTCGAGGTAGGTAGCTTCCAGACTACGCTGGGCGTACTCGAGTACAGCCTCGACCTGCTCGCGCGTTACTCCTGGAAACCACTCGAGGAATTCGTGCACAGTTGCCCCCCCCTCGATGTTCTCGAAGAGCGCTTTCACAGGCACCCGAG
>JASHPX010000086.1 GCA_030037905.1 Gammaproteobacteria bacterium
GATCTGCTGAACTATTCGACCGCGGTGTTCGACTCGGATCCGCAAAAGAATGTCATGTTCGCGCTGCACCTGTATGGCAACGCGCAGGTCGCGATGAGCGACAACTGGCTGCCGCAGCTGGCGCAGCTCAGCGCCTCGGCGGGCATGGTATTCATCGTGGGTGAGTTCGGTCCTGGCAACAACATCGGCCCCAGCCCGACCGCGGTCACGCCCGGCCAGATCATCACCGCCGCGGAGAGCGCGGGGCTCGGCTGGCTCGCGTGGGCGTGGGACGACAATGACCTCGCCAACGGCGCGTCGGACAACAACTGGTTCAGCATGACGTATCAGGGCCCGGGCATCTACACCCAACCCTCTGATCTGACGAATTACGGGCAGGATGTGGTCCTGAATCCAACCTATGGCATCACGGCACTGTCCAAGCTCGCGTCGATTTTCAGCAGCGCAAGTAGCGCCAGCAGCGCCAGTAGCACGCAGTAGGCGGCCTGCACGCCCGGAGCGCGGCCGCAGCGCGCGCGGAGAGTGGCCGGAGCGCGCCCGGAGCGTCCCTGGAGCGCGGCCGCGCGGGCTACCGCTCGCGCGGTAGCGTTCACGGCCCACCCGGCACGTGGAGCACGTTGGCCAGCATCACCTCATCACCGCTCTGAGACGGCATCGCTGTCGGTGGCCGGCTCGCCGCCAGATCGGCGCCGAAGGTGGGAAGACCGTAACGCTCTTCGACGAGCGGCAGCTCCGAGAGGCTGCCGGCCACCGTCAGTGTCACGGTTGCATCCCGACAGTCGCGGCTCTCGCAGGCGAGCCGCGTCGCTCGATGCCAGGCCTGCGGCACGACCAGGTGCTGCTGGCCGATGTCGATGGCCCGCAGGTGCGCGGCGGCGGGAATGTCGAGGATCATCGCGTCGGTGTCAGGCGAGCCGTGCAGCTGCAGCGTGACGGTGCGCAGCGGCTGCGGTGCAGTGGGCTCGGGCGAGGCGGCGGCCGGCAGCGCGGCGGGAGCGGCAGTTGCAATCGTCACGCTCGCGCTCGGCAAGGGCAGGCGCGACGCCACGGCAGGCCCGACGTACGCGTCATCGATGCCCAGACCCGGCAGAGCCAGGCGGCGACGGCGCAAGTGGCCCGCCGTGATCAGCGCGCGAGCAATCGGCTCCGCGCGCTGCAGCCTCCAGGAGGAATCCACGATCCAGTGCGCCGCGGTGGGGCTCTGGTAGTAGATGAGATCTATCCGCTGTGGAGAGCGAGCGTTGTAGGCGGGCAGCAGCCCTGCGACGATGCCCGCTGCGAGCGCGACCGCCGCCGATGTCCCGATGCTCGCGCGGGCGCCGCTTCGCGACGAGGGGTGTGCTGCGAGCAGCGGCACGAGCGTCAGCACGCCGAATGCTGCCGTGCTGATGAACAGGGCTTCCAGTCGCAGGCCCAGCAGTGACTCGATGCCGGCGGCCAGTCCGATCCACACGATCAGCGCACTGAGTCCCGCGAGCAGCAGCGCGAGCTGTCCCCAGCGGCCGCTCCAGCCGCCGGGGGCGCGCGCCGTGACGAGCAGCAGCACGGCGGCAACCAGTGAGGGGAATAAAAAGTAGGGACTGAGGCCCGGTAGAAGCGCCGCAACGAGGATGCCTAGGCCGGAGAGCCATAGCCACGCTCCGGCGGCCGCGGTGCGTACGCCGACCGCGCGCGAGACCGCGAGCGTAACCGCCCAGAGGCCCGCGGCGAGCGCGAGGCGCGTGGCGGTCGGATACGCGTAGGTCGGGTCGGGCATGCCCGAGAGCTGCTGAGCCATCCACGCGAGCAGCAAGCCGACGGCGAGCGCAGCGGCGAGCAGCGCCGGGGGCATCCACAGCGCGTCGAACGCGCTGCCCGCGAACGCGCTGCGCGCGAGCGCGCTCGCCACGGCGAGTGCGACAAACGCCACGATCGCCAGCGGCAGCGCCCAGCCCTCCGGCAGGCGCGGCAGCAGTCGATCGAAGATGCTCAGGTAGATTGCATTGCCGCCGGACAGGTCGGTATAGGAGGTCTGCTCCAGTCCCCGCACCACGCCCAGCAGGTTGTCACCCTGCATCTGCAGGCTCGCTGCGCTGAGCTCGGCGCGCCGATCGAGCGGTGAATGGTAGTAACGCTCGTTCCCGACGAATGCGAAGTTGAAGGATGCAATGCCGGCGCGGATGAACAGTGTCAGATCCGTGTCGTTCGGCAGGTGTCGGTAGACCTCGGAGTACAGCGAGCTGGTATCGCGCAACGGCACCTGCGCGGCATAGAGATCGATCAGGCGCGCATCGCCCGGACTGGTCTGAAACAACAGGCTCGGTCCGTTCGTGCCGCGCGCCTCGAGGTTCACTACCGCGCCGGCGCGCCCGCGCAGCTCGGGGCTCTGCAGGAATGCCCGAGCGCCGAGCAGCCCCGCCTCCTCCCCGTCCGTGAGCAGTGCGAGCACCGGATGCCGGGCCGCCGCGGGGGCTCCCTTCGGTCCGCCAGGGCGCCCGGCGCGCAGCGCACGCGCCGCCTCCAGCACCGCCGCGACACCTGCCGCGTCGTCGGAGGCGCCAGGGCCGGCAGGCACCGAATCGTAGTGAGCCATCATCACGACGGCCTTACCCGGGCCGGGCAGGACTTCGGCAAGGATGTCGGTGACCGTCGCGCAGGGAACGAAACCGAAGCCGAGCCAGGTGTTGCAGGTGAAGGCGCGGTAGGTGGTGGCCGGGATTCCCAGCGACGCAAACTCCGCAAGGATGCGTGCGCGTAGCGCGGCATTTTGTTCGCTGGACAGCGGATGGGGTTGCTGTGAGCCGAGCAGGCGCCTGAGCGTCGTCTCGGCACGCGCGGCGGAAAAGCTATCGGCGGGCGCGGACGCGGGCACCACGCGCCACGGGCGATCCAGCTCGACGCTCCCGAACCAGACGGCCACGACCAGCAGCGCCAACAGCCATGTCCGAAGCAGGTGAGATTGCATGGCGGCTGTCTGTCCTCTGCGGGCCGCCCTCTGCGGTGCGCTGTCGACCCTCTGCGGCCCGGTGCTGGCCGCTCCGGCAGCATCATGGCACTATCTTCCCCTGCGTGCGTCCGTGCGTCCGTAGTCTCGGAGGATCATCGATGAACAGGTGGATCGGGCTGCTCGCGCTGTCGGGATTGACGCTGGCCGTGGCACCAGGCAGTCCGGCTGCTTCGGCGCTCAACGCCGATGACTATCGCGGTGGCTGGGAGACCTATGGCGCCGGGGTTGCCCCCCACATCTACGAGTTCTCCATCCGCGCTCAGCGCGTGCGTGGCATCTACTGCACGGTGTGCAACGATGCGACGACGCTGGCGTTCGTGGACGGACGCCTCGGAGCCGACGGCCTCACATTCACCGTCCTGCACGTCAATGACGACGGCAGCACCGCCTACGAGGATCACGCGACTGCGCGTTTCGCAGACGGGCAGCTCATCGTGAGCGGCACCGACGGGCGGGACGGCAGCCACTTCGACTGGACGATGCGCAAGGATCCGCGGGGTCCGGCGGCGGTGCCGGGGACGCCCGTGAATGAGTTACCGCAGGGTCCGCCGGTTGCACCGCTGGCGCTCAGCGGGCCGCCACGCGCCCCTGGCGGTGGCGCTGCGGGCGGTGGCGC
>JASHPX010000087.1 GCA_030037905.1 Gammaproteobacteria bacterium
ACATCGTCACGATCGACACGGGACGACTCCCGGAGGAGACGCTCGCGCTGCTCGAGCGGCTCGAGCGCCGTTATCACCGGCGCATCCAGGTCTACTACCCCGATGCGCAGGCCGTGGAGCGCTACGTGCGCCAGCACGGAATCAACGGCTTCTACAATGGACTGGAGGAGCGGCTGAGCTGTTGTCAGATACGTAAGATCGAGCCGTTCCGTCGGGCCATCGTCGGGTATCGGGCGTGGGTGACGGGGGTGCGTCGTGAGCAATCCGCCCAACGCGCCGCAGGCGAGTCGATGAACCACGACGCTCAGCATGGTCTTACGAAGGTGAGCCCGCTGCTCGATTGGAGCGAGGCGGGAATCTGGACCTACATCCTGGCCAAGAAGCTGCCGTACAACGTGCTGCACGATCGAGGCTATCCGAGCATCGGCTGTGCGCCGTGCACTCGGGCGATCGAGCCCGGGCAGGACCATCGCGCGGGCCGCTGGTGGTGGGAGCAGGCGGATTCGCGCGAGTGCGGGCTGCATCCGCGCCGCCGTCCGGCCTCCGCGGGCTGAGGCCGGATAACCGCGGGCTGAGACCCGACACCAGAGCGGGGGCTGCCCGGCCCCATGGACTACCTGCCGATATTTCTCGACCTCGCCACGCGCCGCGTACTGGTCGTGGGCGGCGGGGCCGTGGCTGCGCGCAAGGTGGAGCTGCTGCTGAAGGCGCATGCGCTCGTCCGCGTGGTCGCCCCGGAGCTGCACCCGGAGCTGGCGCCGTACCGCGACGCCGGCCGCATCGAGCACATCGCCGCGCCGTTCGAGCCGCAGCACTTCGAGGATGTGGTGCTGGCGATCGCAGCGACCGATCGGCCCGACGTCAACCGAGCCGTCGCAGCGGCGGGAGCTGCGCTGCGCGTGTTCGTCAATGTCGTCGATGACGTGGGCGCCTCCTCGTGCATCATGCCGGCGATCGTGGATCGCTCACCGGTGATCGTCGCAGTGGGCACCGGCGCGCATTCGCCGACGCTCGCGCGGCGTGTGCGCGCACAGCTGGAAGCATTCCTGCCGGAGCGACTGGGAGAGCTCGCCCGGCTCGCAGGTCGCGCGCGCGAGCGTGTGCGCCGCGCCCTGCCCGACGTGCAGCGCCGGCGGCAGTTCTGGGATCGATTGTTCGCGGGTCGTATCGCGAGTCAGGTGCTGGTGGGGCAGGAGGCCGCCGCCGAGGCGCTGCTCGAGGAGGAGCTCGCCGCAGCGGTGAGCGGCGCGGCGGTGAGTGGCGCGGCGGTGAGCGGCGCGGTGAGCGGCGAGCCCGGGCGCGGAGAGGTTTATCTCATCGGAGCCGGACCGGGCGATCCGGACCTGCTGACGCTGCGCGCACAGCAGCTGCTGCAACAAGCGGACGTGGTGCTCTACGACCGGCTGGTCGGCGAGGCGGTGCTCGATCGGGTGCGACGCGACGCGCTGCGCGTCTTCGTGGGCAAGCAGACCGGACGCCATCGCGTGACGCAGGAGCGCATCCACGCGCTGCTGCTGGAATACGCGGCGCGGGGATTGCGGGTGGCGCGACTCAAGGGCGGCGATCCGTTCGTATTCGCGCGCGGCGGGGAGGAGATCGACATACTGCGCCGGGCCGGTGTGCCGGTGATCGTGGTACCGGGGATTACCGCGGCGCTGGGAGCCGCGGCGAGCGCGGGGGTGCCGCTGACGCAGCGGGGCCTCGCGCAGGCGGTGACGCTCGTGACCGCGATGGGCGAGGGCGCCGAGGCGCTCGATTGGAGAGCGCTCGCCGCACCGCTGCAGACCGTGGTGGTCTACATGGGGGTCGCGCAGCTGCCGCGCATCGTGGAACGACTGCTCGATCATGGCGCGCCCCCGACGCGACCGGCGGCAATCATCGAGCGCGCGACGCTGCCGGCCGAGCGCGTGATCGCCGGCACACTCGCGACGATCGCCGAGCAGGCGCGCACGGCGCAGGTCGGCTCGCCTGCGCTGCTGATCGTGGGCGAGGTGGCGACGCGGGCTTGTCAGGCGCAGGCGCTCGGCCAATCATTGCCGCCCACGGCGGTGCAGCGGGGGGTATGAGCGTGAGCGTGCAGGGCAAAAACATCAGCGTTCAGGACCAGGACATGGGCGTGCAGGGCCAAAGCACGAGTGTGCAGGGCCAACACATCATGCGGGACTTCGTCGAGGCGATCGGAAACACTCCTCTGATCCGCCTGGGGCGCTTGAGCAGCGAGACGGGCTGCGAGATTTTCGGCAAGGCCGAGTTCATGAACCCCGGCGGCTCGGTCAAGGATCGTGCCGCACGCGGCATCATTCTGGATGCCGAGCGACGCGGAGTGCTCGAGCCCGGTGGCACCGTCGTGGAAGGCACGGCCGGCAACACCGGCATCGGGCTGGCGCATGTCTGCAATGCGCGCGGGTACCGCTGCATCATCGTCATGCCGGATAACCAGTCGCCGGAAAAGTACGGACTGATCGAAGCGCTGGGTGCGGAAGTGCGGCGCGTGAAGGCCGTGCCGTACAGCGATCCGAATCATTACCAGAAGGTCGCCGGCAGGCTCGCCGGTGAGCTCACGGGGGCGATCTGGTCGAACCAGTTCGACAACACCGCCAACCGCCGCGCGCATTTCGAGACCACGGGACCGGAAATCTGGGAGCAGACTGCGGGACGCATCGATGCCTTCGTGGCCGCCAGCGGCACCGGCGGCACGGTCGCGGGCGTGTCCGAGTATTTGAAGTCGCGCAACCCCCGCGTACGTACGGTGCTCGCCGATCCGCCCGGCAGCGCCCTGTACGAATACATTCGTCACGGCGCGCTCAAGGCTACCGGCAGCGGCTCGATCACCGAGGGCATCGGTATCGGACGCGTGACCGCCAATATGCAGGGCGCGCCCATCGACGACGCCGTGCACATCGAGGACCCGGAGACGGTGCGCTATGTGTATCGACTGCTGCGCGAGGAGGGACTGTTCGTCAGCAGCACCAGCGGCATCAACGTGGCCGCGGCCGTGCGCGTGGCACAGCAGATGGGACCCGGACACCTCATCGTGACCGTGCTGTGCGATACGGGCTCCAAATATCTTTCGCGGCTATTCAATCGCGAGTGGCTCGCGCAGAAGGGGCTGCTGCAGGCCGCGGGGCTCGCGGCTCCGACAGCTAACCCATGATAAATATGTATTTTTATCATAGAGTTAAGATATTTAACTAATGTAGTCTAGAGGCTGTGGCCGCCTCTGGACCTGCTCCGGATCAGCGCGCTGTTTGCGCAACGTGAAGAGCGCTATAGGGCTATAGGGTCGGTGGCGCTGTCGAGCGCAGCGAGAAAGTCGGGGCACACCACAGCACGCTACGTTCGTTGCACAGAGCGCAGCTCATGGCGTGGCGGCAGGGCCCGCGCCGAACCGTGAGCGGTTCGCTAGACCGCGCGGCGCGAGGCAGCTACGCTGCGCCCATGCGAAACAAATATCTTCGGCCCTGTTCGATCGCGCTGTCGTTGATGCTGACGTGCGCTGTTGCGACGCCGGCGCACGCGGGTCAATGGATGTCGCGCACCGTCGACGGCATCATGGGCACGCGTATCTTCGTCGAGCTCTGGGCCGACGATCCCGTCAAGGGCGCGCAAGCCATCGACGCGGTGATGGCCGAGATGCGCCACATCGACGACACCATGAGCACCTTCAAGCCCACCAGCGAGGTGTCGAAGGTGAATCGCCTCGCCGCCAAGGAGCCGGTGGTGATCAGCCCCGAGCTGTTCAACCTGCTCGAGACGGCCGTGCACTACTCGCGCGTCTCGCATGGCGCGTTCGACATCACCTATGCCAGCGTCGGTTACATGTACGATTTCCACACGCACAAGCGCCCCACCGCCGCCCAGATCAAGGCGGCGCTGCCGGCCATCGGTTACAAGCATCTGCTGCTCGATCCGAAGACGCACACGGTGCGTTTCTCGATGCCCGGAGTGCGCATCGACCTGGGAGGCATCGCCAAGGGCTATTCCGTCGACCAGGGCATCAATATCCTCTTGGCGCGTGGCTTCAAGCATGCGCTGGTCAATGCGGGCGGCGACAGCCGCGTGATCGGAGACCGGCGTGGGCGACCGTGGATGGTGGGCATCCAGCATCCGGATCATCCCGATCAGATCGTCACGCGCGTGCCGCTGGTGAATGAGGCGTTCTCGACCTCGGGCGACTACGAGCGCTACTTCATCCAGAACGGCGTGCGCTACCACCACATCATCAACCCGCACACCGGCGACTCGGCACGCCAGGTGCGCAGCGCTACGATCATCGCGCCTACGGCGACGCAGACTGACGGTCTGTCGAAGACCGCCTTCGTGCTGGGAGCTGAAGCGGCGATCAAGCTCTACAACAGCATGCCGGACGTGGCTGCCATCATCATCAAGCCCAACGGGCAGATGCTCTATACCGACAACCTGCAGCCCGGCAACCTGCCACCGCCTGCGCCGCCGCCGGACGCCGATGGGGCAGCCGCCCAGGCGAGTGGCACCGCCCTGGCGAACGGCACCGCCCTGGCGGGCAGCGCCGGCCTTCCAAGCTCCGAGGACGCAGCGTTGACTCCGCCACAGGGGCCGAGCACGCCGCCGCCCGGATCTACCACGGTGGTGACCGGGTCAGCCGCGGCGACGACGAATTCCGGGCACTGATGGACGCGCCGGCCTGTGTCATCAGGCCGTGCACGCCCGCAGATGAGGGTGCGCTCTCGCTCCTCGGGCAGGCGACCTTTCTCGAA
>JASHPX010000088.1 GCA_030037905.1 Gammaproteobacteria bacterium
TGAATGGGCGCGGGCGTCGCGTACACGATCTGGTGCAGGAGCTTGGCGAGGTTGCCCGCGCGGAACGGCCGCACGCCGGTGAGCAGCTCATACATCACCGCACCGAGCGAGTACAGGTCCGACTGGTGGGTGAGCTCGAGGCTCTGCACCTGCTCGGGGGACATGTAGCTCGGGGAACCGGCGATGCCCTCGATGCGCGAGATCTCCGAGCCTGCCACCAGGGCGATGCCGAAGTCGATGATGCGCACGTCGCTGTCAGTGGTCAGCATGATGTTCGATGGCTTGATGTCGCGATGGATCACGCCGCGTGAGTGCGCGTAGTGCAGCGCCTTGGCGCACTTGAACATCAGCTCGACCACGTCGTCGAGCTGCAGCAGGTTGTCGGGCCGGCAATAGGTCGCCAGGGTGCGCGCGCCGTGCACGTGCTCGGTAACCACGTAGCAGTGGCCGTTTTCTTCGCCGGCGTCGTAGATCGGCAGGATGTTCGGATGCTGCAGCATGCCCACCATGTGGGCTTCCGATAAAAACATCTTGCGCGCGATGCGCGCGCGCTCGTTGTCACCGCCCGCGTCGATGGTGTAGACCTTGATCGCGACGTCGCGCCCGTAGTAGGGATCGTGCGAAAGGTAGACGGTACCGGTGCTGCCGCGGCCGACCTCATTGATGATGAGATACTTGCCGATGCGCTCGGGCGTCTTGTGCGCGTGTGCTGTCTTATGTGCGGGAGCTGCCATCGGAAGCGGAAGCACCTTGAAGTGCCGCGGCAGCATAAGCGCCCCGCGTCGCGCCGATCCGTGACGCCGATCGCGGAGAGAGGGGCGCTCGCGCGGCGCCGGGCCCGCAGGCCTCGGGTCAGACCGCGGCGCCGGCCCCTTCAGCGTCCGAAGTGATCGAAGGCCGCCGGCGCAGCGGCCGTGACCGGGTCGGCATTTGACGAATTCAGGGCGAGCCCCTCCCCGGCGCGCACGCCGCCGATGCGGCTGATACGCAACCCGAGGCGCTCTGCGAGCTGATCGATCGCCGCACTCTGCGACGCATCGGCGGTGAACAGCAGCTCGTAGTCCTCGCCTCCGCCGAGCGCCAGTTGCAGTGCCCGCGTCCCATACTGCTGCCGCAAGGCATCCGACAGCGGCAGGCGAGCCAGATCGATCTGCCCGCCACAGCCGGACGCTTCCAGCAACCGCGTAGCATCGACGCACAGCCCGTCCGAGACGTCGATGCAGGCGCTCGCGCGGCCCCGCAGCGCCGCGCCGAGAGCGATGCGCGGCTCGGGATACTCGAAACGCCGGCGCAGCAACTGCTGCTGCGCCGAGGGCTGCGAGGGCTGGCGTGGCTGCGCTGGCTGCGGGAGCGCCTCGCCGGCGTGTGTCAGCTCGCGTCCTCCGGCGGCATCCCCGAGTGTCCCGCTCACATACAGCGCATCGCCTGGGTGTGCACCGGCGCGCCGCAGAGCCCGCCCGCGCGGCACGCAACCGGCGAGCGTGATCGTGATCGACAGCGGCCCGCGGCAAAGGTTACCGCCGACCAGGGCGACGTCGTGGCTGCGCGCCAGAGCATCCAATCCGATGACGAACTCGGCGAGCCACGATTCGTTGGCCTCGGGCAGGATCAGCGAGAGCAACATCCACGTGGGCGCAGCGCCCATCGCGGCGATGTCGCTGAGATTCACGGCGAGTGCACGGTGGCCCAGGGAGCGCGGCGCGGCGCCCGGCAGAAAGTGTGCCCCCTCGGCGAGCGCATCGGTGGTGAGCACCAGCTCCGAGCCGGCAGGCACGTCCAGCAACGCCGCGTCGTCGCCGATGCCGAGCGCGACGTCCGCGCGTGGCGCGCCCAAGCCGCGAAAGAAGCGCCGGATCAGCTCGGACTCGGACGCGGTCACCGCTGCCGGCCCGCGGCGCTAGGCCGCTTCCTCGGGCCGCCACAGGTGCGCGGCATGATCGAGCACGGCGTTCACGAACTTGTGGCCATCGGTGGCGCCGAAACGGCGTGCGAGTCCCACTGCCTCACTGACGATGACGCGATAGGGAAGCTCGGGCTGTTCACGCAGCTCATAGCTGCCGATGAGCAGCAGCGCATGCTCGATCGGATCGAGCTCGGCGGGTCGGCGGTTCAGCAGCGGCGCGAGTGCCGCATCCAGCTGCTCGTGCTCGGCGCATACACCGCGGATCAGTATCTCGAAGTAATCCGCATCCGCGTGCTTGGCCTGCATCTCGGCGGCAAATTCCTGCAGCAGTTCCTGCCAGGCGCACCGGTTGAGCTGCCAGCGATACAGGGCCTGCAGCGCGAGCCGGCGCGCCGCGGCGCGCGCGCGCGCCGAAGAGCGGCCTGCAGAGCGGCCTTGAGGAGCGGCCTTCAGAGCGCACCCTTCACCTGCAGACGCCGCAGCAGGCTCGCCATGGTCAGTGCGGTCTCGAGCGCCTCGTAGCCTTTGTTCTGTGCCCCAGGCACGGCGCGCTCGAGCGCCTGGGCGCGGGTGTCGACCGTCAACACGCCAAAGCCGATCGGTATGCCGGTGTCCAGCATCACGCGTTGCAGGCCGCGCGCACACTCGCCGGCGACATATTCGAAATGCGCGGTCGCGCCGCGGATCACGCAGCCGAGCGCAACGATCGCATCGACCGAGCCGCCGAGCGCAAAAGCGCGCGCAGCAAGCGGCAGCTCGAAGGCGCCGGGCACGTGCTCGACGCGCAGCGAGGCCTCGCGTCCGCCATGCGCCACCCAGGCCGCACGCGCCCCTTGCAGCAGCGCGGTGACGATGTCCTCGTTGTAACGTGACAGCACGACGGCCAGGCGAAGATCGCCGGCCGGCAACTTTTCCGAGGGGGAAGGCGCCTTGCCCATGCGGCCGGGAGTATATCGGACCCCCAGCGCGCCCGTGCCTTCAGCCGTTCTCGCTCACGTAATCGATGATCTGCAGGCCGAAGGCGGAGATGTCGGGCAGCTGCTTGGGCGCAGACAGCACGTGCATGCGCTTCACGCCCAGATCCTGCAGGATCTGCGCGCCGATACCGTAAGTGCGCAATACGCCGCTATAGGCGCCCCGGGGCTCGCGCTCGCGCTCGCGCTCGGCACGAGGCGCCAACGAGCGAATCGCATCCGCCAGCTCGCGCGCCGACTCGCGCTGGCGCAGGATCACGACCACCCCATTGGGGGAGGCTGCGATGCGCCGCAGGGCGGCGCGCAGCGTCCAGAGGCGCGAGCCATCCAGTACGCCGAGCAGGTCGTGCAGCGTATCGGTCACGTGCACCCGCACAATGGGCTCACCCGTGGTGGGATCACCGTGCACCAGCGCCAGATGCACGTCGCTGTGCACGTGGTCCTCGTAGCAATACAGACGGAACTCCCCGACTTCGGTCTGCACGCGTTGCTCGCCGATGCGCTCGACGGAGCGCTCGGTCTGCAGTCGATAGCGGATCAGCTCGGCGATCGTGCCGATCTTGAGCTGGTGCAACCTTGCGAACTGCTCGAGCTGCGGCCGGCGGGCCATCGTGCCGTCGTCATTCATGATCTCCACGATGACGGCGGCCGGCTCGAATCCGGCGAGCCGCGCGAGGTCACAGCCCGCCTCCGTATGACCGGCGCGCGTGAGTACGCCACCCGGCTGCGCCATGATGGGGAATACATGACCCGGCTGGCGCAGATCCTGCGGATGCGCGTCGCGACGTACCGCCGTACGCACCGTGTGCGCGCGGTCGTGCGCCGAGATGCCCGTCGTGACTCCCTCGGCGGCCTCGATGGACACGGTGAAATTGGTGCGCTGGCTGCGCGCGGTGTCGCTGACCATCAGCGGCAACCGCAACTGCGCACAGCGCTCGCGCGTCAGCGTCAGGCAGATGAGACCGCGCCCGTACCGGGCCATGAAATTGATGTCTTCCGGCCGTACGCACTCGGCGGCGATCAGCAGATCCCCTTCGTTTTCGCGATCCTCATCGTCCATGATCACGACCATGCGGCCCTGGCGCAGGTCGGCCAGGATCTCATCGATCGAGTTCAAACCGCCCGGACGCGGAGGGGCGTCGGCCGCAGGCGAATCGGGTACCGCGCGTAGCTTGGCCATGGCAGGACCATAGCACGCTCCGGCGGGCTGCGGGATGGCCGCCGGGAGCGTCAGCCAAAGGCTGAGAACGCCGTCCCGGCGGCGGCCGTCAGAGCCATGGAGAGCGCGCCCCAAAACGTCACGCGCAGCGCGCCGTTCGTCACCGACGCGCCCCCGATGCGCGCCGCCAGCGCCCCGAGCACGGCCAATGAAACCAGGGAGCCACCGGCGGTGACCGGCAACAGCAGTGCCGCCGGCGCCAACAACACCAGCACGATCGATAGCAGCGCCCCGAGCGTGAAGCTGCCGCCCGAGGCCAGTGCCGCCTGCAGCGGCCGCGGGCGTCGCGAGGGCGACAGACCGAGCTCATCACGTGCGTGTGCGCCGAGTGCATCGTGCGCCATCAGCTGTGTGGCTACTTTCTCCGCCAGGGCGGGCGTCAGTCCACGCTGCACGTAGATACCGGCGAGCTCGGCGTGTTCGTGTGCGGTGTCCGTCTCGAGCTCGCGCCGCTCGCGCTCGAGCTCCGAGCGCTCGGCGTCGGCCTGCGAACTGACCGAGACAAACTCCCCGGCCGCCATCGACATGGCCCCGGCGAGCAATCCCGCGACACCCACGATCACGATGCGGTCGCGCGCCAGGTGCGTCGCTGCCACTCCCACCAGCAGGCTTCCCACCGACACGATACCGTCGTCGGCACCGAGCACGGCTGCGCGCAGCCAGCTCACCCGATCGACCCGGTGGCGTTCCAGATGCCAGCGCGGCATCGGTCAGCCGCTCCCTGCGCTGGACAGCGCCTTGGCGTACACGTGCTGTGTCTTGGGTCGCGCGTAGCCGAGAGCCGCGTAGAAGGTATGCGACTCCACGCGCGCGGCGTTGGAGCGCACGGTCATGCGCGCCAAGCCGCGCTCGCGCCCCCAGTGCTCCGCCGCCGCCACCAGCTGCCGGCCGACACCGCAGCGCCGCGCGGATGGGTCCACCACCAGCCCGAGGATCTCGGCGAAGTCGCCGGTCTCGAGGGTGGTACAGCGCGCAACGTGCACCCAGCCCCCCAGCGCGTCCGCCGCATCCAGCGCGATCGGCGCGTCCAGCGCGATCGGCGCGTCTGGAGCCCCTGCCCCTTGTGGACCCGCGTGACCTGCGCGACCTGCGCGACCTGCGACTGCGACCCAGTGATTCGGCTGGCCCGCAAGATCCAGAAGACGCGCACGCACCGTCTCGGCCTCGTTCGGATAGCCGAGCACGGCCGCCAGACGCGCAATCTCGCTGGCGTCGTGCGAGCACGCGCTACGGATGAGGAATGTGGCGGGTAGGATCGGCGGGCTGGTGTGCACGCGGACTCCTCGAAATGTGTCTTAGAAATGGTTCTTACAAATGACCTGCAGATTTCATCTCAACTTATTGTCTTATAAACATTCATTCTCTGGATTGCAGCAGCCGCTCGACGTACCGCGCGATCAGATCGACCTCCAGGTTGAGCGGATCGTCCACGGCCAGCTGCCCCAAGGTCGTCACCTCGAGCGTGTAGGGCACCAGGTTCACTTCGAGCTGCTGCGCCTCGACGAGATTGATCGTCAGGCTGACGCCCTCGAGCGCCACCGAGCCTTTGCTCGCGAGGTAGCGCATCAGGGATGGCGGCACACGCACGCGCAGGCGGCGCGAGCGCGCGTCCTCGGTGCAGGCGACGACATGAGCGACGCCGTCGATGTGACCTGCCACGAGGTGCCCGCCCAGCACATCGCCGGCGCGCAGCGCCGTCTCCAGGTTGACACGTGTGCCCGGGCGCCAGCCGCCGATGGTGGTGCGAGCCAGCGTCTCACGCGACACGTCCACCGAGAGTACACGCGCCTCGAACGCCACCGCCGTGAGGCACACGCCCGCCACGGCCACGCTGTCTCCGACGCGGCTGCTGGAAAAGTCCAGGCGCTCACTGCCGATGGTCAGCCGCAGATCCTCGCCGCGCGGCTCGATCCGCTGTACGCGCCCCACGTCCTGCACGATGCCGGTGAACATCGCGAACGCCCTGCTACTCACCTGCCGGCGAGGCGCACAGTCGCAGATCCTCGCCGAGTCGCACACAATCGTTAAAGCGCAGGCGCGGCGCCTGCGCCAACCCTGCCGGCGCCGGCAGCTGCACCAATGGCCGGGCGGCGGGGCCGAGCAGTCTCGGCGCCAGATAGATGACGAGCTCGTCCACCAGTTGCTCGCGCAGCCAGGCGCCTGCCAGCTGCGCGCCCGCCTCGATCCACACCTCGTTGGCCTCGAGTGCGCCGAGGCGGCGCAGGATCGGCGCGAGCAGCAGCCGCCCGTCCGGCCCGGCCGGGGTGCTTTCCACGCGTACGCCGCGACGCTCGAGCGCGGCGCGCCGCCCACTATCGAGGCTCGCCGTGAATACCAGGGCCTCGTGCGGGGGGTTGAGCACACGCGCATCCGCTCCGACGCGCAGAGTACTGTCGAGCAGCACGCGCAGCGGCTGACGCGCTGTGTTCGCAAGCCGCACGTTCAGCGCCGGATCATCGGCGAGTACCGTGCCGCTGCCGGTAAGTATGACGGAACTGCGTGCTCGAAAGCGCTGCACGTCCGCGCGTGCCGCCTCCCCCGTGATCCAGCGGCTCTGCCCGTCGGCGAGCGCCGTGCGGCCATCGAGACTCGCCGCAAGCTTCAGGCGCACCCAGGGCAGCCCGCACTGCATGCGCTTGAAGAAG
>JASHPX010000089.1 GCA_030037905.1 Gammaproteobacteria bacterium
TCGACACGCGCGAGCTCGCGCCAGAAGCGCGCCTGCTCCTTGGGTGCGCCGAGCCGGTGCGAGCTGAAGGCCGCATCGAAGTAGCTGATCACCTGGGTGCGCGCGTCCTTGATCGCAAGAGTGGTCGGATGCGCATTGGTCAGCAACACCAGGCGCTTGCCGAGCGCACGTACCCGCCCGAGGAACTCGCGCGCCCCAGGCAGCCAGCAGATCTGGTGCGCCTCGGCGCGCTTGAGCGCGGCGATATCCAGCTGCAACTCCCGGCTCCAGTAGTCGATGCAGTACCAGTCGAGGGTGCCCTCACAGGCACGAAAGCGTGGCGCGAGCAGCTCCCAGGCCTGCGCGGGGTCCATTGAACGCGCCCGCGCCCAGGCCGCCGGCACCTTCTCGCGCCAGAAGCGATTATCGAATGCCAGGTCCAGCAGCGTGCCGTCCAAGTCGAGCAATACGGTGTCGATATGCGCCCAGGGAACCGGCTCGAGCGCGACAGGGGATCGCTGCACTGCGGCGTCAGCGTCAGCGTCAGCGTCGGCGTCAGCGTCGGGGTGGCTACTCATGTCGGCGGGTATCATAGTGGCTACGATGGAGCATTCCGCCACCATTGAGCCCACGCAGCTGTCGCGCTGGCTGTCCGCGGTCATCGATATCGCGGTCGCGGCGGGGCGGGACATCCTGCGGATCTATGAGGCGGAAGCCGGCTTTGACGTCACACTCAAGCAGGACCGCTCGCCGCTGACCGAGGCCGATCTTGCGGCGCAGCGCACCATTGGCACCGGATTGGCGCAGCTGACCCCCGAGATCCGCATGCTCGGGGAAGAATCCGCACCGGCTGTCTTCGAGCAGCGGCGCAGCTGGTCCACGCTGTGGCTGGTGGATCCCCTCGATGGCACGCGCGAGTTCGTCAAGCGCAATGGCGAGTTCACCGTGAATATTGCGCTGATCGACGGCAGCGAGGCCGTGCTGGGCGTGGTTTATGCGCCGGTGACGGGAGTGGCCTATGCGGCCGCCCACGGCTGCGGCGCCTTCCGGCGCGAGCGGGACGGCTCGCGGCACCCCATACGCGTGTGCAGCACCGCGCCGGCGACGGTGCGCGTGCTCGCCAGTCGCTCGCACGGGGACGCCGTACTGGACCGCCTGCTCGACCGGCTCGGTCCCACGCAGCGCATCAGCGTCGGCAGCGCGCTGAAATTCGGCCTGCTCGCCGAGGGGCAGGCGGACCTGTATGTGCGGCGCGGCCGCACTTCCGAATGGGACACGGCGGCAGGTCATGCGGTGGTCCGCGAGGCCGGCGGCACTGTGGTCGATTTTGCCGGCCAGCCGCTGCGCTACAACGCCCGGGACACCCTCATCAACCCGTCCTTCATCGCCTTCGGCGATGACTCACGAGACTGGGTGGCGCTGCTCGCGAACGAGCAGGCCCCGTGACTGACTCCTCGAGCCAGCTCGTGGATCTGCACACTCACAGCAACTGCTCGGATGGTGTGCTCACACCCGAGCAGCTGGTGCGGCTGGCGGCAGCGCGCAGCGTGCGGGTGCTCGCGCTGACCGACCACGACAGCCTCGCGGGTATCGAGCCCGCGCAGCGGGCCTGTCAGGTCCGGGGGATACGTTTCGTGCCCGGCATAGAGCTTTCCTGCGCCTGGCAGGGTCAGGAAATCCACGTCATCGGGCTCAACATCGACGCGCATGAGACGGGGCTGCGCCTGCACTGCGAGGCGCTCGGACGGCTGCGACGTGCGCGCATCGAGCGCATGGGCGAGCGGCTGGCGAGCCTCGGCCTGCCGGGTGCGGCGCTGGCGGCCGTGGCGTTGCAGGCGCCGTCCCCGACCCGTGCACATCTGGCGCGAGCCCTGACAGCGGCCGGCTTCGCGCGCGATTCACAGGATGCCTTTGGTCGCTACCTGGGGCGCGGCCGGCCGGGATATGCCGACGCGGCATGGCCGGAACTTGCGCGGGTCATCGCCTGCACCCGCCGTGCGGGAGGCCTCGCCGTCCTGGCCCATCCGCACCGCTACGGACTATCGGCACAGCAGCTGCGCGAGTTGGTCGGCCAGTTCGAGGCGCTGGGAGGCGCTGGCCTGGAGGTGAGCCTTTCGGGTATGGGCCGGCCGGACACCTCGCGCATGGAGGCATTGGCGCAACGCTTCGGACTGGCGGGTTCCGTGGGTTCGGATTTTCACGAGCCCGGCCTGCCGTGGCGTCCGCTGGGACGCTTCGCTAAGCTACCGGCTGCGATCAGACCGATTACGGCGAGCCTGGGTCTCTAGAGTCTGGCAGGCTTCGGTGCGGTACGCGCCGTCGCGCACGTGCTAGGGCACTGGAGAGAGCGATGAGCGACCGGGAAGACAACGTCGACCGCAACCTGTTCCGCAGTGTCGAGCGGCTGCGCGAGCTGCGCATCGAGCATCGCGACCTGGACGAGATCATCACGCGCCTGTCGCTGGACCTGCACATCGACGAGCTGCAGCTCAAGCGCCTGAAGAAGCGCAAGCTCGCATTGAAGGACCAGATCCTCAAGCTCGAGAGCGAGCTGATCCCCGACCTGAACGCCTGAGCGATGCGCACAGGTCCGCGCCTTGCGCGTCCCGTCGGCAGATGAGCGTGCACGCATGAAGCGTCCCGCGATTGACCCGCAGGATCTGCAGTTCCAATTCATCCGCGCCAGCGGCCCCGGGGGTCAGAACGTGAACAAAGTCGCGAGCGCCGTGCAGTTGCGCTTCGATCTGGCGGGAACGAGCGCGCTGCCCGAGCCGGTCAAGGCACGCCTGCGCGCACTGGCAGGCGCGCGGCTGACGGCCGACGGCGCGCTGCTGATCCACGCGCGCAGCCAGCGCACTCAGGCGGCCAATCGCCGCGAAGCCCTCGCACGCCTCTACGAGCTCATCGAGCGCGCCTGCCTCGTGCCCAAGCCGCGCGTCGCGACCCGTCCGACCGCGGCCTCGGAACGACGGCGACTGGAGGGCAAGCGCCGGC
>JASHPX010000090.1 GCA_030037905.1 Gammaproteobacteria bacterium
GCGCAGATACCGGATCGCGGGAACCGCGAGCACGGCGGCGGTGATACCCAGTACCGCGGCCACTATTGCGACCGATGCCAGCATCCAGCCCAGCCGTCGGGCCCTCTGCGCGCTCCTCGCCGCGGCCGCCTGGGCGATGGCGGCAGCCGCTTGCTCTGCCGCCGCCGCCGCCGCTGCCGCCGCCGGGTCCAGAATCACCCGCAGCGCCGTCACCAGGCGCGTCGCGTCGTTGTGAAAGTCCGGGTCCGGCCGCACTTCGATCGACTGACGAAACACCAGCGATGCCAAGGAACCCGGCAGCTCCGCGGCGACCGGCAGCTGCGCATGACCCACCAGCACCGGCACCACCGGGATGTCGCGGGCGAGGGCGGTCTCCAGCTCGATGCGCACGAAGTCATCCGGATCCTCCAGCCGCCGCTGCCCCGCAGAGTTGCGCGCCTGCGTCCAGTGCGGACCCACGATGGCGAGCATCACCCCGCAGTTCCCAACGATGTCGTTCAGATGCCCGCGAAAATCCCGTCCCAGCGGAATCGAATCCACATCCTTGAACACCTGCGCCTTGCCGAACCCGGTGACGAGGCGATCGTAGATGCGGCCCGTCGCGTCCGGACTGTCGCTGCGGCGGTAGCTGATGAAAATCCCCGACAAGAGTCGCTCCGCTTTCTTATGACCCGGACGATCTCATCGTGTCGACCGGGCCGTTCTTTGGATGTCCACCGCTTAAGTCTATGCGTCCCGGACCATCGAGGTCGAATGGCGGCTCTGGGGGGAATCGCGATGGAGATCAGGGCGCGTACAGGTCACGCAGCGCAACGAGGCGAATGCATGAATCCTGGTGCGCAAGAGTCTCGAAAGAGTCGGTGAATCCGGCTGCAGAGTAGTAAATGTATCGCATGCCATCCGGCCGCAATGCGTCGTGTGCCCATTTCTGCCCGCTATGGGCCAGATCCTCGACGTTGCGAAGAAGCTGAGTATGCACCTCGGATCCGATCGGCCGGGAAGACCATTTGACCTCTCCGAGGAGCATGCGGCCATCGTCGAGCGATGCCACGATATCGAGTTCGATGCTGCGCCGATTGCGGTCTTGCCCTTCCCACCGGGACCACGCCGAGTCTGCGCGAAGCCCCCAGTCCTCGTGATAACGCGTGTATGCCTGGTGTGCCATGCCCTCGAAAATCTTGCCCATGTAAGTGTCGAGAGCAGGAGCGACGGATGTCTTCCAGACCTCGCTGATCATGCCGCGTTCCAGGCGGCTGCGATTGGGCAGAACGAACCGGTGCCAGAATCGCACGGCGTTGTCGCTGATGCGTGTTCGCCATGGTGTCCGCTCGGAAGCCCCGAAGTTGCGCTCGCGCTCGACGAATCCCAGCTCCTCGAGGATCTGCAGGGCGCGCTGCGTGACATGCAGCCGCTCGCCAAGTCCAGCTGCGTCGGCGATCTCGTCCGTCAGGGTTCTGCCCGCCGCGACCGCGGTAAGGACGGCTCGGTATTCAGCCGTATCGCGGATGCCTTTCTCCTGCTCGATGAGGTTGCCGAGTTGCACATGGACGTCCCCCGTCGGGGAAAGCATGCTGGTGATGGTGCGGGCGGCAATGGTATCGCGCGCCTCGATCGTGGCCAGGTATCGGGGTGTGCCTCCGAATATTCCGAAGAACGTCGCTGCGTCGCGATGCGAACGCCTGGGCATCATGCGGGCGGCATCTCGGTAGTCGAATGCGCGCAGCTTACCGATCCAATCCGGGCGGCCGTACAGAGGGCCGTCGCCGCGCTCCAGGCGTTCCATCGTGGCGACCTGTGAGCCCGCCAGGATGAGGGTCAGGGGTCTACCCTTGATCTCCCTGTCCCATACCGCGACAAGATGCGAAACGATGTCGTCGGCCGTTCCCATCAGATATTGGAATTCATCGAGGACGACCACGAGGGAGCTCTGCTCCGCCAGGTCGACGAAGAGCCTGAATACGTTGCGCCAGCTGCGGTAATCATTGGGTTCTAGCCGGCGCGCGCTCCACCGGCTGAGCTCATCGAGAAGCTCGATTCGATTCTGATCGGGCGTGGTATCCGCGGCCAGGAAATAGAATATTCGTTGCTCTTTGGGCCAGGCGTTATCGAGTAGGAAGGTTTTTCCGACGCGGCGTCGACCATAGAGCAATGCGAGGGCCGGTTTGCGACGATTCGCAAGTGCCCGGAGGGCTGCTACTTCGTTGGTGCGATCGACGAGCTTGGCCATGAGTGGTGACCAGATAGATAGGATCAGACTATAGTATGATCATACTATACTCTCGTCCATGCTGTCCGCCACGAGCCGGGGGAGAACGGCCGCAGGGTGCGGCAGGGGGCCCGGGTCATTGCGCGGTGGCCTCGGGATTCCAGTTCTGGATCAGCGTGATCGGCGCTGCAGCGCTCTCCGACACCGTGTTGATGAGGAAGCGCCCGTCGGGGGCGACGTCATAGTCGCGCCCAAACGGTGAATTCTCGCCACCACCGACAATTTGCGTCTGGAAAAGCTTCACCGGCGTGCCCGCTGCGAACGTGGTTCCACTGGCGGTGATCGGCGCCGCCATCATCGCCCCTGACGGGTCCAGGTAATCGATCTCCTTGCCGTTTGGCTGCCACATGGGATCAATGCCGCCGGCAGTGGACACCTGCCATTGCATCGCACCCGAGGCCGCGTCCGAGTCGTTGGCACCCGGCGGGTGGAACGGGCGGACGTAAATCTCGAATCGCCCGGATTCATTCGACTCGTACGCCACCCACCGGCCATCCGGCGAGAACACGCCTTCCTCCTCGTCGAACGGCGTCTTCAGGAACACCGAAGGCGTGTGCGCGCCGACCATCGGGACGACCCAGAGGTCGGTGCCAGTCTGCGGAGTTCCGCCCGTCGTATACAGCAGGAATCGGCCATCCGGCGACCAGCTGGTCGGGTACCCCGGTATCTTGACTCGACCCGAGCTCAGGAGCGGCTGTGCGTCACCCACCGCCCCGTTCAGGAGCTTCTGGTAAAGGTCAAAGGCAAGCGCACCGGACCTGTTGGAGGAGAACACGATCCGCGTGCCGTCGGGGGACCACACGGAGTGAAAGTCAGTACTCGCTCCGAAGGTCAGGCGGCTCATCCGGGCGCCATCCAGCAGCCAGAGATTCGTGCCCTGCGCCGTTCCGCGCGCGACCACCACGCGTCGGCCGTCCGGCGCGACACGTGGCTCACGTAGAGCGACGTCCGGCTCGTCGACGCTGCCGCGCGTGGTGCTCGAGCGGTCAAACCATGTCAGTTGACTCTGGCCGCCCCCGCCGACCCGATAGGCCACCAGCCCCGTCGTCGACACGGACACGGACACGGGTTTGACACCTGGGCCGGCCGGCAGGCCAGGGACCAGCGTGATCGGCGCACCCGTGAGCGCAGCCCTCCCCACATCCAGCCGCTGGGCCAGGAGCGCGCCGTCCGTCACCCACAGCATCCAGCCGGTGGGCAGATACACCGGGCTGCTCTGCGCATTCGTCAGCCGAGTCGGAGCGCCCCCGGCCAGATCGCCCAGGTAGATCCCACCCACGTCCGGAGATCCATCCGCACCGAACAGGAAATGGTGCCCGTCGGGAAGGAAGAAGGGCACGCCCTGTATATTCTGTCCTGCCCTGAACGGGGTCACCGCCCGCGCCGCGCCCCCGGTGGCGGAGACGCGCATCAAGGGGGTACGGATGGTCGGCGCAAACAGGATGATGCCGGCCGAGTTCCATGTCCCGCCGAACCCGACAGGTGCAGGCGCCAGGGTGTACGGCGCGCCGCCGCCCAGATCGAGGCGCTTGAGCGCACGGTCAGCGAAGAAACCAATCGAGCGGCTGTCGGGCGACCAGAAAGGATCGGTTGCGCCCTCGGTGCCGGCCAGCGGCTGCGCCGTCGTCGACGCCAGCGATCGCAGCCACAGACGCGAGGTGCCATCGCCCGAGGCCACGAACACGATCTGCCGCCCATCGGGCGAGAGCGCGAAACCATCGGGCTGGCTCGTCGCGGGCGTGACGATGTCGACGCGCGTTTCGGGCGGCGGCGTCTCGCGCAGATATCGGATCGCGGGAACCGCGAGCACGGCCATCCCCACTATCGCGAGCGATGCCACGATCCAGCCCGGCCATCGACTGCTCTGCCTGCCGGTCGCTGCGGCAGGCGGTGTGATCGCGGCAGCCGCTTGCTCTACCGCCGCCGTTGCCGCCACCGCCGCCGCCGCCGCCGCCGGGTCCAGGATCGTCCGCAGCGCCGTCACCAGGCGCGTCGCGTCGTTGTGAAAGTCCGGGTCCGGCCGCACCTCAATCGACTGACGAAACACCAGCGATGCCAAGGACCCCGGCAGCTCCGAGGCGACCGGCAGCTGCGCGTGACCCACCAGCACCGGCACCACCGGGATGTCGCGGGCGAGCGCGGTCTCCAGCTCGATGCGCACGAAGTCATCCGGATCCTCCAGCCGCCGCTGCCCCGCAGAGTTGCGCGCCTGCGTCCAGTGCGGACCCATGATGGCGAGCATGACCCCGCAGTTGCCCACGATGTCGTTCAGATGTCCGCGAAAATCTCGTCCCAGCGGAATCGAGTCCACATCCTTGAACACCTGCGCTTTGCCGAACGCGCCCACGAGGCGATCGTAGATGCGGCCGGTGGCGTCCGGACTGTCGCTGCGGCGATAGCTGATGAAAATGCCCGACAAGACTCACTCCGCTTTCTTATGACCCGGGTGATCTCATCGTCGCAACCGGGCCGTTCTTTGGATATACGCTGCAGAGTCTATGCGCCCCGGGCCCTTGAGGTCGAATGGGCGATGAGTTTCGCTCCTGCATCATCCGCAGAAGGAGCTGCCGAATTCAATGCGTCGATCTGCGCCCCTCGAGAAGCCTTGCATCGAACGCGTACCGGCTCGGCCCCGCCCTGACCCACGTCAGTGAGAAATCTGCGTGCAGCGGGTTCAACAGATAATTCCATTCTCCCGGCGTGATTGCGCTCGGAACCCGTAGCGCAGGTTTATCAGCCGCTTTGAGCCAGGCGTCTCCGAACGAACGGCTCACACGATAATCCGTGCGCCACCGGGCTGGATAGGACTGCGGCTGCGAGATGAAATGATCGGGGATCTCGATGACGAATGCCCGAAAGGGTTGCAGGTCCGCGGTCTCCTTGAGATGCACGAGAATCTCCAGCGCGGCGAGCGATAGGGACTGCGCGGTGTAAACTATCGGTCGTCCGGCCGTGTGCCAGCGGGCGGACGACCGAATGCCGCCTTGGCCGCTGAAAGCATCCTGTCGAGAACGTGCGAACCGAGCTGCCGCGATGCGGAAGACCCGCATGCGCGATCAGACGAACTGGCCATGCGCAAGCGAGAGGAGGAGATCTTCCACCTCGCGCCCGCCGACTTCCGTGTCCAGAAGATCGATCGGCGCCACGCTGCCGAGTGCGCTGTCGCGCTTGAACAGCCACTGGCCCACGGCGCGATCCGTGGTGAAAACGCGGCGAGCGAGATTACGGATGCGGGCGACCCGGAGGACTTTCTCCGAGACCTCCGCTGACAGCGGCGCTCCGCTTCCCTGCTTGCGGCTGAGCGTCCGACGGGCCACCCCGAGCTTCTGCGCCAGCAAGGAGCTGGACAGCCCGAGCGTCGCGGCGACCCCGTCGAACATGCTGCCCGGCAAGCCTCGCCGAACTCCGGCGAGAACTTCCTTTGTGGGCCGCTGGACGAGTGAAAAAGCAGAGAGCATCGGCAGAGCTCCGGCCAAATAGCCCCACAGATTGAGCCAGAAGGCCACTATACGCTGCTGCGACCTCCCTCACAACGATCGTGGCTATCAACCGGTATGGTGGGACAGCCGCCTTTTCGTTCCGTAGCTGTCATTGCGGGGTTGCCTCGGGATTCCAATTCAGGATCAGCGTGATCGGCGCTGCGGCGCTCTCCGACACCGTATCGATGAGGAAGCGCCCGTCGGGGGCGACGTCATATTGGCGGCCCTGCTGTGCAGCCAGGCCGCCGCCGACAATGCGCGTCTGGAAAAGCTTCACCGGCGTACCGGCTGCAAATGTTGCTCCGCTGACGGTGATCGGCGCCGCCATCATCGCGCCTGACGGGTCGATGTAATAGATCTCCTTGCCGTCCGGCCGCCAGGTGGGGAATACGCCGCCCGCGGTGGACACCTGCCACTGCACCGCAGCTGAGTCCGAGTCCGTATGCTTGGCCCCCGGCGGGTGGAATGGGCGGACGTAAATCTCGAATCGTCCGGATTGGTTCGACTGGTACGCTACCCACCGGCTGTCCGGCGAGAACGCACCCCAGATTTCTCTGAACGGTGTCTTCAGGAACACCGAAGGCGTGTGATCCCCCCTCATCGGGAGAACCCAGAGGTCCTCGTCCGTCTGCGGATCGAAGCTCATATACAGCAGGAATCGGCCGTCCGGCGACCAGCTCTGGGGAAACATTTGCTGACCTGAGCTAACGAGCAGCTGCTCGTCACCCACCGCACCGTTGACCAGCTTCTGGTAAAGGCCAAAGCTACCGGACCTTTCGGCGCTGAACACGATCCGCGTACCGTCGGGGGACCACACGGGATTGAAGTCAATACTCGCCCCAAACGTCAGGCGGCTCATGCGCTCGCCATCCAGCAGCCAGAGATTCTCGCCCTGCGCTGTTACACGCATGACCACCACGCGTCGGCCGTCGGGTGCGACATGTGGATCATATAGAGCGCCATCCGGTTGCTCGACGCTGCCGCGCGCGGCGCCCGAGCGGTCGAACCACGTCAGTTGCGTCTGGCTGACCGCACCGACCCGGTAAGCCACCAGCCCCTTTGCCGACACCGACTCGGAGTTGGCATCTCCCCCTGCCGGCAGGCCGGTGGCCAGCGTGACCGGTGCGCCCGTGAGCGCAGCCTTCCCCACATCCAGCCGCCGGGCCACGAGCGCGCCATCCCGAATCCACAGCATCCAGCCGGTGGGCAGGTACACCGCCGGGCTCTCCGTATTCGTCAGCCGCGTCGGAGCACTCCTGTTGAGGTCTCCCAGGTAGATCCCTCCCGTGTCCGAAGGTGCCCGCGCAAAGAACAGGAAGTGGTGGCCGTCGGGGAGGAAGAAGGGCGAATCGTGTCCAAGTTGCGCCATGAGCGTGGTCACTGCCCGCGCTGGGCCCCCGGTGGCGGAGACGCGCATCAAGGGACTACCTATCCGGTCCGGCGCAAACAGGATGACGCCGGCCGCGTTCCATGTCCCGCCGGCCCCGTTAGGTGCAGACGCCAGGGTCTGCGGCGCGCCGCCGCCCAGATCGAGGCGCTTGAGCGCACCGTCAGCGAAAAAACCAATCGAGCGGCTGTCGGGGGACCAGAAGGGATCGGTTGCGCCCTCCGTGCCGGCGAGCGGCTGTGCCGTCGTCGACGCCAGCGATCGCAGCCACAGACGCGAGGCGCCATCCCCTGAGGCCACGAACACGATCCGCCGGCCATCGGGCGAGAGCGCGAAACTATCGGGCTGGCTCGTCGCGGGCGTGACGATGTCGAGGCGCGTTTCGGGCGGTGGCGTCTCGCGCAGATAACGGATCGCGGTAGCCGAAAGCGCGCCGGCGGCGATGCCCAGTACCGCAGCCACGATCCAGCCCAGCCGCCGACTGCTCTGCACACCGGTCGCTGGGACAGACCGTGCGATCGCGGCAGCCGCTTGCTCGGCCGCCGCCGCGGCGGCTGCTGCTGCCGGGTCCAGAATCGCCCGCAGCGCCGTCACCAGGCGCGTCGCGTCGTTGTGAAAGTCCGGATCCGGCCGCACTTCGATCGACTGACGAAACACCAGCGATGCCAAGGCACCCGGCAGCTCCGAGGCGACCGGCAGCTGCGCATGACCCACCAGCACCGGCACCACGGGGATATCGCGGGCGAGGGCGGTCTCCAGCTCGATGCGCACGAAGTCATCCGGATCCTCCAGCCGCCGCTGCCCCGCAGAGTTGCGCGCCTGCGTCCAGTGCGGACCCACGATGGCGAGCATCACCCCGCAGTTGCCCACGATGTCGTTCAGATGCCCGCGAAAATCCCGCCCCAACGGAATCGAATCCACATCCTTGAACACCTGCGCCTTGCCGAACCCGGTGACGAGGCGATCGTAGATGCGGCCCGTCGCGTCCGGGCTGTCGCTGCGGCGGTAGCTGATGAAAATGCCCGACAAGACTCACTCCGCTTTCTTATGACCCGGATGATCTCATCGTGGCGACCGGGCCTTGTTGGACGCGCGCCGCAGAGTTTATGCGTCCCGGGCCCCCGGGGTCGAATGTACCGAGCGGCAAGTGCCCCGCCTTTCGGGCGATCTCCAACGCGAGGCAGCCAGAGAGGGCAAATGCAGGGCCGCTCTCTGAAATGGCGGTTACTGAGTGTTGCGGAACAATGCCTCGGCATCGAGGATCAAATCCACGGCTCTCTTCGAGTGTTCGTTGTGCCCCACGCCCGCTGTCGCGAGGAGGCAGACGATGATGCTACGTTGCGCCTTGAAATGGGCGTCGAGCACCTTTTTCCCGCGCTCGAGCTTTTCGGCTTCTGCTCGGGTCATCACGAAGGGGCGCTCGCAAAACTTTAGCTCGAACAGATAGATCGAGCCTCCCCGCACATCGAACAGCAAGTCGATCTGCGCTCTACCTGCATCGTTCTCGAGATCTGCCCGGGTAACGGTGTAATCGCTCTTGGTGATTCCGAGTGCATCTGCAATCGCACTCGAGTGGTTCCAGGCGACGATCTCGAACGCATGCCCGCACCAGGATTTGTACCTCTGACTGCTTGCAATCGAGCGCCAGGAATGTGCACGGGAACG
>JASHPX010000091.1 GCA_030037905.1 Gammaproteobacteria bacterium
GTCTGATGCGCGCCTGCCTCGCCTCCGTTGCGCAGCTGGCGGTCATCCCCGCGCAGGACCTGCTGCAGCTCGACTCCTCGGCGCGCTTCAATACGCCCGGCACTACCGCGGGAAACTGGCGCTGGCGCCTGCCCGAGGGTAGCCTCTCCGTGCCGCTCGCACAGTACTTCCGTCGCCTGAACGCAGCCTTCGATCGCCTGCGCGAGGAGCGCGCTCCTGGCCCCATGCCTGCTGCTGCCCCGTCATGACGCCGCGCCGCCTACCTTGCGCACTTCCCGCTTGCCTCGCGCTCGCCGCCTGGCTCGCGCTCGCCGTTTTTCTCGCCGTTTTCCCGGCGCTCGAGGGCTGTAGCGCCATTGTGCCCAGGCTCACGCCTCCGAGCCTGAGCATCACGGCGGTGCGCCTGCGGGGTGGGACGCTCACCCGCCAGCGTGTGCAGCTGCAGGTACACGCGAGCAATCCGAATGACCGCGCGATCAGCGTGCGCAGCATCGACGTCAACGTGGATCTCGCCGGCGCGCCCTTCGCGACCGGTGTAAACGCAGCGCCCATCACACTGCCGGCCAATGGCGACACCGACTTCGTCATGCAGGTGACCGCCAACGCCGCCAACGCCCTCGTCGTCCTGGCCGGCAGCCTGGGTCACCGCACCGTCGCCTATCACCTTTACGGTGATCTGCATCTGGAGCACAGCCTGGTGCGCACGATCCACTTCTCGCACGACGGCCGCGTGCGCCTGTAGCCGCGGCCCCGGGGCCGCGCCCCGTCGCTGGCGAGCGCCGCTTCGCTGGCGTGTGACCCGTCGCTGGCGTGCGCCCTGTCGCCGGTGGAGCGTGACCGCTCGCTAGAGCATGATCAGGCGCTCGTACAGCTCCACGTAGCGCTGCACCTGGCGAGCCCAGGAAAAATCCTGGGCCATGCCCCGCTGCGCCAGCGCCTGCCAGCGGCGCGGCTCCTGGTACAGCTGCAGTGCCCGCTGCAGTGTCACCGCCAGCGCCCTCGCGCTGTACTCCTCGAATACGAAGCCTGTGCCGCTGTCAGCGGCGCTGTCGCCGTCAGCGGCCGTGCCGCCGCCACTCGCGACCCGCAGCGGCTGCACGGAATCAGCGAGCCCTCCGGTGCGCCGCACGAGCGGCACGCTCCCGTACCGCAGGCTGTACATCTGGTTCAGCCCGCACGGCTCGTAACGCGAAGGCATCAGGAACAGATCACTCGCAGCCTCTATCCAGTGCGCCAGCTCATCGCTGTAGCCGCGCTGGTAGTACACGCGAGTCGGATAGCTGCGCGCCAGTGCGGTGAAGAATTCCTCGTAGCCGCTTTCACCGGTGCCGAGCGCCACCACCTGGAATTCATACGCCGGCAGCAGTCGGGGCAGTGCATCGAACACCAGGTCGAATCCCTTCTGCGCGACCAGCCGACTGACGACGCCGATGAGCGGTGTGCTGCGTGGCGTGCCTTGCTCCGGCACCGCCATCCCCAGCCGCCGCAGCAGCTGGGTTTTCAGCGCTCGTTTCACGCCCAGGCTCTGCGCATCGTAGTGCTGTGGCAGGTAGTGATCGTGGCGCGGATCCCATTCATCGTAGTCCACGCCGTTGAGCACCCCGACCAGCGCGCCGGCGCGCGTGCGCAGCAGTCCCTCCAGGCCCATGCCGTACTCCGGCCCCTGGATCTCACGTGCGTAGGTCGGACTGACGGTCGTGATCAAATCCGCCAGCGTAATCCCGGTGCGCAGTAATCCGATCCGTCCGGCGGCCAGCTCGCCCGGATCCAGCAGCGTGGCCGGGGCGCCTGCGAGCACCTCCGGCAGCTCGCTCGCCCCGACGATGCCCTGGTAGCCGATGTTGTGGATGGTCAGCACGCTGCGCGCACCCTGGAAGAGGCGGTCCCAGGCGTAATTCGAGCGCAGCAGCAGCGACCCGATTGCCGTGTGCCAATCGTGGAAATGCATGATCTGTGGCGCGAACACCATGTGCTGGCACGCGATGAAGGCGGCGTGCGTCAGCACCAGGAAGCGCCGGTGCTCGTCCGGGTCGGCCGTGTAGATGGACGGCCGGTCAAAACAGGCGGGGCAGTCGATCAGATACACCGGTGCGCCCGATCCCGGCAGTGCCGTCGTCAGCACCGAGAAGCGATAGGTGTAGCGCCCCAGGACCAGCGGCAGGTCCTGCAGTCCCGGCAGCGCGCGCATGGGCAGGTCCTGGCGCTTTAATGTGGCGTAACAGGGCAGGAAGGCGCGCACATCGTGGCCGCCGGCATACAGATACTTCGTCAGCGCCGCGCTCACGTCGGCCAGACCGCCGGCCTTGGCCAGCGGTGCGATCTCCGCTGCAACGAAGCAGATGCGCAGGGACATCTCCGGATTTTACCGCAGTGCAAGAATTCCCAGTCGAGGAGCCGTCCCCGGGTCCGGCGGCTGCCAGTATCATGGCTGTATGCGCACCGTGGCGATATATCTGACCCTGCTGATCCTGGTGCTGATATCGCTGGGCGCCGGTTTCTTTGCCTCCGACTACCCCCGCTGGTGCAGCCGCGAGCACTGGTGTGCGCCCGGCTGGCCCCAGCGGCACAGCG
>JASHPX010000092.1 GCA_030037905.1 Gammaproteobacteria bacterium
CGCGCCCGCGCCCGCGCCGCACACGCCGACCGATGACACGGTCGACCAGCTCTACGGCTATCGCATCGCCGATCCGTATCGCTGGCTCGAGAACGGCAATGATCCGGCGGTGCAGGCCTGGAGCCGCGCGCAGGCCTCACGCGCCCGCGCCTACCTGGATGCGCTGCCGTCGCACATCTTCGTCCACGCCAGGCTCGCGGCGCTGGTGAAGGATGCCTCCCCCGCATTCTCGAGCCTGCAGGCACGCGGCACGCATTTGTTCGCGCTGTACACGGACCCACGCTTTGAGCAGCCGATGCTCGTCACGCTCGATGCCGCCGCGGATCCGGCCTCACGCCGCATCCTCGTGGATCCGAATGCGCTGGATCGCAATGGACTGCTCGCGATCGACTGGTTCGTGCCCTCCGGGGACGGCAGCAAGGTCGCCGTATCGCTGTCGCGCAACGGCAGCGAGAACGGCACCCTGCACGTGTTCGATGTGACGAGTGGACGGGAGATAGAGCCGCCGATTGCGAACGTGCAGTACCCGACCGCCGGCGGCAGCCTCGCATGGACGGCTGACGACCAGGGTTTCTGGTACACGCGCTATCCGGGGCCGAACGCACCGGCAGACGAGCAGCACTTCAACGTGCAGGTGTATTTCCACGCCCTCGGCACGCCTGCCGCCGACGATGCCCTCGCGCTGGGACGTGCGGACGGGCTCGAGCGGGTCTCGGAGGTATTTCTGGATAACCGGCACTCGCTGTCCATGATCATGGCGATGGTGCAGCGGGGCGATGGCAACACCTGGGCGATGTATGTCCTGCAGCGTGGCGCGCGCCCGGTGCGCGTGGCCACCTACGGCGACGGCATCGTCTATGCCACGTTCGGGCCCGACGGCGCGATCTACGCGATCTCTCGCCAGGGGACTTCCAACGGCCGCATCCTGAAGCTCGCACCGCCATTCGCGGCCGAGGCGCTCGCGCACGCGCCGGTACTGGTGCCCGCCTCGGACGTGGCGATCGTATCGGGCGGTGCGGAAGAGGATCAGCCGGATCTGAGCTTCAGCGCGCAGCGTCTGTTCGTGCGCGACATCGTGGGCGGACCCAACCAGATCCGCATCTTCACGCTGCAGGGCCGGCGGGCGGGAATGCTGCCGCTGCCCTCCGTTGCCGGCAACGATGAGATCGACCCGCTGGCCGATGGCGATGTGCTGTACGACGTGTCCACCTACCTGCAGCCGCGCTATTACGAGCGCTGGCACCCCGCCAGTGGCGCAGCGACGTTATCGGCTCTGCGCGAGCGCTCGCCGATCTCCTACGCCGATGCCGAGGTGCTGCGCGAGTTCGCCGTCTCGCGTGACGGCACGCGCATTCCCGTGAGCATCATCCTGAGGAAAGGTACGCGGCGCGACGGCCGCAATCCGCTGCTGCTGTACGGCTACGGCGGTTTCGGTATCAGTATGACGCCCGCCTTCGCCGGCGCCTACACCCGCTTGTGGCTGGATGCCGGCGGCATCTATGCGATCGCCAACATCCGCGGCGGCTCCGAATACGGAGAGAAGTGGCACCAGCAGGGCATGCTCACGCACAAGCAGAACGACTTCGATGATTTCTACGCGGTGGCCCGCCATCTCATCGATCGCGGCTACACGTCCTCGTCGAAGCTCGCGCTGCAGGGCGGTTCCAACGGCGGGCTGCTCATGGGCGCCGAGATCACGCAGCACCCCACGCTGGCGCGCGCCGTGGTATCCAAGGCCGGCCTGTACGACATGTTGCGCTTCCAGACCGATCCGAACGGCGCCTTCAACGCCACGGAGTACGGCTCGGTCGGCAATCCGCAGCAGTTCCAGGCACTGTATGCCTACTCACCCTACCAGCATGTCGTTGCGCACACACCGTATCCCGCAGTGCTGCTGCTGATCGGCACGCACGATGGGCGCGTCAATCCGATGCATTCGCGCAAATTCGCCGCCGCGCTACAGGCGGCGAGCTCCTCGGGTCGGCCGATCCTGCTGCGCGTGGATATCAGCTCCGGCCACGGCATAGGCAGCTCGCTCGACGAGCGCATCGCCGAGGAAACCGACATGCTCAGCTTCCTGTTCGACCAGCTCGGCGTGCCAGCTCGCTACAGCAGCGCGCGCATCTCTGCCTGCAGTGCCTCGGGAGCGGCCGCCAGGTGCGCTGCGTATCCGGGCAGTGCGCTGACGAAGCGAAAGCCGGTGAACTCGAAGCCGGGTGCGACACTGCAGCCCACCAGCGAGTAGTCACCCAGACTGCGCGCGCCCTGCCAGTGCCCGGCGGGCACCACGTGCACCGGCTCCCCCGCGCGGTCGGGAGGCGCGAGCACGTGCCGTGCGAACTGCCGGCTGACTGGATCGTAGGTAAACAGCGCCAGCGCAGCTCCGGCGTAGAAGTGCCACGCCTCATCTGCATCCACCGTGTGCCAGCGGCTCACCTGCGGCGGCTCGAGCAGATAGTAGATGGTGGTGAGCGCGCTGCGACCGGTGCCGTCCGCGGCAACGCGTCGCTGCGAACGGTAAACCTCGCGGTACCACCCGCCCTCCGGATGCGGGGCGAGCGCGAGACTGTGGATGATCCGGGAGGCGTCCATGGCGGCCATGGGTGCGCATTTTCCCACGGCTCACGCCGCCGCCACCACCGTCGCCTGCGCCGGGCGTCGCCTGCGCCGGCCGTCGCCCCCGCCGCCGCGATATGCGACACTGCGCGCCGGGTCACCCATTGGCCCGCTCGGCTTCCCTACCCATGAAATACCTGCACACCATGGTCCGCGTGACCGATCTGACGCAATCCCGGCGCTTCTACTGCGAGGCTCTCGGCCTGCGCGAGGTGCGCCGCATGGACAATGAGCGCGGCCGCTTCACGCTGGTATTCCTGGCAGCGCCGGGTGACGAATCCGCCCAGATCGAACTGACCCACAATTGGGACCCGGAGCAGTACGGCGGCGGACGCAACTTTGGACACCTCGCCTACGAGGTCGAGGACATCTATGCCGCCTGCACACGCCTGATGCAGCTGGGCGTGACGATCAATCGCCCGCCGCGCGACGGACACATGGCGTTCGTGCGCTCCCCCGACCAGATCTCCATCGAGCTGCTGCAACGTGGCGCCGCGCTCGCGCCCTGCGAGCCCTGGACTTCGATGCCCAACGTCGGACAGTGGTAACGCGCCGCCGGGGATACACATGACCGACGCGAAGATCATCTATACGCTCACGGACGAGGCCCCGGCGCTCGCCACCTACTCGCTGCTGCCGATCGTGCAGGCCTTCACCCGCGCCGCTTCGATCGTGGTGGAGACGCGCGATATCTCGCTGGCCGGCCGCATCCTCGCGAATATTCCCGACGAGCTGCGTCCCGAGCAGCGCCATGGCGACGATCTGGCCGAGCTCGGAGAGCTGGCGAAGACCCCGGCGGCCAACATCATCAAGCTGCCGAACATCAGCGCCTCGGTGCCACAGCTCAAGGCCGCCATCGCCGAGTTGCAGTCGCAGGGTTATCGCCTGCCGCAGTTTCCCGAGGAGCCGCGCGATGAGGCGCAGAAGGCGCTGCGCGCCCGTTATGCGAAAGTGCTCGGCAGCGCGGTGAATCCCGTGCTGCGCGAGGGCAATTCCGATCGACGCGTCGCCAACGCCGTCAAGCAGTACGCGCGTCATCATCCACACTCCATGGGAGCCTGGAGCTCCGATTCGCGTACCCACGTGGCGCACATGGACGCCGGGGACTTCTACGCCAACGAGCAGTCGGCGCAGATCGAGCGCGCAGGGGCGCTGCGCATCGAGCTACGGGACCGGCGCGGCCAGGTGACGGTACTGAAGGCGTCGGTGCCGGTGCAGGCCGAGGAACTGATCAGCGGCACATTCATGCAGTGCCGGCAGCTGCGCGCGTTCTACGAAGCGCAGATCCAGGACGCCAGGCGCCAGGATGTGCTGCTGTCGCTGCATCTGAAGGCCACGATGATGAAGGTCTCCGACCCGATCATGTTCGGCCACGCGGTCAGCGTGTACTTCGAGGATGTCTTCAGGCGGCACGCCGACACCTTCCGCGCGCTCGGTGTCGATCCGGATCACGGCATCGGCGACGCTTACGCCAAGATCCAGTCCTTGCCGGCCGCGCAGCGCGGCCAGATCGAGGCGGACCTGCAGGCGACCTATGCGGCGCGCGGACCGCTGGCGATGGTGGATTCGGCGCGCGGCATCACCAACCTGCACGTCCCCAGCGACATCATCATCGACGCGTCGATGCCGGCGGCGATCCGCGCATCCGGGCGCATGTGGGGGCCGGACGGCCGGATGCACGACACCAAGGCCATGATCCCGGATCGTTGCTATGCCGGCGTCTATCAGGCGGTGATCGAGGACTGCAAGCGCCGCGGCGCCTACGACGTCGCCACGATGGGCAGTGTCTCGAACGTGGGTCTGATGGCGCAGGCTGCCGAGGAATACGGCTCGCACGACAAGACCTTCAAGATCGCCACCGACGGCGTGGTGCGCGTCGTGGATGCCGACGGTCGCGTCCTCATGCAGCACGAGGTCGCCCAGGGGGACATCTGGCGCATGTGCCAGACCAAGGATCTGCCGATCCGTGACTGGGTGAAGCTCGCGGTCGAACGCGCACGCGCCAGCGACACCCCGGTGATCTTCTGGCTCGACGCGCAGCGCGCCTATGACCGCAACGTCATCGCGCGCACGCAGCGCTATCTCGCGGACCACGACACCCACGGGCTGGACATCCGTATCCTCGCGCCGATCGAGGCGACCAACGCCACGCTCGCGCGCCTGCGCGCCGGCCAGGACACCATCTCCGCCACCGGCAACGTGCTGCGCGACTATCTCACCGATCTGTTCCCGATCCTGGAGCTGGGCACGAGCGCCAAAATGCTCTCGATCGTGCCACTGCTGGCCGGCGGGGGACTGTACGAGACCGGAGCCGGCGGCTCGGCTCCCAAACACGTACAGCAGTTTCTCGAGGAGGGCCACCTGCGTTGGGATTCGCTCGGCGAATTCCTCGCGCTGCAGGTGTCGATCGAGGATCTGGCGAGAAAGAGCGGCAATGCGCGCGCACTCTGCCTGGCCAAGGCACTCGATGCGGCCAATGGTCAGGTGCTCGAGCACGACAAGTCTCCGGCCCGCAAGGTCGGAGAGCTCGACAATCGCGGCAGTCACTTCTACCTGGCGATGTACTGGGCGCAGGCGCTCGCCGCGCAGAGCGCCGAAGCGCAGCTGCAGGCGCGCTTTCGTCCGATCGCCCAGCAGCTGACGGCCCACGAGACGCGCATCGTCGCCGAGCTCGATGCGGCTCAGGGCAAAGCGGTGGACATCGGCGGCTACTATCATCCCGATCCCGCGCGATGTGAGGCCGCAATGCGCCCGAGCGCGACCCTCAACCGGATCCTGGCGGGCCTCTAGACTTGACCGCCGCGGCGCCGTCGCCGGCCGCGGCGCCGCCCTCGCCCGCCGCCGAATACACGCGCCGGCTGGGGCTCTGGGAGGCGCGTGCGCAGAGCCTGGAGCCGCACGAGCGGCGCATGGGCGCGATCCGACTCATCCTCGCGGCACTG
The DNA here is from genome assembly GCA_030037905.1 of Gammaproteobacteria bacterium. GTDB lineage: Bacteria > Pseudomonadota > Gammaproteobacteria > Steroidobacterales > Steroidobacteraceae > FEN-1191. The sequence goes on from JASHPX010000092.1 coordinate 5,559, forward strand.
ATCCTCGCGACGGCCTGGGCCTCGCTGGCGAGCCGGCTGTTCTCCGCGCTGTGGATATTGCCGGCCATTGCCGCGTTCGCCGCGGCGGTCACGTGGCATGCGTCGCTGCGCCGCCGTTACACCCGCGCGCAGCGGGCGCTCGCCCTGTATCACAATGGCCTCGCGCGTCTGCAGGGCCGCTGGGCCGGTAGCGGAGCGGCCGGCGAGCGCTTCGCGACCGATACACACATCTACGCGGCGGATCTGGATCTGTTCGGCAAGGGCGGCCTGTTCGAGCTCATCAGCGCCGCGCGCACACGCATGGGCGAGGACACGCTCGCGCAGTGGCTGCTCGCGCCCGCTGCAGCCGAGGAAATTCGCCAGCGTCAGGCGTGTATCGCGGAGCTGCGGGACCGGCTCGACCTGGCCGAGCATCTGGCGCTGCTCGGGCAGCACGGCAAAGTGGCGGTACAGCCGCAGGCGCTGATAGCGTGGGCCGAATCGCCCGGCGTGCTGCAACAGCCCTGGATCCGCTGGGCAGCCCTGGCCCTTCCGCTGCTGTTCGTCGTCACGGCGATCCTCTGGGGTACGCTCGGACTGGCCTCGCCCTTCGTGCTCGTCGTGCTGCTCGAGATCGGCGTGCTCACCCGGCTGCGCAAGCCGCTGGCCACGGCGCTCGAGACCACGGAAGTCGCGCTCGAGGACCTCGACACGGTCGCGGGACTGCTGTCCCGCGTGGAGCGTGAGCCGTTCCAGGAGAGTGCGATGCAGGCTCTGGTCCACACTCTATCCTCGGATGGACAGAGCGCATCGCGCAGCTTCGAACAACTGGATGGCATCGCAACTTGGGTCGAATCCCGTCGCAACCTGGCGGTGCGCTGGTTCCTCATCGTACCGCTGCTGTTTTCGCTACAGGCCGCACTGCGCGCGGAGCGCTGGCGCCGTCGGCACGGCGCGGTCGTGCGCGTCTGGGTGCAGACCACAGGCCGTATCGAGGCGCTCGGCTCGCTTGCGCGCTATAGCTACGAACATCCTTGCGATCCCTTTGCCGAGCTGCTTGCGGGCCCGCCGCGCCTGAGCGCCGTGGCGCTCGGGCATCCGTTACTGCCCGAGGAGCGCTGCGTACGCAACGATGTTCGGCTCGGCGACGATGCCCGGCTCGGCGACGATGCCCGGCTCGGCATGGACACGCACATCCTGTTGGTCAGCGGCTCCAATATGTCGGGCAAGAGCACGCTGCTGCGCGCGGTGGGTCTCAACGTGGTGCTGGCCATGGCGGGAGCGCCGGTGCGCGCCCAGCGCCTGTCACTGACGCCGCTGCAGGTCGCGGCCAGCATCCGCGTCAACGATTCGCTGCAGGAGGGCAGCTCGCGCTTTTACGCAGAGATCAAACGCCTGCGGCAGATCTACGAGCTGGCCGCGGGCGAGCCAGCCGTGCTGTTCCTGCTCGATGAGGTGCTGCAGGGAACCAATTCCCACGACCGCCGCATCGGCGCCGAGGCGATCCTGCGCGCCTATCGGGAGCGCGGCGCGATCGGGCTCGCGACGACGCACGACCTCGCGCTCACGGCGATACAGGCGATCGAGGGGGGCGGATTGCACAACGTGCATTTCGACGACCGCATCGACGCGGGCACCATCAGTTTCGATTACAAGCTGCGCGACGGGGTGGTGACCCACAGCAACGCCCTGGAGCTGATGCGCTCGATCGGGCTGAAGATCTGACCTCCGCGCTGCCTGCGGCAGGTCGCGCGAGTGCAATTCACAGCAGACCGAACACCGCCACGCCGGTGGGCGTACCGACGAAAACCTTGCCGTTGGCGATTACCGGCGTGATGAACTTGTTGCCGTCGCCGAAGCTGTCGCGCCCCCCGGCCGCCTGGGTGCTATCGTAGTACTCCTGGCCGAGGTTGGCGGGATTGTAGGCGTACAACACGGCCGGACTGCCAACCGCGCTCTGCACCGCCCACACGATGGCGTCACCGGTGCCCTGCGCGGAGATCGCCGGGGAAGTGCCGGGATAGGCGAAGGTCGTGGAGGTCTGCGAGGCCGGGGTCGCCGGCAGCAACGCGTCGCTGAACGGATAGGCCTTGAGCGTGTCACCCGAGTCGCAGATGTACACCGTGCCGTTGAAATAAGCCGGCGCGGAGAACAGTGAGCCTCCCACGGCGATGCGCTCATATACCTGATCGCCCGCCGCATTGAAGTGACCCATGTCGTTTCGGTCGAGCACGTAGAGATTGCCATCCTTGCCGCCGGCGAGCAGCAGCTGGTGCACGAGGCCGGCGCCATCCGTCTGATCGACGAGCAACAGCATCGAGCCGGAGCCGAAGTCCACGTCATTGGCGGATTCGGAGACGGTGTCGTACGGCGTGAAATAGTCGGCGACGGTGAGCGCGCCGCTCGTGGAGATCTTCAGCGCCGCGTTACCGAAGTCCTGCTGGCTCGGCATGCCCTGCGCATTCAGCGTCGGATCGAAGGTGCCGTTTGCGATCGTGGCGTAGAGGTTGCCGCTGGAATCGGCCGTCATGCCGCCAGTGTCCCAGATGGCGCCCTCCGAGCCGTTGGGTGTGATCGCGAGCACACCGCTCTGCGCGAGCGTGTTCTCGTTGTAGGCCATGATCCACCCGTTGTACGGATCGATGTCGCAGTGGGAGGCGAAACCCAGGTAGATATTTCCGTTCAGCAGCGTCAGCGCGGAGCGCTCCTTGTACTGTGCGGGATCGAATTGCAGCATTCCGCCGCTGCTGTTCGGGCCATTGCCGCTGGCGGTGGCCTGGATCGTCTGCGGCGTGATGCGGTCGGCGAGCGTCAGCAGGTCGAGCGCATGCAGGCGCTGGTAGTAGTTGCCGGATGCGTCCTTGGACATGGCCACGACGAACAGCGTGCCATCGGGGCCGGCGGCAATGTCGATCACCGGGGTCGAGGTGATGCCGATCTCGGGCGCCACCTGGCTGCAGCCGCGCGGGTCGCTCGGGGTCTCGCCGCTGCCGAGCAGCGAGACCTGCGCGAGCAACGCGCCGCTGTCGGCATCGTAGGCGTACACACTGTCGTTCTCGGTCGCAACGTACACGACGTTGCGCTTGGAACCCTGGACTGTCAGTCCCGAGACGATCAGCGGCGCAGCGTCGACCAGGCCATCCGCCGCCAGTATGCGCAGCTTGCCGAAGCTCGCGGCGTTGACGTTCTGCGGAGTGAGCACCGTCTCCGACAGGTCCTGCCCCGAGCGCATGAGGTCATCGTGGTAGGTCAGCACATTGGTGCCGAATACCGTGGACTCACCCCCACCCGCGCCACCGCCAGCAGCGCTGCTGCTACTTGCGCTGCTACGGCCGCCGCAGCCGGCCAGTGCCGCGAGCGCGACCAGGCAGGCCAGCGACGGACTCAGTGAGCGCTGCGTACGCAGAGAGCGTAGCCGTGGAAAGGATTGCGGTGTCTCTCACCCGGGAAAGACTCGCCCAACTGGGTTCCGTCTTTGACGCTGTACCGTCGCCCAAAATAGACGCCCGAGTGTTCCCCGTCCGCATCGCCCGCCGAGCTGCTCCACACCAGCAGCCGGTTACCGGGGAAAATATCCCCATCGACGTTGAAATCCTGCGGCCTCCATAGGCCACCCTTCAGCGCATCGTCGAACCCGGAATCCGGATCGAATTTCGGCGCCGACCATCGCCATGCCTTGGATGAAACCAGGTACACCTTCTGCAGCTCATCGATCGTCGGCAATCGCCAGTCCGAGTCGCCGAGCAGCCGCAGGTTCGCGCAGAACGCCACCGCGTCCCGATAGTTCCACGGGCCGATGGCACCGCCGGCGGGGAAGTACCACGGCTTGGCCCACATCAGCCCCGAATCCACGTCTGTCCAAGCCGCATCCGCGGGATTGAGAACGATAGCGGGTCTGCCCTTGCGCTTGCGGCCCTTCTTATTGGCGGGTGGAGTGCTCACCGCCTGCACCGGAGCAGCGCTGGCAGCGGCCTGCACGGTCGTGGCGCCACTGGCGCTCACGGGCGCGCCGTTCGCCGGCGCAGCACTCGATGAGGCGACACGTGTTGGCGCGGCACTCGGCGCGGCCGGGGCTGGAGCTGCGGCTGCAGCTGGGGCGGCGGCTGCGACCGGGGGTGGGGCTGGGGCTGCAGCTGGGGGTGGAGCTGCAGTCGGGGCTGAGGGTGGGGCTGGGACTGGGACTGGGGCCGGGGCTGCGGCTACGGCTGCGGCGGGCGCCGCGCCCACACTCACGCCGGATTCCGCCAGCAGGCACTGCCGGCGCAGCTCGCGCAGCTCGGCCTGCTCCTCCCCATCGGGCGCGCGCTCGATGGCCTTGCTGAGCGCATCCGCCGCTGCCTCATAGCGCTTGAGCGCCAACAGCGCCCGGCCGGACAGCGCGTAGCCGTCCCAGCGGTTCGGATCGATACGTATCGCGGCGTCACCCGCGTCCAAGGCGCTGTCCGCGCGACCGGCCTGCAATTGCGCATTCCCCTGCTGGATCTCGGCATCGAATGCCGAGGGTGCCTGCGGTGTCTGCGCCTGCGAGTAGCCGGCGGTCGAGAGCGAGAGCAATGCGAAGCAGCAAAGCTTCAGGGCTATGGACTTCATGATTGTAAGTACCCGGATCCCCGCCTGTCCTGAATGCGCAGTCTAGCTGCTGCGGGCGCACCCGTCATGACTGCGGCGCGGCTGACCACACCTGGGGGCGCGTACGGCGAGCGGCCCGCCGGCCCAGCGCCGCGCGCGACCCCTGGCCCAGACCGGCGGGTCTGGCCAGGGGCCCTCGCGCAAGTCGTCTGACTGCGGGTGCGGGCCGAGCTAGACGATGAGCAGCTTCGGGTCGATGGGCAGAGAGCGGATGCGCTTGCCGGTAGCTGCAAACAGCGCATTCGTCAGCGCCGGCAGCACCGGCGGGAGCGTCGGCTCCCCAAGCCCCGTCACCGCATTGTCCGTGATGCGGAAATGCACCTCCACGTCCGGCGCCTCGCCCATACGGATCGGACTGAAGGTGTTGAAATTCGCATTCACCACCGCGCCATTCTCGATCGTCAGCGCCTCGTGCAGCGCGACCCCCAGCCCGTCGAGCACCGCGCCCTGTGCCTGGTTGTAGGCGCCCGCCGGGTTGACGATCTGGCGCCCCACGTCGACCGCTACCCACACCTTGTGGATACGCGGGATACCGCGCTCGTTCACGCTGGCCTTGACCACCTCGGCCACGTAGCCCAGGTGGCTGTAGCAGAACGCGAGGCCCATGCCCGTACGCGGCGGCAGCTGCTGCCGCGCGCTGCTCCAACCAGACTTCTCCGCCACCAGCTGCAGCACCCCACGGACCCGCCCGGTATCGTACGCCGGAAGTCTCAGGCCGAAGCGCGCAGGCGGCGCCGGGAATACCTTGGGTGGCCCGATCATATCCAGCCGGAACTCGAGTGGGTCACGCCCGGCGGCAGCGGCAAGCTCGTCGATGAAGGACTCAAACGCAAACGCCAGGCCGTTATTGCCCGGATTGCGCAGCGAGCCGGTCGGCGCTCCCAGCTGCATCAGCGACATGCCGAGCTGCAGATTGGGTACGAAGCGCGCTGGGAACTGGTCGTCTTCGACGCCCGCCGCCGAGGCCACCTTGTTGCCTTGCCCGAAGGTCACGAAGTGATCGGCGAACGCCACGAGCTTGCCCTGCGCATCCAGTCCGCCGCGGAAAAAGTGGTAGCCCGCGGGCCGATAGACGTCGTGCTGGATGTCCTGGCGGCGGTTCCACAGCAGCTTCACCGGCTTGCCGGCGCGCTGCGAGATCGCCGCGGCCTCGACGCTGTAGTCGTTGTAGTTGCGCCGGCCGAAGGCACCGCCCACGCGTGTCATGTGCACGGTGATCTTGCTCGGGTCGATGTGCAGCGTCTTGGAGATGAGCGTGCGCGCAGAGCCCGGATTTTGCGTAGGCGTCCAGATCTCGATGGTTCCGTCGGGCTTGGCCCAGGCTGTGCAGTTCATCGGCTCGAGCGGCACGTGTGCCAGGAACGGATAGGTATAAGCAGCCTCCAGGACCTTCGCCGACCCGTAGAAACCGCGTTCCACGTTGCCGTCGTTGCGGACGAGCTGCTGCGGAGCGCCGCGGGCGAGCACTTTCGCCTGCTCTGCGAAGCCGCGTGTGCTCTGCGAGGCGGTGGGACTGTCCCCCCACTGCACCTGCAGCCGCTCGAGTGCCTTGTTGGCCTGGTGCCAGCGGTCCGCCACGATGGCGACACCGTCCATGAGCCCCACGGTGAATACTGCAGAAGGATCGCCTTGGATGATGAAGGCATCGCGCACACCCGGCTGCGCCTTGATCTCATCGAGATTGGCGCTCAGCGCGCGAGCGCCGAACACCGGCGCCTTCTCGTACACCGCATAGAGCATGCCGGGCACGCTGTGGTCGATCCCGAACAGCGGCTCGCCCGCCAGCACCCGCGGTGCATCCACCTGCGGTGTGAAATGCCCGATGATCTTGTAGTCCTTCGGATCCTTCAGAGTGACGCTCTTCAGATCCGGGGCCGGCAGACGCGCCGCGCGCGCGGCCAGCGCTCCGTAGGTGAGCGCGCGGCCACTGCCCGCGTGGTGCACGACGCCCTGATCGGTCGTGCACTCCTGCACCGGCACATGCCACGCGCGCGCCGCAGCCTGCACCAGCATCGCTCGCCCCGCCGCCCCGGCACGCCGCATGGGGTCCCAGTTCATCGGCGTGGAGAAACTGCCGCCCGAGAACTGCGCGGGATACAGCGCCGGATTCAGCGGCGCATACTCGGTGCGCACCTGCGACCAGGCCACGTCGAGCTCCTCGGCGATCATCATCGGCAGCGAGGTCTTCACCCCTTGTCCCATCTCGGGATTCTTGGCCATGATGGTCGTGGTCCCATCCGGCGCAATGCGGATGTAGGCCGTCAACACCGTCTCGTCGCCCTGCGCGCCCTCGGCACCGCCTTCCGCGACACCGCTTTCGGTGCGCGCCTGCGCAAGGCCAGGAAGGCTGATGGCCAGCATGAGCCCGCCACCGGCCGCGAGGCCTGCGCGCATGAAGGCCCGGCGCGTCAGCTCTCCTGCCATCTGTTCGGTCGCGCTCTGTCCGGCCGCGCTCAGCCCTTGGCTGGCCGCGGGCTCACCACCTCTGCTGCCCCCGTCCATCTCACACCTCCCGCGTGTCGGCGGTGGGCAGCCCCGCCGCCTGCTTGATCGCCGCACGGATGCGAATGTAGGTGGCACAGCGGCACAGATTGCCGCTCATCGCCTCATCGATGTCCTGATCCGTGGGCCGCGGATTTCTCTGCAGCAGCGCCGTGGCCGCCATCACCTGTCCGCTCTGGCAGTAGCCACACTGCATCACGTCCAGCTCGAGCCACGCCTGCTTGACGCGCCGGCCCACCTCGCTGCCGTCCACCGCCTCGATGGTGGTGATCTGCCGGGTGCCCACACGCGAGATCGGGGTCACGCACGAGCGCGTGGGCATGCCGTCCAGATGCACCGTGCAAGCCCCGCAGAAGCTCTCCCCGCAGCCAAACTTGGTGCCCTTCAGATCCAGCTCATCTCTGAGCACCCACAGCAGAGGCGTATCCGCCTCCACATCCACCGTGCGCTGCTCACCGTTGACCGTGATCGTGTAGGCCATGGACATCACCTCAGGCCGCGGCCCCCGGAGGGTGCCGGACCAGTCGCGCTTTCAGGATAAATTCATGGAGAGGACCCCTCCTCAAGGATAGCAGAGCGGCTTTTCAGCTACCAGCCGCGGGCCGCCGGGGCATGCGCTCGTGCGGGAGGACCTGGTCGCGTGGATCTGTGATGCGCCGCACATGACGGATCCCCCCTCGGGGTTATGGTGAATAAATCCTCTTTATGTCGACTGCCAGCCCAGCCCAGGCCGTTGCTTCCTGCATTCCAGCCGATGCAGCACCGCTCTTTGTACCGCACTCGGTACCGCACTCGCAGCCGCCATGCTCCGAGCCCGCCGACGCGTCCCAGGGCGAGCCATCGCACGCCGATCACGTCGAGCGCCTCTTCGTGCAACAGCTGCAGCGCCTCGGCATCGAGCGCGTGCTGGACATCGGCAGCAACGGGGGCTGCTTCGGAATGCAGCTGCGCCGCTGCGGCTACACGGGACGCATCTATTCGCTCGAGCCGTCCGCCGCTGCCCATGAGCAGCTGCTCGTCAACGCCCGCGCGGACCTGAGTTGGTTCGCGCTTGCGCCGCAGGAGACGGTCGCAGCGGGTCGTTGCCTGCGCGCCGAAGAGCTCCGGCAGATCGAGGCGCTGAAGATCGATGCGCTGGAGCAGACGAACGACGTGATCACGAGCTACCTGCCGCACATCGGCAACGTGCGGCTGCTGCAGGAGCAAAGCTGCTGCGCCGCGAATTTTCTCGGGCAGCTCCTCGAGCGGCAGAGCGGAATCCCGGAGCTGCTGTGTAGTTCGCTGCCGTGAGCGGCCGTCTTCGCGCAAGCGCCCCGCCATGAAGTCATTCGCCCCCGCAGCAGTGGATCACTTCGTGTTCGAGAATTTCTTTCGGGCCCGGCGTAATGGGGTGTTTCTCGACGTCGGAGCCGGCGACGGAGAGACCGGCAGCAACTCTCTATTCTTCGAGCGCTTCCTGGGCTGGGGCGGACTGTGCACCGAGCCGTCGGCGGCGCGCTTCTCGCGACTCGTGACACAGCGCAAATGCCACTGCGAGCAGGTGCGCATCGTGGGCGCTGATGCAGCGGTCCGGGACCCAGCCAACACGTCGGCCGCCGCCCCTGCGGCGGACCTGTGCTCGCTGCTGCAGCGGCACTCGCTTGCGAAGATCGACTACTGTTCGATCGACGCCGGGGGCGCCGAGTATGAAATCGTCGCGAGTCTCGACCGGGCACGCTCGACCATCGATGTCGTCACGGTGCACAACGCCGCGGCAGACGAGCGCGTGAGCGCGGCCATGCGCACCAGCGGCTATGAGAGCGTGGCTCAGCTGGGCGGCGCGGCGGTGTTTCGGCACCGGCAGGTGCAGCGCCTGCCCCGCACCAGCGTTCTGTGCGCCGTCTGGCACCTGGACGAGCAGCGCGAGCGGCTGCTGCAGGCCCATGCGGGCTGCCTTGCGCGCCAGAGCGTACCGGTCGAGCCCATCTACGTCTTCGACGGCGGCGATACGCCGCCGCCGTCACTCGCCGGACGGCGCATCGTGGTCCACGAGGATCTGACGATCTATCAGGCGTGGAACGCCGGTCTGTCGCTGGTGCGCACGCCTTTCGTCATGAACCTCAACCTCGATGACCGGCTGGCGCCCGACGCGGTGGAGCGCCTGGAAGCTGCGCTGCTGCGCTCGGGCAGCGCGCTCGCCGCCGGAGACTGGCGCATCTGTTATTCGCAGGATGAGACCGATCGCGTCGAGCCGTGTTTCCCAGCCGATCGCCTGCCGTTCGTCGACGGCTGGCCGCCGCGGCGAGGCACCGTCACGCGCCTGGGCACCGACTGCCGCGGCACCTTCGGGCCCGCCACGCTGTGGCGACTGGATGCGCACATCGGCGCTCCGCGCTACCCCTGGCAACTCCCGGATGGGACATTGCTGCGCATCGCGGGCGACATCGGCTGGTGGACGCTCGTCACGCAGCTGCTGAAGAAGGCCACGGTGCGCATTCCGGAGATCATCGGCAACTATCACAGCCATCCCGTGACCCAGGCCGAGTTCCGTCGCGCGCCCGATCATGCCTCCGACGAAACCGAGCTGATGAAGACTCTCGGGATCAGCTTGTTGTGAGCCGCAGCAGAGCGCCACACTTCGCGCGGCACGCCGGTGGCCCCTCGATCATGCCACTGCTGCAGCAGGCGCTGGCTCTGCAGCAGCGCGGTCTTGCGGCGCAGGCTGAATCGATCTACCGCAAAGCATTGCGCCTGCAGCCCGCCCACTTCGGCGCGCTGACGCTCACGGGGGTGCTGCTGGCGCAGACGCGTCGCGCGGCTGAAGCCGCACCGCTGCTCGAGCGCGCGGTGCGAGTGGCGGCCAACGACGCAGCCGCTCACAACAACTACGGCAACGTCCTGCGCGATCTGCAGCGCTACCATGAGGCTCTGGCGAGCTACGAGCGCGCGCTGGCGATCCGGCCCGACTACGTGGAAGCCCGCTATAACTGCGGCCTGGTCCTGCACGAGCTCGGGCGCTTCGAGGAAGCGCTCGCCAGTTACGATCAGGTGCTGGCGCTCAATCCCGATTACGCGGCCGCCCACGGCAACCGCGGCGCCACCCTGCGCCGGCTCAGCCGGCACGCCGAGGCCCTGCAGAGCTACCAGCGCGCCCTCGAGCTTCAGCCGCAAGACGCCGCCGCGCATAACAATCTCGGCGTAGCGCTGCAGCAGCTGGCGCGTCTGGACGAGGCTCTGGCGAGCTACGAGCGAGCCATTGCGCTACGACCCCGCTACGCCGAAGCGCTGCGTAACCGCGGTAGCCTCCTCTGTCGCCTGGGGCAGCCGCAGGCCGCCTGCGCGAGCTATCGGCAGGTACTGGAACTGGATCCGGGAGACGTGATCGCCTGCACCGGCCTCGGCATGGCGCTGCATGGCGGGGGCGATAGGGACGGCGCGCTGCGGACCTACCAGCGTGCCCTGGCGCTCGATCCCTCGCATGCCGAAGCGCACTTCAATCTCGGCAATCTGCTGCGCGAGCGCGGCGAGCTCGAGCGCGCACTCGAGAGCTACCAGCGTGTCCTGGCGACGCGGCCCGAGCATCTGGAGGCGTGGCAGAACCAGGGGGCAACCTTGCAGGAGCTCGGCCGCTGCACCGAAGCGCTCGAAAGCTTCGAGCGCGCGCGGCAGCTCGACCCCAGCCATCCCTGGCTGTATGGGTACTGGTTGAGCGCGCGAATGCAGCTGTGCGACTGGCGGGATCTCAAAGCGCATCTGTCGGAGCTGCTTGCGAGGATCGGCGCCGGTGAGCCCGTCGCGCCGCCCTTCAGCGCAGTAACACTCGTCGAAGCCCCGGCCCTGCACAGGCGCGCCGCGGAGGTCTGGGTGCGTGAGACCTGTCCGCAGGCGCAGGTGCTGCCCCCGCTCGCCAGGTATTCGCGACGCGAGAGGATCCGCATCGGCTACTACTCGGCCGATTACCACGTGCATGCGACCGCCGTGCTCGCCGAGGAGCTGTTCCGCCGCCACGATCGCCAGCATTTCGAGACGGTCGCGTTCCATTTCGGCAACGGGCCGCGCGATGCGATGACCGCCCATCTCGCCGCCGCGTTCGATCGCTTCATCGACGTACGTGAGCAGTCCGATCTGCAGATCGCGCGTGTCTCGCGGGAGCTGCAGATCGATATCGCCGTGGATCTCAAGGGCTTCACCCAGGATCAGCGGGCCGGGATATTCGCGCACCGCGCCGCCCCGCTGCAGGTCAGCTACCTGGGCTTTCCGGGCACCATGGGTGCGCCGTACATCGACTATCTCGTCGCGGACGCCACGCTGATCGGGGAGCGCGATCGCGACTGGTACGCCGAGAAGATCGTCTACCTGCCCCACAGTTACCAGGTCAACGGCCGCAGCCGCCCCATCGCCGAGGAACACAGCTCGCGTGCGCAGCACGGGCTGCCGGCGAACGGCTTTGTTTTCTGCTGCTTCAACAATCCCTACAAGATCACGCCCACCCTGTTCGACGTGTGGATGCGTGTATTGCAGCGAGTGCCGGGTGTCGTGTTGTGGCTGCTCGACGGCGGCGAGGTCGTGCGCCGCAATCTGCGCGCCTCCGCACAGGCGCGCGGAGTCGACCCCGAGCGACTCGTATTCGCACCGCGCGCACCGCTACCGCAGCACCTCGGCCGTCAGGCGGCGGCGGACCTGTTCATCGACACGCTGCCCTGTAATGCACATACCACCGCGAGCGATGCGCTGTGGGCGGGGTTACCGGTCGTGACCTGCTCGGGGGATTCGTTCGCCTCACGCGTCGCGGCGAGCCTGCTGGGCGCGATCGGTCTGCCGCAGCTCGTCACGCGCACGCTCGAGCATTACGAGCAGCTGCTCGTAGAGCTCGCCACTGAACCCGCGCGGCTCCGCGAGCTGCGCGCGCGGCTCGCGCAGAACCGGCTGACCATGCCGCTGTTCGACATCGAGCGCTACACGCGTGACTTGGAAAGTGCCTACCGTCAGATGTACGAGCGCCACCAAGCCGGTCTGCCGCCCGAACACCTGTACGTGGGGTCCTGAGCCGGAGGCCCTGAGTCGCTCACCGTGCGCGCCGCGGCCGCGGCGTCTATGCAGCGAGCTGCTTCGGGTCGATTGGCAAGCGCCGGATGCGCCTGCCGGTCGCGGCATACAGTGCAGCGGTGAGCGCTGGCAGCGCCGGCGGCAGCGTCGGCTCACCGAGCCCGGTCGGCGCGTTGTCGGTCATTCGAAAGTGCACCTCGACCTGCGGTGCCTCATGCATACGCATCGGGCAGAAGGTATTGAAGTTGGTATTCACCACCGCACCGTTCCGGATCGTCAGCGCCTCGTGCAACGCCACGCCGAGACCGTCGAGCACGGCGCCCTGCGCCTGGTTATAGGCACCGGAGGGGTTGACGATCTGCCGGCCGATGTCCGCGGCGACCCACACCTTGTGGATACGCGGGGTCCCGTCCTCGTTGACGCTCGCCTTGACCACCTCGGCGGCATAGCCGAAGTGGCTGTAGCAGAAGGCGAGCCCCATGCCGGTGCCCTTCGGCAGCGGCGTTCGGCCCCAGGCGGATTTTTCCGCAACCAACTGCAATACACCGCGGACGCGTTCGGTGTCGAAGGCCGGAATGTGCATGCCCATGATCGCCAGGGGGTTGCCCACCCGGCGCGGCGCACCGAAGAGATCGAGGCGAAACTCGAGCGCATCGCGCCCGGCCGCGTCGGCGAGCTCATTGAGGAACGATTCGAATGCGAAGGCGAGGCCGTTGTATCCGGGGTTGCGCAGATGGCCGGTCGGCTGACCGAGGGGAATCAGCGACTGCGCATACTGCAGATTCGGCACGAATGCGGCCGGCGGAATATCGGTAGGCAGATCGGCGCACAGCGCGACCTTGCCGTTGTGACTGAAGGTCACGAAGTGATCGGAAAAGGCTACCAGCTTGCCTTGGGTATCCAATCCGCCACGAAAGTGATGGAACCCCGCCGGCCGGTAGGAATCGTGCTGGATGTCCTGGCGACGATTCCACAGCAGCTTCACCGGCTTGCGGATCTGCCAGGAAATCGCCGCTGCCTCGGCGGCGAAATCGTTATCTCCCCGGCGCCCGAAACCGCCGCCCACGCGCGTCATGTGCACCGTGATACGACTCGGGTCGATACGCAGCGTACTGGCAACGAGCCGGCGCACTCCACCGGGATCCTGCGTCGGAGACCAGATCTCGAGCGTGCCATCCGGCCTGGCATAGGCCGTGGAGTTCTGTGGTTCCATGTCCACGTGCGCGAGGAACGGATAGGCGTAGGTGGCCTCGATGATCTTGGCCGCACCGTAGAATGCCTTATCGACGTCACCGTCGCGGCGCAGGATCTGCTGAGGCGCCTGGCGGGCGAACTCGGTGGACTGGCGCTCGAAGGCGGCGGTGCTCTGCGCGTCCGCGGGACTTGCGGCCCATTGCACCTGCAGCTGCTGCAGCGCCTTGTTCGCCTGGTGCCAACGGTCCGCGACGATGGCGACGCCGTCCACGAGGCCACGATTCACGACCGCCACTTCAGCCGGCTCGCCGCGCAGGATGAAGGCGTCGCGCACGCCCGGCAGCGCCTTGATGGCCTCCAGATTGGTGCTCGCGACGCGCGCCCCGAATACCGGCGCTTTCTCGTACACGGCGTACAGCATGCCCGGCACGCTCTGATCGATGCCGAACACCGGCTCGCCGGCGAGGATGCGTGCCGCATCGACCTGCGGCGTGGGCTTGCCGATGATGTGATAATCCTTCGGATCCTTGAGCGGCACGCTTGCCAGATCCGGTGGCTGCAGCCGCGCCGCCTGGTGCGCGAGCTCGCCGTAGGTGAGCGAACGGCCGCTCGGGCGGTGATGCACCACCCCGGCAGCGGTCTCGCACTCGGTCATCGCTACTCCCCACGAGTGCGCCGCGGCGGCCAGCAGCATCTGCCGCCCGGCCGCGCCCGCGCGACGCAGCGGATCCCAGTTGAACGGCGTGGAGAAGCTGCCGTAGGAGAATTGCGGTCCGAAGGCCGCGGGATCCAACGGTGCAGTCTGCGTGCGCACGTTCTCCCACGCGACATCCAGCTCGTCGGCGATGATCATCGGCAAAGACGTCTTCACGCCCTGCCCGAGCTCGGGGTTCTTCGCCATGATGGTGACGATGCCGTCGGGCGCGATGCGGATGAATGCAGTGACCTGTGCGTCCGCGGTGTCAGCCGCGGAAGCTGCTGCCGCGCCGCGTACACCAGGGCCGGAGCCACGCGCCTCGACGGGCTTTGGCAGGCTCAGTGCGAGCATGAGGCCGCCACCGGTGGCCAGGCCCGCCGTCAGGAACGCGCGTCGTGAAAGGTTGGGCTGAGGGGCAAGCGTCGCCAAGCTGTGCCGCTTTGCCCCGGGACCGCGCGCACCCTGCATGCTTTCGGCCGTGATTCGGGTCATGAGGCGCTCCCACGTCAGAGGAGAGGTTGCGGAATATACCAGGGTACGCGGGACGCTGCCGTCGGAAGGCCCACGGCCTGCGCGCTGCGGCCTGTGCACCGCGATCTGCGCCCGTGGCCTGCGCACCGCGGTCTGTGCAGGTCGCGGCCTGCGCGAGCTGCCTTGGCCGGCCGTATGATATGTCCTGCGGCAGCCCGCCGACCGGCAGCCTGAGCGACCATGGCACTGATCAAGTGCAGCGAGTGCGGACGAACCGTGAGCGACCAGGCAAAGGCATGCGTCGGGTGCGGCGCACCCCTCGAGCGGCGCTCGCCGTTCGAGCGGCTCGAGGGCTTCAACCTCGTGCCCGAGCCCCCGACCAAGCCCCCGCCCACCCGTACACAGCTGACCTGGCAGGCGCTCCTGTCGATGCTGGCGTTCGTCGCCGGCGTCATCTGGTCCAGCGCCATCGAGCGCCACGCAGCTGCAGGTGCAGGCGCAGATGCAGGCGCGGGCGCAGGCCGCGCCGCAGCGACCATCGCCGCACTGCTGGTGATCGTCGGGCTGTGCGGCGTCATCGTGACGGCCGTGCGCTTCCCGTGGACGCGCCGGTAGGCGCGCGCACCGACGGCCTCGGCCTGCGACCCATGGTGAACATGATCAATCACTGGATCGCCGGCCGGCCGGTCGCACCGTCCGCCGAGCGCAGGTCCCCCGTGTGGAATCCCGCGACCGGCGAGCAGAGGGCTTGGGTCGGGCTAGCCGGCGCCGCAGAGGTCGACCATGCGGTCCAGGCGGCGTTGCGAGCGTTCGAATCCTGGTCGCAAACCTCGCTCAGCCGGCGTACGCAGATTCTGTTCGCGTTCCGAGAACGGGTCCGCGCCCAGACGCGTCGCCTCGCCGAGGCGATCAGCGACGAGCACGGCAAAACCGTATCCGACGCGGAGGGGGAAATACAGCGCGGGCTGGAGGTGGTCGACTTTGCCTGTGGAGTTGCCACGCACCTCAAGGGTGACTACTCCGATCAGGTATCGCAGGGGATCGATCTGTTCTGCTTTCGTGAGCCACTCGGTGTCGTCGCCGGCATCACCCCGTTCAACTTCCCGGCGATGGTTCCGATGTGGATGTTTCCGCTAGCCATCGCCTGCGGCAATAGCTTCGTCCTCAAACCCAGTGAACGCGACCCGAGCGCGTCGTTAATACTGGCCGAGCTGTGGGCCGAGGCCGGGCTTCCCGAGGGCGTCTTCAACGTCGTTCAAGGCGACAAGTCGGCGGTAGACGCGCTGCTGCAGCACGCGCAGGTTGCAGCGATCTCATTCGTCGGCTCCACGGCGGCGGCACGCTACGTCTATGAGCACGGCACTGCCGCCGGTAAGCGCGTTCAGGCGTTGGGCGGCGCCAAGAATCACGCGATCGTGTTGCCCGATGCGGACCCGGGATTCGCCGCCGATCAGCTCGTAGGGGCGGCGTTCGGTTCCGCAGGCCAGCGATGCATGGCCGTGTCGGCCGCGGTGACCGTGGGGCTCGATGGGGATACGTTTGTTGAAGCCGTCGGTCGCAGGGCCTCCTCACTGAAGGTCGGGCCCGGTCGCCATCCCGACACTCAGATGGGACCGGTCGTGACTCACGCGGCTCGCGAGCGCATCTCGCGGCTCATTGGATCTGCCGCCGAGCAGGGCGCAGTGATCACAGTGGACGGACGCGGGCTGAGGGTCCCCGGGCATGAGGCCGGCTTCTTCATCGGCGCCACGGTGATCGACAGTGTCGAGCCCCGCATGGAGGTATACCGGGAAGAGGTGTTCGGACCGGTGCTCTGCATCCTGCACGCCCGTACTCTCGAGAACGCGATCGCCCTGATCAATTCCAATCCGTATGGCAACGGCGCGGCCATCTTCACCGGCAGCGGCGCTGCGGCCCGGGAATTTCAACGGCGGGTGAAGGTCGGGATGATCGGCATCAACGTCCCCGTCCCGGTGCCGATGGCCTACTACTCGTTTGGCGGCTGGAAGAGCTCGCTATTCGGCGACTTCCACGTGTACGGCCCGGAAGGCGTCTCCTTTTATACGCGCTCCAAGGCGGTGACCTCCCGCTGGCCGCCGGCCGGCACCACAGGCACAGCCGAATATCGATTTCCGACGGCAACGTGATGCGCGGCCATCAGAGGCGATCGGCACAACCCAACGGTCGATGCGCTCTCGAGATATTCGATGGTTAGAGGAGTCAGGAGAACTCGATGCGGCAAGTCAGGATCGAAACACCCGGCGGGAGCACCGTAGCAAGCATCCCGCCTCCTGGGAACTTCGACTCTTTCTATGTCTTCGCCATGCACAAGAGTGGAAGCACCCTGCTGAACAACATGCTGATGAAGGTTCTCGGGGCATCGGGGATTCCGCAGATGGCGATTTCCGAGCTGGCATTCGCGGCTGGGCTGCCGGAAAATAAAATATCGAATCCAGAAGATTTGATTTTCGAGAGAGGCTATTGCTATCGCGGCTATCGATCATTCCCCGAATATTTGTACAAGTTCGATTTGTCTGCGAAGAAAAAGGTCCTGCTGATTCGCGACCCGAGAGACATGGTCGTGTCAAATTATTTCTCCTACCTCCAAAGTCACAGCATTCCTACAGCGGGTCTCATTCGGGACGAATTGCTTGCCAAGAGGAAGGAGGCAGCAGAAACCCGAATAGACGAGTTCTGCCTGGTCGACATCGCCGATTTTGTCGAGGAATTTAGTGGGTACGAACACCTACTGAATACTGATATGAGAATCTATCGATATGAGGACGTCATCTTCAATAAAGTAACCTGGCTTCAGGACATGCTTGCATATTTCGGGATCACGGCCGCCCCCGATTTCATCTGCGCTGTTGCGCGCGAAAACGACGTAATCCCACGGCAAGAGCGGCCAGATCAACATATTCGGCAGGTGTATCCGGGAAATTTCCGAAAGCATTTGAAGAATGAAACGATAGTAAAGCTCAATGCAGTGCTGGAGCCTATTCTGAAAAAATACAAGTACAGCATGGACTGACAGCCTGGATTTCGCAGCCGGGCGCAGCCGACCAGGATATTTCGCAACCGGCGTGTGCGCCGTGCGACCCACTTTCCGCGCCCCATGCCAGACCCTTCATGAGCCCGCCGAACCCGCCGGTAGACCTTCGGCCGAAAGATCAAGCAGTTTGCCACGCGGGCAAGGAAGTCATATAGTAAGATATCCTTACTATGCCGAAGCAGGTCCTGCCGTGCTGGCCAAGATGACCGCGAAGAATCAGCTGACGCTTCCGAAGGCCATCACCAATGTGATTGGCCCGACGGAATATTTTGAGGTAGAGACCAGAGGTGGTCAGATAGTCCTCACACCGGTACGCATTCAACGAGCCGATGCCGTCCGCGCAAAGCTTTCCGAATTGAACCTCACCGAAGCAGATGTCCAAGATGCCGTGTCCTGGTCACGCAAGGCGACTGGAAAGACCAGGAGATGAGCGCCCCGGCCCGTGTGGTGCTGGACACCAACACGGTAGTCTCGGCATTGCTGTTCTCATCCCGCCGGCTCGCCCCTATTCGGGCCGCCTGGCAGGCTGGGGCGTTCATGCCGATCGTTTCGACGGAAACGACAACGGAGCTAATTCGAGTACTGAGCTACCCGAAGTTCAAACTCACATCCGCGGATCGGGACGAACTCTTGAGCGACTACCTACCATTTTGCTTGACCGTGAGGATTCCGGCCAAATCGCGGAGAATTCCCGCGTGCCGCAACCCTTTCGATCGGCCGTTTCTTATGTTGGCGACTTCGGGCAAAGCCATGTACCTCGTTACTGGCGACCGTGATCTGCTAGAGATCAGAGGGAAACAGCCGTACACAATCGTGAATGCCGAGGCATGCATTCCGCGGCTCTATTTACGCCACGCCCCCTGACTGGTAGATCTCTGCGCCCTGGTGATGCGCGACCCGCTCAGACGGCGTGCGGCTCGCGCGCCAGCGCGAGGCCTGCACGAAGCTTCGAGACTCGCGCCGGATCACGCTGAAGGTGCAGCATAAAATCAAGGGTGCACGCATGGAGCTTCGCCAGGTCGGCGGCAGCCTCGATTCTTCGCCCCAGGTAGGCTTGACTTGCAGCGCGAAACACTCGAGGCGTCGGGTAATCGGGCACGGCGAGCAGTGCGTCCGAGAAATGCGTTACCGCCTCGTCGAAACGACCGAGCGCGAACAGTGCGACGCCAATCCCGGTCAGATGATAGGGGTTCAGGGACGAGCTTGGATCGAGGCGCAGCGCCTGCTCCAGCCTTGCGATGGCGAGTGCCGGATCACCGTTTACAGCATGCAGCCAGCCGTTGGCGTGCAGGGTCATGGCTGACCCGGGCACGATCGTGAATGCGCGTTCGCTCAACCGCTGCGCGACTTCGATATCGTCCAGGAAATTCATCAGCGTCAGTGCGGCATACGCCAGCACCAGCGGATCATCCGGCGCGAGGCTGACGGCGCGCGAGCACTGTTCGAGCCCCTGACGGCGGCACGCGTCCAGATCGTCCAGTGATCCGATAAAGGAGGCCGAAGAGCGACCCAGAGCGGCCAAAACCAGTGCGCAGGCGAAATTTGGATCGCGCGCAACAGCTGCATCAGCCAGCTGCACCGCGCGGGCAACAGATTCGCGACCCGAGGACCTGAAGTGAGACACCGCCTGCAAATACAGGTCGTACGCATCCAAATCAGCCGTAGGCCTGCGCGCCGCGCGGCGAATCTCGGCCGTCTCGAGTGTCGCATCGAGTACGCCGGCGACCGCCCCGGCAACGCGGTCCTGGAGCGCAAATACATCCTCGAATGTGTCGTCGAATCGATGCGACCAGATCTGCGCGCCACCGTGCGCCTCTACGAGCTGGACCGATATACGCACCTTGTCGGCGGCCTTGCGCACGCTGCCCTCGAGCAGATAACGGACACCCAATTCCTGTCCGATGATTTTCAGATCGCGAGCGCCGTCGCGGTATGCCGAAGCGGCGCTGCTCGCGATCACGAACAACGTTCGGAAGCGGGCCAGTGCATCGGTGATCTCCTCGACCATGCCGTCCGCAAAATAGACCTGAGATGCATCCGTAGACAGATTCGCGAATGGCAGGACCGCGATGGACGGCTTCGCCGGCAACACGAGCTTCGCCACGGGCGTCGGACGTTTCATGGTCGGACTCGTGCCGACGAGCTCCGCAACGCTGGCGACGACCTTGCTCCATCCGTCACAGTCGGTATCACCTTGCCAACCGATAAGGTCGGCGCATTGGAGGCGGTCGAACGGCATCGGCAGGGGCGCGCCGTCGAGAGTCAGTTGCACGAGTTTGCGCTCCGCGCGGGCGCGATCAGCTTCGGACTGGACCCACTCGGACTCAACTGCATCGGCGGACCACACTACAACCACCGCCAGTGCCATCTTGAGCCGCTCAGCGATCACCTCCGCATAAGCGCGGTGCACAGGCAGCTCGTCATCGCGCCACACCGTATAGCCGTGCGCGCGCAAGGCTTCAGCGATCTGCTTGGCCTGCAAAGCGGTTGAACGCGCATAGGAGATAAAGACCTGAGACACTTCGATATGATACCGTGCTCCCGCTTTGGCTACAGTCCTGCGACCCACTCGATAGCCCTGGATGCGGTCTTTGACGATGTGGCGTAGCATTCATGCTAAGACAAAACTCGTCTTTTTTCGCGGGCTCCAATGACCTTACAGCTGCGAAGAGCCGAACCGGCTGACGCTCATGCTGCAGGCGACATCTGCTATCGGGCCTTCAAGGCGATTGCGGACGCGCATCGTTTTCCCCCCGATTTCCCCAGCCCCGAGCTGGCAACCCAACTTGTTGCCGACTTTCTGGGACACCAGCGGTTCTATGGCGTGGCCGCCGAGCTGAATGGCAAATTCATCGGCAGCAACTTTCTCGACTTGCGCAATCCGATCGGCGGCATCGGACCAATTACCGTAGACCCGGCAGTTCAGAACGATGGGGCGGGACGTGCGCTGATGGAAGCGGTCATGCGGGAGTCGGAGTCGCGCGAGATCCCGGGGATCCGCCTCGTCCAGGCTGGGTATCACAGCCGCTCCCTCGCCTTGTATCTCAAGTTGGGGTTTCAAGTGCGCGAGCACTTGGTCTGCCTGCAAGGAGCGCTGACTGGATCAGCCGAGTCCGCACGCCGGGTGCGACCTGCCATCGGGGAAGATTTGTCAACCTGCAACCGGCTTTGCATGAGCGTGCATGGACACAGCCGAAACGGCGAGCTTGCCGATGCCATCGCGCGAGGCACGGCCCAGGTGGTCGAGCGCTCGGGACGCGTGACCGGCTACGCGACGGCGATAGCGTTTTTCGGTCACGCGGTCGGAGAGTCAAACGCCGACCTCGAGGCGCTGATCGGCGCGTCAAAGTCCTATCCGGGACCCGGCTTTCTCGTTCCGACACGCAATAGCGAGCTTGTCCAGTGGTGTCTGCGCGCAGGCCTGCGGATCGTTCAGCCGATGACTCTCATGACCATCGGCCTTTACAACCTGCCGGACGGTGCCTGGTTGCCGTCCGTTACTTACTGAGGCATGAAAGACGATCAGCGGTAGAAGCGGGAATCAAGGCCTCCGAGACTCGGCCGGAGCCGCTCTGGACAGCTGGAATTGCTACACTGATCTCCTGCGGAGTTATTGAAGGAGCTACGAAAGTGAGCAAACGGCGGTTTAGATCGGCTTAGATCTGGCTTAGATCACCATCAGGTCCTGAGCGACGACGATTCTTCCCCTGAAGGCCTTGGCGGCTTCGCGATGCCAGGTTGCATCTGGGATGCCATGCTCGGGCGTCAGATGCGAGAGCACCAGCATCTTGACCAGAGGGGTGGTGTCGCCCGAAGAGGCGATCGAGCGGTCGTGGAAGTCAAAGCGATAGCCGAGCGCGGGTTTCACGGGCGGGCGACGCCGTTCGACAGCATCACGTGCGAGGTCATGAACCGCCGACGAGCCGGCAACATCGGCACTGGTCCTGCACCCGTGCCCAGCATTACCAGCTTGGTGCCCTTGGCGCCCTTGAGCGCTGCCTGAGTACGCGCTTCCGCCGGCATTGCCGTCACGGTCTGCGCTGAGGCTTGTTTGACGTCCAATGCGCAGGGCGGCGCTCCCGCGAGGCCAGTGAGCATCAACCTACGCGAATAACCGGATTTGCTGATTTCAGCCATGCTTCTGCCACCCTTTCAGACGGCCCCCGTATTTTTGTACCCACCCACATCAGCTACAGCTGACGGAAGTAAACGAAGATAAGGCGAGCGGAATGCGCGCGACAGCGTAACCCCAAACTCACACCAGGATTTCCAGACCTATCGGCCGCCATAGGGTTGGTACTCCTTCGTGGCCGGTATTAGGTTGAATGGCGCGCACGCTGGCTCGACCGAAGGCAACAGAGAATCAATGAACTTGTGACTCACGAGCCGCATGCACGGATTTCAAAAAAAGCTTCTTTTGAGCCTATCTCGCGCATTTGGCGCCGGCCGCGACCCCCGTCTCGATGCCGCGACACATCGTCTTTCAACCGTGTACCGGGTTACAACGGGTCAAGCGATCTGATAGGGAGGGAGAACCGATGTGCAAGTTCCGCGCAGTCCGAACTTGCTTCCTTGTCGCGCTTCTCGGGGGCGCGGTAGCGCTCGGCCCCACATTGGCAACTGCGCAAGGGGTCGGTCACAACTTGGCGCCCCCTCAGCAAGTAACTGATCCCGGCGTGCGACCGGGGGCTGACATCGGCGCAGCGCCGGCGCCGCTGACCGAGCTTACCAACGATGAGCAAATCTTCTTCCAGGACGGGCTGACGCGCTTCCAGCAAGTCGAGACGGTCACGGGTGGGGCGAACACTGGTCTCGGGCCGACGTTCAACTCCAACGAGTGCGGATCCTGTCACTCTTTCCCATTCATCGGCGGCTCGAGTCCGCCCACTAACAATCCCCAGGTTGCCGTGGGCCACGCCGATGGCGCCGCGAACCAGATTCCGTGGTTCATCACGCTGAATGGGCCGGTCCGCGAGGCGCGCTTCAAGACGGACGGCGGCGTGCACGACGTGTTCACCATCACCGGCAGAGCCGATGCCGGGGCCTGCAGCATTGCGCAGCCCAACTTCGGGCAGTCCGGCGACCCGGTCACCGGGCAGGGTGGCAACCCCAACGTCGTCTTTCGGATTCCGACACCCTTGATGGGAGCAGGCCTCATCGAGAACATTCCCGATGCGACCATTTTGGCCAACCAGAGCGCGAACGCTGCAGAGAAGCAGGCATTGGGAATCGCTGGCGCCCCGAACATCAGCGGCAACGACGGCACCATCATGCGCTTCGGCTGGAAGGCGCAGGACAAGTCGCTGCTGATGTTTGCCGGGGAGGCGTACAACGTCGAGATGGGCATCTCGAATCAGCTCTTCCCGCAGGAGCGCAGCGAAGGTGAGAATTGTGCGGGCGGCAATTCGACGCCGAACGACACCGTCAACTTCTCATCAGCCGGAGCGGCTGTGCTCTCGGATATCGAGGCGTTCGCCGACTTCATGCGCATGCTGGCGCCGCCGAACCCGGCGACGCCTACTCAGGAAACACAGGAGGGCAGTCAGGAGTTCGTCAACATCGGCTGCGATATGTGTCACACTCCCACGATGACGACCGGCACCGCGGTTGCGAGCGGCTCCGCCACGAACCCGAGCGTCGCCCTGTCGAACCACCAGGCCCATCTGTACTCGGATCTGTTGCTACATCACATGGGCACGGGCCTCGCGGACGGGATCAGCCAGGGGGCTGCGGGTGGGGATCAATTCCGCACGGCGCCGCTGTGGGGTGTCGGGCAACGGGCGTACTTCTTGCACGACGGCAGGACCAACAACCTGATCACGGCGATCGAGGACCACGCCAGCTCTGGAAGCGAAGCGAATACCGTCATCAATAATGGGTCTTCCGGCAAACGAGTGGGTAAAAGGTGATCATTTTTTGCTCAAAGCTTGGGCAGCATGCAAGTGAGGACCTTCAAGCGAAGGTATTCCTCGTCGCGCAGTCCGTAAGCCCGGCGCTGGATGACGCGGATTTTGTTGTTCAGTCCTGCGACGAATCCCAGCGATACCTTGTTCTCCGGTTTGCAGTAGGCGGCCAACCCATCCCAGTGCCGCTCGATCATGGCGGCGAAGTCCTCGTAGGGTTTGAGTCGTTGCCATTTCAGCTGGGCTCGCCAGTTGTCGAAGAACTTTCGGGCCCAGGCTTCGCTGCTGTAGTCCCACAGCTGACCGAAGGATTCCTTGAGCACATAGGC
>JASHPX010000093.1 GCA_030037905.1 Gammaproteobacteria bacterium
AATCGCCGTGCTGTATTCTGCGTAGTGGCAGCCACCCCGGCGCGACGCGGGTGGCACGATTCGTCATGTCTCGCGATTGGAGTCGGAGGCCACCGAGCGATGAGCGGGTACTCCCGGGATGTACGACAGCGCGTCGAGAGCTTTTGTCGGCGCTTCGGGTTGCGAGCGCCGATCCTGCTCGCGCCGATGGCCGGAGCGTCACCACCATCCTTATCCATCGCGGTGGCGCAGGCGGGAGGACTCGGCGCCTGCGGCGCGCTATTGATGTCTCCCGAGGACATCATGGGGTGGTCGCAAGCGGTGCGTGCCGCCGGTACCGATGCCTTCCAGATCAACAACTGGATTCCCGGCCCCGCGCCGCGGCGCGATTTCGAGCGCGAAGCCGCACTGCGCGGGTTTCTTGCCCGGTGGGGTCCGGTCGCGACACCGGAAGCGACGGACGCGGTTCTTCCGAGCTTCGATGCGCAGTGCGAGGCCATGCTGGCGGCGCATCCGCCGGTGATCTCCTCGATCATGGGTCTGTACCCGGCTCCCTATGTCCGCGAACTCGAGAAGCAAGACATCGCCTGGTTCGCTACTGTCTCGACGGTGGCCGAAGCGCGGCAGGCCGAAGAGGCCGGAGCGGATGTGCTGGTCGCACAGGGCATGGAGGCCGGAGGCCACCGCGGCTGCTTCGACGCCGAGGCGGCTGAGGCCCAAGCGGTCGGGTTGGTCGCGCTGCTGCCGGCGGTCGTCGACACGGTGCACATTCCGGTCGTTGCCACGGGAGGAATTGCCGATGCCCGGGGTATCGCGGCGGCGCTCCTGCTGGGCGCCAGCGCGGCGCAGATCGGAACCGGATTTCTACGCTGCCCAGAGGCCCAAATTCACGCCGCATGGGCGGCGGCACTGGGGGCGTGTGCGCCGGAGGATACGGTTGTAAGTCGAGTGTTCAGCGGGCGTGCGGGGCGGTCCGTCACCACCGACTATGTGCGCGCTGCCACCGCATACGGGGCACCCGACCCGGCGCCGTACCCGATCCAACGCGCGCTCACGGCCCCGATGCGGCGCGCGGCGTTGCGAGAGGGCGACCTGCAGCGCATGCAAGCGTGGGCGGGCCAAAGCGCCCGCTTGGCTCAGACCACGCCGGCGGGACAGTTGCTCGACCGGCTCTGGCTGGAAACGCAACGTCTGCTGAGCTCAGGGTGGGGATGACATCCATGGCGGAAGATCTGCGGAGCATCGCGCTCGGCCTTTCCTTGCATACCGCCAACCCCTGTGTTACATACTGAACCATATGGTTCAGTATACACGTAGCCGCGTGGATGCCTCGTTCGCGGCGCTCTCGGATGCCACCCGGCGCGGCGTTCTGGAGCAGCTCGGGCGTGCAGACGCTTCAATCACGGGCCTTGCCGAGAAGTTCCACATGACTCTCACGGGCATGAAGAAGCATGTCGGCGTCCTGGAGCAGGCAGGGCTCGTCACCACGGAGAAGGTCGGGCGCGTGCGGACCTGCAAGCTCGGTCCGCGCCGACTGGAGGAAGAGGCGGCATGGATCGAGGCGTACCGCCAGCTCTGGGACGCACGCTTCGATGAGCTCGACAAGGTTGTCGAGGAGCTGAAACGGAAGGGGAGGATCCATGGGCGCAAGAAGAGACGGTGAGCTTACCCGCACGACGAACCGCACGACGGTGGAGCGCAAGTCCGAGCGGGAGCTGGTCGTTACGCGGATGTTCAACGGCCCGCCGCGCATCGTATTCGAGGCGTGGACCAAGCCCGAGCTGCTCGAGCGGTGGTGGGCACCCAAGTCGACGGGCGTGTCCCTGCTTTCCTGCGAGGTGGATGTCCGTGTCGGGGGCAGGTACCGTTTCGAGTTCAGCCACGAGGTCTCAAAGCCTATGGTGTTCTTCGGAAGATATCTCGAAGTGACACCGCACTCGCGCCTCGTCTGGACTAATGACGAAAGTGATGGGGGCGCCGTCACCACGGTGACTTTCGAGGAAAAAGGTGGCAAGACGCTGCTCGTCATGCACGAACTCTATCCCTCGAGGGAAGCTCTCGACGATGCGATCGCCGGGATGGAGGGCGGGATGCCCGAGATGTTCGCGCAACTGGACGACCTTCTCGTCACTCTGGGCGGGAGCGTGGAGCGGCCATGAACCCGCAGCCGTCGACCTCGGTCTATCTCCGGTTCCATCACCTCGGCGATGCGGTAGCATGGCGATGCGTTCGGATCCGAGCCGGATCCGGGTAGGACGATGAGGGGGTGGATCATGCGCGGCGTTGCAGACTCATTTGCCGTCCTTGCAGCCTGCATCGTCCTCGGTGCCGCGGCGGGCGCCACCGCGGCGGGTACCTCGGCGGTGACCTCCGCCCCGATGGTTACGTTCGCCAGCGGTACGGTGCAGGGTGGCGTCGCGAATGGGGTCGAGTTCTTCAAGGGGATCCCGTACGCGGCGCCGCCGGTCGGCAGGCTGCGCTGGGAGCCGCCACAGCCGCCGGCGCACTGGGACGGTGTGCGCGATGCGACCCGTTACGGGTCCGACTGCATGCAGAACCTGTTTCCGTACGATGCGGCGCCCGAGCGCACGACGCCGAGCGAGGATTGCCTGTACCTGAACGTCTGGCGCGCGGTGGGGGCTCGTAACCTGCCGGTCATGGTATGGATCTACGGCGGCGGGCTGGTGATCGGCGGCACCTCGCCGGCCGCCTATGACGGTACCCACCTGGCCGCCAAGGGCGTGGTGCTCGTCAGCTTCAACTATCGGCTGGGCCGCTTCGGATTTTTTGCCTTTCCGGCCCTGACCGCGGAGCACCCGCACGGCCTGCTCGGCAATTATGGCTACATGGATCAGATCGCCGCGCTCGAGTGGGTCAAGGCGAACATTGCCGCATTCGGCGGCGATCCCAACAACGTCATGGTGTTCGGCGAGTCGGCCGGTGGCAGCTCGGTGCACATGCTGCTGACCTCGCCGCTGGCCGCGGGCCTGTTCGAGAAGGCGGCGGTCGAATCCGGTGGCGGGCGCGACAACCTGATGGGGGATCGCCGCGTGTCACAGAGCCTGCCGGGGCTGCCCTCCGGTGAGGCGATCGGCGTGAACTTCGCGCGCGCCAACGGCATCACCGGGACGGGAGCGGCGGCCCTGGCGGCGCTGCGCGCGCTGCCGGCCGACAAGATCAGCGCCGGCCTCGGATTCATGAGCGCGATCACCGTCACCGGAGGTCCACCGACCTTCGCCGGAGCGATGGTAGACGGCAGGATCGTGGTACGTTCGCCGGAAGCCGCTTATCGGTCGGGCAAGTTCGCCCATGTGCCGCTGTTGATCGGTGCCAACAGCGCCGACTTGGGCATCACCACCGCCAGGACGATGCAGCAGGCGCTCGCGCCGTTCGGGGCCGATCGGCGCCGCGCGCTCGCGGCCTATGATCCCGATCACTCGAGCGATGTGCACCTGGTCGCCGCGCACGTCGCCAGCGACCGCACGATGGTCGAGCCGGCGCGCTTCGATGCCACGGAATTCGTCGCGCACGGCGTGCCGGCCTTCGAGTATCGCTTCTCGTATGTCGCACCCGCCGCGGCGGCGGCGCTGCAGAAGTCGCCGTTCGCGAAGATGGCGGTTTCCGGCGCCCAACACGCCAGTGAGATTCCGTATGTCTTCGACACGATCGACGCCGTGCTGGGCAGCGCCGTGACACCGCAGGACCAGGCCACCGCCGATGCGGCCAGCTCCTACTGGGTGAACTTCGCCAAGACTGGCAACCCCAATGCAGGATCGCTGCCGGTGTGGCCGCGCTACTCGAGCGCGGCGGACCAGCTGATGAATTTCACCGAAAACAGTCCCGAGCCGATGCGCGATCCCTGGCACGCTCGATTGAATCTGGTCGCCGCCCATGCGCGCTAGCGCGGTCGCGAGGGCAGCATTTCTCGGCGCGGCCGTGGCCGTGGGAGCCGCGGGCATCGCCGCGCGGCGCGCCCCCGCCGCGCTCTCAGCCCCGGCGGTATCCGCAGCCGCCACGATAGCGGACACTGCCGCGGCGGACCTTCCCGCGGCCGCGGGCGCCACTCCGGCGGCCCTGCTGCTGCGGACACGGGTGGCGCAGGGAGAGCTGTCGGGCATCACCGAGGAATCCGGATCGCGCGCCGTCGCAGCCTACCTGGGCATTCCATATGCCGCGCCGCCGGTCGGGCCCAGTCGCTGGCGCGCGCCGCGACCCGCGCGTCCCTGGCAGGGCGTGCGTGCAGCCGATGAATACGCACCGAGCTGCTACCAGCCGCTCACCCCCAACGGCTTCGGCCCGTGGACCGCGGAATACGTGGTGCACGGCAAGGTCAGCGAGGACTGTCTCTATCTGAATATTTGGACACCGGCGCGCTCACGGGGCGCCAAGCTGCCGGTGCTGCTGTGGATCTACGGGGGCGGCTTCTCGACCGGATCGGGCTCGGTGCCGATCTACGACGGGGCGGCGCTCGCGGCGCGCGGCATCGTCGTGGTGGACATCAATTACCGCCTGGGCGTGTTCGGCTTTCTGGCCGATCCGGCCTTGAGCGCCGAGTCTGCCCACCATACCTCGGGCAATTATGGCCTGCTCGACATGCTCTCGGCGCTGCACTGGGTGCAGCGGAACATCGCCGCCTTCGGCGGCGACCCCGCGGCGGTGACGATCGCCGGACAGTCGGCCGGCGCCGCGGCAGTGGTCGACCTGGACGCCTCGCCACTGGCTCGCGGCCTGTACGCGCGTGCGATCGCCGAAAGCGGTGTCGGGCTGAACATGCCGATGATGAGCCTCGCCGCGGCTGATCGTGCCGGCGAGCGCTTTGCGCGCTCCAAGGGCGCCGCATCGCTCGGCGCGCTGCGTGCGCTGCCGCCGCAGGAGTTGATGGCGCGGGGGCCGCCCGGGGTTGTGTTTGCACCGATCATCGACGGGCGCGTGCTGCCGGCTGCGCCCGCCACTGCCTTGGCCGAGGGGCGCGTCAACCCCACGCCGTTCCTGACCGGCCTGGTCGCGGAAGAGAACAGCGCGATGAATCCACACTATGGCACGATGTCGCTGCAGCAATGCGACGCCGCGATCGCGCGCATGTTCGGCACGCAGGCCGCCGTGTTCCGCCGGCTTTACCTGGGCGCGGGCCAAGACGCTGGCGCTGGCGGCGGCGCCAGCAGGGACGGCAGCGGCGGCGGCAGCGATTGCAACGTACCGCTCGAGCACCTGCTGCGTGACCGCGGCGTTGCATCCACGTACTTCTGGGCACGCGAGCGCTCGCGGCACACCTCGCAACGCATCTTCATCTACCTGTATGACCACGCCGAGCCCGGGCCGCAGGCCGCGCGCTACGGGACCTTTCATTCTTCGGAAATCCCGTATGTGTTCGACACATTGGACAAGTCTCCGGATCGGCCCTTCACTCCCCATGACCGTGCGATCGCCGCGACCATGTCCGCCTACTGGGTGAATTTCATCCGTAGCGGCAACCCGAACGGCAGCGCTCTGCCGCACTGGCCCGTCTTCGATCCGAGCGCAGATCAGATCATGGAGCTGGGCGACCGGTTCGCGCCGCGGGCCATACTGGGCGCGCAGCAGCTCGCCGCCATGAAGCGCTACGAAGCGTCCGGCGGAACGATCGGCATCTTCTGATCAGCTCGCGCGTACCCGTAGCTGCGTGAGCCTGCGGGCGCCCGCGCGCCGCGGAGTCACGATAATCACGCCACGACTGCGATCGTACAGGCAGCGGGTTGTGCCATTGGCATTGGATCATCCGCGGTGTTACGGCGCGCTCTTCGTGCCGCCCCCCGCAAGCACCCTGGCCCGCGACAAGTAGTCCTTTAGCCTGGCATCCAACCCCATCTTCGCTGCCAGACGCTCGAGTCGATCCCTGTCCAGTAATTCCATATCGATGTCGATGGGCGGTAGAGCGATCTTGGTGCGCGGTGAGCCTCCGAGATAAATCCAATCGAGGAGTGCCTTTTCCGGGGTCGATCGAGGGTACTGAACGTCCAGATTCATTCGGTCTTCCAGCTCGCCCGCGCGAGAATCCAGCAGGCGAGCGGGCAAAGCGTGGAAACGATACTCGATGCGATTGGCCCGCACGGGTCTCACAGATGGTGACCGTTCGGGGCTTTGCGGTACGACGCACGTGATGATGTCCGGGTAGTTGTTAGTGACCCCGGCCTCACCGAGTACGGTCTGGAGACTCACGATGGCACCGCTCCGTACGAAGGCGGCCGCTTCAGCCGCGGCTGGACGGGGGCTGGCCAATTGATTGATATAGAGCCCCCGGGTTACCGGGCGGAGCGCCCCATTGCCAGTTTGTTCTCGGATCCATTTAAAAATCGTATTGTGCGAAGGGACCTTGCGACGATCCGCAAGCACGGATGCAATCATCGGCACGGTAAGGACTCGCGGGGCGTCAGCGCCCAGCAAAATCGACTTGATCGGCAGCACGCTTTAACTCCGCAGCAGTGTGCGAGCCTGCCAGGGCTCGAGTGAACCACTGGTCGACCGAATCCGCGACTCGCACGCGCATCTCATCCCAACGCACCGCGTCGATACTGTCGCGTACATCAGGCGCGATGTACGGCAGAAGTTCCGCGTTAGCCAAATCAAAGTTGATGGCAGCGATTTTCCGCATGATTTTCGGGCGCTTCGCTTGCAAGGTTTCGCGTGGGATGCGCTGAACCCAAAGCGGCACCGGGTTGGCCTGTCGTTCGATCAACTCGAAGAGGTCGTAGACATCTCGTGGGACACTTCGATTCTCACTGAGGAGCGCGTTGACCTTGCCCCCCGCCATCGCCGCAGGGCTGTAGACGCGTACACTGAAATTGGGGATCCGGTAGCTCACGGGTATCGAGAAGGCACGTGTTTCTATGAATTCTGTGGGAGGTATTCCCCGACCCGAAACCTCGACCTCCCAGGTGACGCGCGGGCCATCGGCGTGAGTGCCTTGCACGCGCCATCGATTGGAGCGTTCGGCATCCTTCCTCTGCGTGACGTTGATCTCGCTCAGGCCCGCAGCTCGTGCCGCTTGGGTAAGCGCACGTGTCAGTTGTGTCTGCATGGATTGCCTGGAGACGCTATCCTCGCAATCGAAGTCCACGTCTTTTGTGAGGCGCGCGCTTCCGTAAAGCGCACGCATGGCCATGCCGCCCTTCAGGATGAAGCGGGTGGCTCCGTGTCGAACCAGGACCTGCATGAACTGCATTTGCGTGCGGTCCCTGAGTTCGGCTTCGGCTCCAAAGCCCAGGTCTGCGGCGGCTAATGTCATATAGTACAATCGTATCATAAAATTAATACTAATGTACTATATTAGCTCGCGCCGCCGCGATATCCGCTTGTCTACCGGGACACTTAGTAATAAACTAAGTCCATAAGACTAAGTCTCTTTGGTGATGCATGCGAACCGTAAATATCCACGAGGCCAAAACCCATCTCTCGCGGTTGCTGGAACGAGCCGCCGCAGGGGAGCCCTTCGTTATCGCAAAGGCGGGCAAGCCGCTGGTCAAGGTTGTCGCCCTGGACGCGCCG
>JASHPX010000094.1 GCA_030037905.1 Gammaproteobacteria bacterium
TCGTGGCCCTGGCGCTGTTCATGCTTCCCTCCGCCTCGTTCGCCCTCACGAACGCGCTCGCGGCCTGGAGCGGGGACTTCCATGCCACGCCCGCTTTCGTGAGCCTCACCAGTGGTGTCGGGACCGTCCTCGGGGCCATCGTCGGCTGCTCGCTCGTGCCACTCGTCGCCAGGACGGTTCCTATGCGCCCGCTGTACCTCTCCATCGGTCTCATCGGAGCGGCGTTCACGCTCGGCGTCCCGCTGCTGCCGCGCGTGTCCGCAACCTACGTTATCGCCTTCGTGGGCGAGAACCTCTTCCAGACCGCAGGCTTTGCCACGGCTCTCGCGATCATCTTCGAGACCATGGGGCCCGGCAGTCCGCTCGCCGCCACCACCTTTGCGCTGCTCACCGCCGCGCTGAATCTGCCGATCGACTACATGGAGATCGTCGATGCGCGGGGCTACGACTGGCATGGCCTCGCCGGCGCGTTCCTCACCGATGCCCTGATCAGCGCCGCCGCCTGTATCCTGCTCGCCATCGTCCTTCGCCGGTACCTCTTCCCGGTGCGTCCCGCGGGGCAGCCCGCCCAGACTCAACTGAGCTGAGACGTTGGCCACCGTCAGTTGAGACAAACGGCAAAGCGCGCGCGCGCCGCGGCGTTAGATTTGGTCTTCTTTGATCAATGCTACAACGCCCAAGCAGCCGTGGCGGCCGGCAGCATGCTGGTGCTGGCCGGAGCAGTCACGCAGGCCGCCAACGACAAGCAGCAATTGACACCGGTAATCGAGCAGCTGCAGCAGTTGCCCGAGGAGCTGGGGCGGGCCGAGCAGCTGCTGGCCGACAACGGCTATCTGAGCGAGAAGAATGCGGAGAGCTGCGCAGCCGGAGCAGTCCCCGATGCCGCCGCATGTGGCGATGAACTGGGCGCGGCGGTTGAAGCGGGTGTTTGGAGTGGAAATCGAGGCCTGCGCTCGCTGTGGCGGCAAGCTCCAGATCATTGCCAGCATCGAGGAGCCCGAGCTCATCGCGAAGATTCTTTCGCACCTGCAACGAGCGGCTCCAGACCAGCATCAGCCCGAGCTGCCGCTCGGGGCGCGGGCGCCCCCGCCGCAGGCGCGGTTGCTTTGAACCCAACGATTCGGGACTGGTTCGCTCGCCAGCGAGGCTGCCGGCAAGGCTGGCGCGTGCGCGGCGCTCGCCACGGCGCCGGCGGTGGCAGCTTGCCGCAGCGGGGCAGGGGTGAGCAGAGGATTTTCCGGGCAGCAGCGCCAGTCAGGTGGGGGGATTTCAGTCCGGGCGATTTGCCGAGGACGGCCCGCCGGCGCTGGGCTGCTCCCAACATAAGGCCGGTTATACGTCCTATCCGCAACTGGTCAGGGGTGCGCAGCGTTTGAAATTCCTATCCGCGGATGAGCGAGAGCTTTTCGGCGAGCGTCATCTGCTGCAGCACGTGCTGCACTCGAGCGTCGTCTTCGCGTTGCGCGAGCGCAGGGCGCAAGGCCGCGCCTGTGCCGAGCAGCGCCAGCGCGAGCATCGCCATTGACGAGCGCGGCGACATCAGAGTGTGAGTCGACCGCGGGCGAGCTCAATGACCTCTCCGCCGACTGAGATGTCGCCTTGGCGTTCCACGTGCAGATACAGTGTCGACGGCCGGCCGGTGTGCTCACCTTGTGAGATTTGCAAGCGCTGCGGCCGTGGCCGGCCCATCGCCAGCCACCAGCCGCCGAGATTCGCCGCGGCCGAGCCGGTGGCGGGATCTTCGAGCACGGCCGGTCCCTGCGGAAAGAAGAAGCGCGCCAGGATGCTCTCAGGGCCGGTGGGTGCGAATACGTAGGCCATCGATCGGCCGTCGCGGTTGGCAAATCCGCCCAGTAGCTCGGGACGCGGCGCGGCGCGCTCCACCGCTGCGGCGCTCGAGAGCGGCACGACGAATTGCTCCCCGCCGGCATCCACCCACAGGGGCCGCTCGGCCAGATCGGCAGATGTGAGACCCAGGGCCTGTGCGAGCCGCTCTTGTCCGGGCTCGCCTTGCAGCTCGCCGGGCAGCTCGCGCAAGCCGCGCAGCTGCGTCGTCAGGGTCCAGCGCCGGCCCTCGGCGCTCACGGCAATGACGCCGGCCTGCATCTGCAGGTGCAGCGAGTCGCCGGCAATTCCCAGGCTGCGACAGACGCTCGCGCTGCCGAGGGTGGGATGGCCCGCAAAGCCGAGCTCGTAGCGCGGCGTGAAGATGCGCACGCGCGCCTGAGCGGAAGGGACGGTGGGCGGCAGCAGGAACGTGGTCTCCGAGAGATTGAACTGCTGGGCGAGCCCCTGCATCAGAGCGTCCGAAAGGTCTTCGCCGTCCTCGAACACACACAGCGGATTGCCGCTGAGCGGCTCCCCGTCCCGCGTGAAGACGTTGACGATGCGGAAGTCGAGCGCCCTGACATCCTGCCCGGTTTGGAGGCCGGAGATTTCTACGGCGCTGGAGCTATGCATGAGGATTCCTGAGGTTCGCAGACAGCCGCTCCATCGGGGCACGATACCATTGGGTCAATCGGGCACAATAGAGCTGCCGTGGGATGTGCGCCGGACTGAGGCTCACTGCGGTCCGAGTGGGTGCTTCCGAATTCCCTTGGGAACCAGGAAATAGCTGCAAGCCGTGGTGGCCGAGGGCACTATGGCGGTAGTGACTAGATCATCATTGCGATCAAATTCCGTGTCGTAGCAGAGCCACTGATGGCCGCATTTGAGTTTCGTGACGCTCGTCTGCAAGACCGGTGGCTCGACGCACATCCCGGCAAGCCCGTGCCGACAGAAATCCAACGGCTGCGGAGTTGGGAGTGTGTCGCCGAGTCCCAGGTAGTAGGTCATTGCACGGGGAACGCTGCAACGGGAGAGATCATAGGTCTGGCCGTCGATTCTGCCCATCAGGGCCGCGGAATTGGCAGCAGACTTCTCTCGTTTGTTGTTGATGCGCTCCGGGCCGAAGGCACCCAGAGGCTCTGGCTCGCAGCGCCGCCATCGGCAATTCCTGCACAAGCCGGCTCACGCCGTCATATACCAGGCGTACCGCGTCCAGATTCAGTCCCAACGTGGCACATAGGGGCGGAAGGTGTTCCTCGGCCTCCGCAAAGGCGGAATCCGGGGCAAAGAAATCGATGCTGGCTGCGTACCGCCTGATCAGCTGCCGGGCACGCCGGCCCAGCACGGCGCGGATGAGGATGTTGGCATCCAGCACCAGAGCTCGCTCATTCACGGCGTCGCTTGGCTCCTCTCAGCCGTTTGAACTGCTCCACCGCAGCATCTTCACTGATGCCTTTCTGCGCCATCAAGGTATCGAGCATGCGCCCAGCTTCCTCCAACGCTTCGAGATCCGCCGTCTCCGGTCTGCGGCGTACCGGGATGTAGAACCCAACCGTGCGGCCGTGTTTGGTAATGGCAACTGGCTTGCCAGCGTCTACGAATTCGCCGAATTGATGGCGGAACTCCCGCATTCCCACCTTTGCAGTTTCCACGTGTTTATCCGCTGATGTGTGTTTAACACTTGTGTCACATCGTTCGTGGATCGACAAGACCCCGTAGGGAGAAGCTACCTCAGCAGACCCTTCCACTTATCAGCTCGGGAAATCTGTCCGAACGACCCGAGCCATCCCTGATCTCACCGAGGTGGTGGAGGCGTATCTGGCCCGCGTGACGATCCTCGATTGGCCAGAATCGGCTCTTCACTAGGCTCGCATTCGCGCAACACTGGAGCGTCAGGGAACACCGATCGGAAACATGGATCTACTCATCGCTTGCCACGCGGTGGCGGAGCAGGCGACATCGGTGACAAGCAACCTCGAGCACTTTGCCGCAGTACCAGGCCTCGAGGTCTACCAGTGGAGTCCTTGAACGATCCGCTGATGCCAAAGATCCATATCGCGTCTTCCCGGTGCATAATGACGGCATACTTCAGCGGCGGCACCCATGCCCCGCAGACCGACGCCTGGTTTCAAGAGACACCTAACGTGGCTGCATATTATCTGCTCAAAACAGAACCGTCGGAATATTCGTTCGCCGATTTGTCGCGCGAGGGCGAGACCGTCTGGGATGGCGTGTCGAACCCGGTAGCGCTGAGGAATCTGCGTAGCATGCATCGCGGAGACAAGCTCCTGATTTATGAGACCGGAAACGTGAAAAGCGTGGTCGGAGCCGCGAGTGTGATTTCGGTGCGAGAATCGGATCCAAAGGAGCCGAAGGTGAAAATCAAAGCCGCGAGACCGTTGGCCAAAGCGGTTCCACTTTCGGAGATAAAGACGAGCGAGCTTTTTGCCGATTCACCGCTGGTGCGCCAAGGACGGTTGAGCGTCGTGCCGCTCAGCGAAGGGCAATATCGCTATATCACCGGCAAATAGGTACACGATCAGGTACACGATCGATTGGATGGTACCGCCGCTGCCCGGCCTGATCAGCGGATGAGATGCCCAAACGCCAGAGTCGGCCATGCGCGCGCTCCCGGCGCGCGTGCGCCCGTCGCCTACGGGTCCGAGGTGTAGGGACCTACCTTCAGCGGATCTCCCACCACGAGTAGCGCTGCTGGCGCAACGACAGCTGGAAGAATGGGGCGATGGTGCCATTGGACAGCGTGATGAACCCGAGCGCGCCGCCGGTGCCGTAGCCGCCGGCCGAGTAGGTGTTGTAGACCGGGGCGGAAGCATAGACGCCGCCGAGCAGCACCCCATTGGCCGGTATGATGGAGGACGTTATGGCGCCGGGCCCGAGATAGTTGAATACCGGATTGTTGAAAGCTCCGCCAGCGAAATTGAATTCCATCAAATACGATATGTCGCCGCCAGGGCAGACGGGCGGCGGCGGCGGCGGGGGCGTGGTCACGACCGTCAGCGTAGTGCTGCCCGAGATGGTGCCACTGGTGGCAACGATGGTCGTCACTCCGATGGCGGCCGAAGTCGCCAGACCCCCGGTGCTGATGGTGGCCACCGAGGTATTCGAGGACGACCAGCTTACCCCGGTGCTCAGGGTTGCCGTGGAACCATTACTGTAGTGGCCGGTCGCCGTGAAGGTCTGACTCGAGCCCACATTGATGGTCGGATTGGCCGGGGTGACGGAAATCGACAGCAACACCGGCGGCGGCGGCCGATTCTCGACGGTCAGCGTGGTGTTCCCTGAGACACTGCCCGATGTGGCGGTGATCGTCGTGCTGCCGGCCACGAGTCCATCCGCCACTCCTACGGAGCTGATGGTGGCAATGGTAGTCGCCGAAGAAGTCCAAGTCACCGAGCCCGTCAGGTTTTGCGACGTGCCGTTACTGTAGTAGCCGGTCGCAGTGAACGCCTGGTTCTCAGCGACATAGATGGTCGGATCTGTGGGTGTGACGGTGATCGATTCCAACGTGGGAGGCGGCGGCGCGGTCTCCACGTTCAGCGTCGCGCTGCCCGACATGCCGCTCAGCGTAGCCGTGATCGTCGATACGCCGACGGAAAGCCCCGTGGCCACGCCTCCCCCCGCAATCGTGGCCACAGTAGTATCAGAGGACGTCCAGGCCGCGGTCGTCGTCACATTCGCCGAGGAGCCATCGCTGTAGTAGGCGGTCGCCGTGAACGGCTGGGTTGCCCCCACGTAGATGGTCGGATCTGCCGGCGTTACGACAATTGATTCCAAAGTCGGCGGAGGCACGTACGGCGGTGTTTCGACGGTCAGTGTCGCAGTGCCTGAAACCGTACCGTCAGTGGCGGTGATCGTGGTGCTGCCCGGCGCTACCGCGCTTGCCAGACCGCCTGAAGCAATCGTGGCCACGCCGGTAGCCGAAGAGGACCAGGAGACCTCCGCGGTCAGGTTCAGCATCGAGCCGTCGCTATAAGTGCCCGTCGCCGTGTACTGCTGAGTCTGCCCCACATAGAGGGTCTGACTTGCCGGTGTGACGGTAATCGACACCAAGGTCGGAGCTGGCGGCGGAGGTGTCGGCGCGTTGACCGTCAGCGTGGTGCTGCCGGAAATGCCGTCCAGAGTCGCCGTGACCGTGGTCGTGCCGGCCGTGATCGAGGAGGCCAGGCCCTGGGAGTTGATCGTAGCGACTCCCGTGTCGGAGGACGTCCA
>JASHPX010000095.1 GCA_030037905.1 Gammaproteobacteria bacterium
CGGCGCGCGCGGCGCCGGCCCGCGCAGCGCTGCCCCGCAGGTCACGCAGCAGCAGGCCCGCGGCGTGCGCGCGGGCGAGTGCGGCCCCCGCGTCGACGAACTCCACCAGCAGGAAATTGGCCTCGCTCGGCCACACGCGCCGCACCTGCGGCAATTCCCGCAGCGCCGCGCTCACGCGCGAACGCTCGCGCTTCAACGCGGCGATTCGCTGCTCGGCGCGGGCGCGCGCCTCGGGACGCAGCGCCGCGAACACCGTCTCGATGGTCAGCTGGGTGAGCGCATAGGGCTGGATGACTCTGCGCAGCAGCTCGATGATCTCCGGATGCGCGATGGCGACGCCGCAACGCGCGCCGGCCAGAGCGTGGGCCTTGGACAGGGTACGCAGCACGACCAGACCCGGCGTGCCCGCCACCCGAGCGACCAGCGACGGAGCCTGGGCAAACTCCACGTACGCCTCGTCCACGACGAGCAGCGCGCGGCCCTCGAGCTCACGGGCCAGCGCGAGGAGGGTGTCCGCGTCGTGGCCGTTGCCCGTCGGATTGTTCGGCGAGCACAGGAACACCAGCTTCACGGGTGCGGCGCGCTGCGGCCCATCCCCGACGCCGGTGGCCGCGCGCAGCGCCGCGGCGTCCAGACGCCAGTCCGCCGCGGCGAGCAGCGGTACCTCCTGTACCAGCGCTCCCTGGATGCGCGCGGCGACCGCATACATGCCGAAGGTGGGCGGGCAGATCAGCACCGCATCCTGCCCGGCCCGGCAATAGCAGCGGATCAGCAGGTCAATCGCCTCATCGCTGCCGCGGCCGGCCAGCAGCATGGGCGCCGGTACGCCGTACAGGTCCGCGAGCGCCGCGGTCAGCTGCAGCGGATGTGGCTCGGGGTAGCGGTTCAATCCCTCCAGCGAGGGGTCGGCGGGTGCACGCCACGGGGATTCATTCGCGTGCAGGCGCACCAGGCCCGGCTCCCAGACGGCATGCTCGTAGGCGCGCAGCGCGCGGATCTCCGGTCGCGCGATGTCGCTCAGCCAGCTCATGGACTCTGCGGCGCGGCTTTTCCCGCTGCCTGCTCTACCGTGTCCTTGCTCGCAAGCACGCCCAGTCGCCGATCCACCGCGGCGGCATGCGCATCGAGCCCCTCCAGGCGGGCGAGGCGGCTGGCGGTCGGGCCCAGATCACCGAGACCCTTCACGCTGAGCTCCTGCACGGTCATGCGCCGCGTGAAATCGGCGACCGACAGGCCACTGTAGGTACGTGCGTACCCGTAGGTCGGCAGTACGTGGTTGGGGCCGGAGCAGTAGTCTCCGGTGGTCTCGGGCGACCAGGGCCCGAGAAACACCGAGCCGGCGCTGTGTATCTGCGGCAGCAGCGCGCGCGGATCGCGCGTCTGAATGAGCAGGTGCTCGGGCGCGTACGCCTCGCAGATCGCCACCGCGGCAGCCAGATCGGGCACCACCAGGATGCGCGCCTGCGCGATGGATTGCCGCAGAATCACCTGCCTGGACAGTCCGTGCATCTGTTCGGCGATGGCCGCGGCGACCGCTTCGGCCAGCTCGGCGCTGCTGGTGAGCAGCAGCGCCTGGGCCTGCGGATCGTGCTCGGCCTGGGCGAGCAGATCCGCGGCGATGAATTCAGCCCGGGCGCTGTCGTCGGCGATGACCAGCACCTCCGAGGGGCCGGCGGGCATGTCGAGCGCCGCACCACGCGGATCGGCGGCCACCAGCTGCTTGGCAGCCGTGACCCAGGCATTGCCGGGGCCGAAGAGCTTCGCGACCTTCGGTACGCTCTCGGTGCCGTAGGCCATGGCGGCGATCGCCTGCGCGCCGCCGATCTTGAAGACGCGTGTGATCCCGCATAGCTCGGCGGCCACGAGTACCGCGGGGTTGGCGCGCCCCATACGCTGTGGCGGGGTACACAGCACGCGCTGCGGGCAGCCGGCGATGCGCGCGGGCACGGCGAGCATCACTACCGTGGAGGGCAGGGGAGCGGAGCCTGCAGGCACGTACAGCCCGACCGCGCCGATTGCGCGGGTCAGTCGCTCGCAGCGCACGCCGGGTTGCACCTCGAGTGACAGCTCCGCGGGCAGCCCGGCGCGGTGGAAGCGCTCGACGTTGTCGATCGCACGCTCGATCGCGGCGATGTCGGCGGCCGCGAGCGCCGCACGCGCGGCGCCGAACTCCGCGCTGGACACCGCGGGGTCGGACAGATCGATGTCGTCGAACTCGCGTGCGCAGCGCGCTACGGCGGCATCGCCTCCGGCGCGCACCGCATCGATGATGGCCTGCGCCTGTGTCAGCGTGCGCCCTTGCAGCGCGAATCCGGGCCGCGCCAGCGCCGCGGCGCGGCCCGCGTGGTCGAGTTGCTGCCAGTCCAGGATCTGCATATCAGGCCAGCATCTTCTCGATCGGCAGCACCAGCACCGCGCTGGCGCCGGCTCGCTTGAGCGCCTCGAGGGTTTCCCAGAAGATCGTCTCGCGGCACACCGCGTGCACCGCGACGCGGTCGGGAGCGCCCTCGAGCGCGATGACCGTCGGCGATTCGCTGCCCGGGAGCAGGTGCCGGATCGCCGCGAGCGCCGAGCGCGGCGCGTGCAGCATGATGTACTTGCTTTCCTTGACCTGCTCGACGCCCTCTACGCGCAGCAGCAGCCGCTCCACCCACGTGCGCTTCTCGGCCGCCAGGGCGACGGGCGTGCGAATCAACACCGCATGGCTCTGCAGCACGGTCTCGACCTCGCGCAGATGATTGGCCTGCAGCGTCGAGCCGGTCGAGACGAGATCGCAGATCAGGTCCGCGCGACCCAGACGCGGCGCGATTTCCACCGCGCCCGACAGGGTGACGATCTGCGCCTCGATGCCGCGCTGCTCGAGGAAGTGGCCGAGCAGAAAGGGGTAGGTGGTTGCAATGCGCCGCCCCTGCAGCGAGTGCACGCCGTCGTAGGGGTGCTCGGCGGGAACGGCGAGAGACAGGCGGCAGTGGCCGAAGTCCAGGCTGCGCAATGCTTCAAAGCGCGCCGTCGCGCCGCGCGCGGCGAGCTCCAGGCGCTTCTCCTCGATGACGTTCAGGCCCACGAGGCCCAGATCGCACACGTCCTCCTGCACCAGGTCCGGAATGTCGTCATCGCGCACGAACAGCACGTCGAGCGGCATGTTCTCACCGAAGCCGAGCAACTGATCCTTGCCGCGCGACAGCTTCAATCCACAGCGCGCGAGCAGGTCCAGCGACGGGTCGGTGAGGCGCCCGGACTTCTGCACGGCGAGCTTGAGGCGTGGCTGCTCAGCCATGGCGGCCGCGCTCCTCTGGCAGCGCCGCCGGCGCGATCGCCGGCCGCGGTGCCGGTGCGCTCGAGCGTCGCGACCCATCGGCGTGGCGCGTGCCGCCATCCATACGCTGTGCCGCGAGTCGATAGCCGCCGTTGCCCTGCGCAAGGTAGCGTGCCACGCGGCCGATGGTGGTCAGACTGACGCCCGTCTGGCGATGAATGCGCCGATACGGCAGCCCGCGCCGCAAGCTCTCGACTACCGCCCAGCGATCGGCCATGGCCTGGATTTCGGCCGGGGTGCACAGATCGCGCAGGAACGCGCGACACTCCTCCAGGCTGCGCAGGGTAAGCAGCGCCGCCAACAGGTTGCGTTCGGCCTGCGCCTCCTGGCGGGCGCTGAGCAGACGGTGGGCTTTCATCGCTTGGCTGTCCCGCGGGTGCGGCGGCCGTGCAGCAGCGTGCGCTCGAGCCGCCGTCGACTGTTCCAATGTACTAACCGGCTAATACATTAGCAGGCCCCGGCGTCGCGGGCAAGTCGGGACGCAGTCGGTACGCAGTCGGTACGCAGTCGGGACGCAAAAAGGTGCCGCCCGGCGCATCCCCGAGTGCGGCGCCAGCGGCCGGCGCATGCCCGCGCTACGAGCGGGCTTGACCCCTCCGGGGGCGGACTCTAGACTTTCCGCCACTCATCGAGACCGGCTGAGGGAAAGGCCCTTAGACGCCGGGGCAACCGCCGGATGGCCGGCATGGTGCCAACTCCTGCGGCCGGCGGTCGGCCGAAAGATGAGGGCCGACAGACCCGCGCTGCAGCCCTCTAATCTTGAGGACTCGGCGGGCGCACACCGCGCACCCGATCCGCAGAAGCACTCGGTGCCACGAAGACTGCGGAGCGGCTTTGGACCAGGCTTTAAAACCTTCCACGCGCGATGGCGACGGCGGCTCGCAGGCGCATGCCGGCAGCGGCGTGCTCACCCTGGCGCGATCCCTATCACTGCATCATGGCGGAGAGCTCATCGAGCCGCGCCTCGCGTGGCGCCTGGCCGGCCGCCCCGACGCCCCGGTGGTGGCGGCGCTGGGCGGCATCTCGGCGCATCGGCGTGTGTTCGATGTGGCTCAGCCGCGCGCCGGCTGGTGGTGGGAAGTCGTCGGACCGGGGCTCTCGCTCGATAGCGAGCAGGTGCGCGTGCTCGGCATCGACTATCTGGGCGGCAGCGGCGAATCCACCGGCCCGATTCCCGGGCAACCCTTTCCGAGTCTGTCCAGCTACGACCAGGCCGAGGCGGTGCGGGCGCTGCTCGATCATCTGCGCATCGAGCGGCTGCGCGGCTTCGTCGGAGCTTCCTATGGCGGCATGGTGGCGCTGGCGTTTGCCGAGCGCTACCCGACGCGCGTCGAGCGACTGGTGGTGATCAGCGCGGCGGATCGCACTCATCCGATGGCCACGGCGTGGCGCACGGTCCAGCGGCGCATCGTGCGTTTCGCGGCGTCGCTCGGGCGCGCGAGCGAGGGGCTCGAGCTGGCGCGCGCGCTGGCGATGGCCACCTACCGCACGCCCGGCGAATTCGCCGCGCGCTTCGGCCAGCCCCCGCGCCGCGTGGAGGGCGCTTACGTATTCCCCATCGAGGAGTACCTGTTTGCCCGCGGGCGCGACTACGCCGGGCGCTACCGCTCCGAATCGTTCCTGTGTCTGTCCGAGTCCATCGACCTGCACGCGGTGGATGCCGCGCGCATCCCCGTACCGGTAGCGGTGGTCGCGGTACGCGAGGACCAGCTCGTACCGCTCGAGGATCTGCGTGCGCTCGCCGCAAAGCTGCCACGAGCCACGCTGCACGAGCTGTCCTCGGTCCATGGCCACGACGCCTTCCTGAAGGAGGCGCACGCATTGCGCCCCATTTTCCAGTCGCTGTATGGAGTAGCTTGAGTGGCTGAAAAATCCGATGCCGTGACCCGCGCCGTACGCGCCGGACTCGAGACCGACGACGTGACCGGCGCCGTGGTGCCACCGATTCACCTGAGCGCGACCTATGCGTTTCGCGGTTACGGCGAAAAGCGCGCCTATGACTACTCGCGCTCGGGTAATCCGACGCGTGACCTGCTGGCCGAGGCGTTGGCGGAGCTCGAGGGCGGAGCCGGCGCGGTGATCACGGCCTCGGGCATGGCTGCAGTGGCACTGTGCACCTCGATCCTGCCGGCGCGCGCGCGCGTGGTCGCCCCGCATGACTGCTATGGCGGGACCTATCGATTGTTCGATGCGCTGCGCCGGCGCGGCGATCTGGAGGTCGACTGGGTCAACTTCGGCGATGATGCTGCCCTGCGAGCCGCACTCTCGCGACCCGCTGCGCTGCTGTGGGTGGAGACGCCGAGCA
This sequence comes from Gammaproteobacteria bacterium, assembly GCA_030037905.1. Lineage (GTDB taxonomy): Bacteria > Pseudomonadota > Gammaproteobacteria > Steroidobacterales > Steroidobacteraceae > FEN-1191. The sequence goes on from JASHPX010000095.1 coordinate 5,622, forward strand.
ATCCTTTGCTGCGACTGACGGATATCGCCGCCGTGGCCATGCTCGGCAGGGCGGCCGGCGCACTGGTTGCGGTCGACAACACCTTCCTCTCGCCCGGCTGGCAGCAGCCGCTCGCCTTCGGGGCGGATCTGGTCGTGCATTCGACCACCAAGTACATCAACGGTCACAGCGACGTGGTCGGCGGAGCGGTCATTGCGGCACGCGAGGAGCTGCACACGCAGCTGGCCTGGTGGGCCAACTGCCTGGGCACGACCGGCGCGGCGTTCGACAGCTTCATGGCACTGCGCGGGCTGCGTACGCTGTATGCGCGCCTGGCCGTGCACGGGCGCAATGCCCTGGAGCTCGCCGCCTGGCTCGCGCGTCAGCCGCAGGTGCTGCGTGTGTACTTTCCGGGCCTGCCGACACATCCAGGGCATGAGATCGCACTGCGCCAGCAGTCGGGCTTCGGCGCCATCGTGACTTTCGAGCTGGGCGGCGGGGTTCCCGCCGTCAAGGCATTCCTATCAGGTCTCAAATTATTCTCGCTGGCGGAATCTCTCGGGGGGGTGGAGAGCCTCATTGCGCATCCAGCCTCCATGACGCACGCGGCCATGGAGGAGTCGGCGCGTCGTGCCGCCGGCCTGACCGATGGGCTGCTGCGCCTGTCGGTCGGTATCGAGGCTCTGGAGGATCTGCGCGTGGATCTGGCGGCGGGATTGACCCGGGCGAACCGCGCGGCGGCTGCGGGGTCATAATAAACAGCAGCCGCGCGGGTCAACGGTGTGCGCCGCTGCCGCGTTAAATGCTCAGGGTTTTGCTGCATTGCGCGCTGAAGCGCGCGAGGGCGGGAGGTGCTTTATGGACGCACGGGATCAGCGCTCATCCAGTTGGAATGCTCTGTTCGTGGTGGCCACCGCGGCCTGCCTGTGTCTGGCGGGCGTGGGATTGACCGCGAGCGCTCAGCCGGCCGCAGAAGCCGGCGTCTGGCAGCCGCACAGGTTGACTTTCAACTACGTCGGCATTCAACCCGTGTATTCCTGCGAGGGCCTGAGGGAGGACATGCAGTTTCTGCTGCGCCAGTCGGGCGCGCAGGTCAACAGCGTCACGCCTTTGTCGTGTTTCCGCAGCGCCGGGGCGCCCAACAGCCTCATCTCGGCGCAGCTGAATTTCTCGACACTGCAGCCGGGCACAGCCGAAGGCGACGCCAGCGGGACGATGGGCGTGTGGCGCCATGTGGAATTCTCCAACACGCGTTCCAACCCGCAACTGCGCGGTGCGGATTGCGAGCTGGTACAGGAGTTCAAGACGCAGGTGCTGCCGCAGCTCAACACTCGCAACGTGCAGAGCTATCTGCCTTGCGTTCCCTATCAGACGACCGGCTTTCAGTGGTCGCTGAGCTTCGACTCATTTGTCCCGGCCACTGCCGGGCATCGCGAGGTCGGCGGCGCCGACTGAGCCGCCAACCGCCGGCAGCCGGCGCTGCCTGGCGTGGGACCCCGCCAGCGAGGGGGCAGCTCTGCGCCGCTGAGCTGGCAGCCGGCCGTACGGCGCGGGCGGCTGGCTCACAGCAGCTGCTGCCACAGGCGCCAGAAGTCCTCGTCGATCTTCTGCGACAGCGCTCGATGCCGCCAGGTCTCGAGACTCACCTGGTGCGCATGCTGCAGGTCCTGCTCGAAATACCGTTCGAGCTGTCCGCCGGTCTTGTCCCCGATCACTACGGCGTCGACCTCGTCGTTGAACAGCACGCTGCGATGGTCGAAGTTCGAGGATCCGACGATGGACCACACCCCGTCCATGACGGCGGTCTTGGAGTGCAGGATCCCGTCCTCGCGCTCGTAGATTTTGACTCCGGCGCGCAGCAGCCCGGAGTAGTAGGACTGCGCCACTGCGAGCGCCGCCTTTGAATCGGTGTGCGCAGGCAGCAGCAAGCGCACGTCCACCTTGCGCCGCGCGGCGCGCTCGAGCGCCTGACGTTCCTGGAAGGTCGGCACGAAGTAGGCCGCCTCCACCCAGATGCGCGAGGTGGCGCTGCGGATCGCCGACAGCAGCGTCGCGTAGTAGCGGGGCAGCAGCTGCCCGCCCTCACTGCCGATGATGCGCACCACCTGATCGCCGCGCGGACCTGGCGCGTCCCCGCCGCTCGCCAGCTCGTCGGGCGTGCCGCCTTCCTCGCGCCAGTGCTGCTCGAACAGCCGCTTGAGCTCAACCACCGCCGGGCCGTCGATCTGCAGGTCGGTGTCGTGCCAGCGCTCCGAGCTCGCGCCGCCGTTTGCTGCGCCCGCGTGGTTTGCTGCGTCTGAGCCGTTTGCTGCGTCTGAGCCGTTTGCTGCGCCCGAGCCGACATGCCCGCTCTCGTAGTCGGAGCTGAGATTGACGCCGCCGATGATGGCAGTGGTGCCGTCGGCGACCAGAATTTTGCGGTGGTCGCGGTCGTTCAGATAGAAGAGCGAGCGGATCGGGTTGAACTGGCGCACGTGAATGCCCGCGGCGCGCAGCCGGTCAAAAAAATCTGCGGGCGTGGACAGCGATCCGATGCTGTCGTAGATGATGTCGATCAGCACTCCCTGGCGCCGCCGCTCGATCAGCAGGTCGCTGAGCCGCTGACCCTGGTCGCTTACGTCCTCGAGAATGTAGTACTCGAGATAAAGGTAGTGACGCGCGCCGCGGATCGCGTTGAACGTCGCATCGAACGTGCTCGGACCGTCGCGCAGGATCGTGACCTGATTGCCGGTATACAGTGGCGTGCCCGCCACGAACTGCTCGATGGCCAGGTGCCGCTCGAAGGCAGTGGCATTGGGGGCTTGCGCACCGAGCCGTTTGAGAATGCTCGCTGTCTCGCGTTGCGACAGCGGGCCGTCGGGACCGCGCATGCGGATCGGCTGAATCGACGCGGCGCTCTGCAGCGACGGCGTCGGAATGATCGGCACGGCCGCACATCCGGCCAGTGCCAGCAGCGCCGTGAGTACGCTGGCCCGGGCCCAACGCCTGCAGCGCGGCCGCAGCAGCTGCGCGCACGGTGTCTGCTCGGTCAGCGCCGTGCTCGAGTGGTCAAGCTGGATCGCGGGCATTCTTCGTCGGAATCGGCCGACACGCGGTGTAAGCATGTGTATCGCGCGGAACGTTTACAGAATCGATGCGGCAGGTCATCATCAGACGACTCACCACGACTCCACAGCTTAGGGGAGGCAAGCATGACGGAACAGCTGGCGCCACGCGACGTTCAGAGCGCGGCGAATTCCCACGCTGCCCTGCAGATCGTGATCGGCGAAAACAATCAGGATCTCGCCGTCACCCTCTGCATGCTGCTGGAAACCGAGCCGGACATGCGCTGCGTGGCAAGTGTCGGCTCGGCCAGCGCAGTGTTACGCGCCGCCGAGGAGCATTCTCCGAACGCCTTCGTGCTCGACCTGTCGCTCGATGATGGTTCGAGTCTGCCGCTGATCTCCACGCTGCGCGAGCGGCTGCCGCGTGCAGCCATCATCGTGTTTACGGGCTACAAGAACGAGATGCTCAATGAGCAGTGCGTGCGCGCTGGTGCCAATGCCGTGGTCGTCAAGACCGGAGAGATTCGGGAACTGACCGACGCGCTGCGGCGGGCGGCGCCTCCGGGAGCTACGTCCGAGCGGGGGGCCGCGCCTAACTGAACAGTGCGCAGGCGGTTGAATTTCCTAGGTCTGAAGCACTAGAATCCGATTTGCCGGTGGAGGGTGCTGGCCTCGGCCGAGTTTGAAGTCCTGCCGCTGATTCTGCGGTGCCGCTGATTCTGCGGCCAAGTGTTTGAATAATAAGCCCCAAATGGGGCTTTTTCTTTTTTTGGTGGCTGGCGGGAGTCAGGCACTCACGATGGCGATGCCCCTACGCGAGCAGCTGATGGCGCTGGCCGAGCCGTTGCTTGGGCAACTGGGGTACGAGCTGGTCGAGCTGGAGTACGTACCGGGGCGCGCGCGCTCACTGGTGCGGGTGTTCATCGATTCGCCCCAAGGGGTGAGCATCGATGACTGCGAGCGCGCCAGCCACGAGCTGTCGGCGCTGCTCGACGTCGAGGATCCGGTGCCGACAGCCTACACGCTGGAGGTGTCCTCGCCGGGACTGGACCGGGTGCTACGCACTCGCGAGCACTTTCGCCGCTTCGTGGGCGATCGGATCCGGCTGGAGCTGAAGGTTGCGCGCGACGGAAGGCGCCGATACACGGGCCGGCTCGCTGCGCTCGATGATGAGGGCGTTGAATTGGATGTGGACGGCGCCATTGTAAGGGTGCCGTTCGGGCAGATCGGCCGTGCGCGACTGGCGCCCCAGTGGCCGGAGCAGAGGAACGTCAGAGATGAATAAAGAGATTCTGATGGTCGTGGACGCCGTCTCCAACGAGAAGGGCGTCGACAAGGAGATCATCTTCGAGGCGCTGGAAGCGGCGCTCGCCTCCGCTACGCGCAAGAAACACAGTGAGGACTGGGACGTGCGCGTGGCGATCAACCGCAAGACCGGCGACTACGAGACGTTCCGGCGCTGGAAAGTGTTCGCTGACGATTCCAAGGAATTGGAGAATCCGGCCGCGGAGCTGCGTCTGGAGGATGCGCGCGAGATCAATTCCGCGGTCGAGCCGGCCGGCTACGTCGAGGAACCCATGGAATCGGTCGCCTTCGGGCGCATCGCCGCACAACAGGCCAAGCAGGTCATCGTGCAGAAGGTGCGCGAAGCCGAGCGGGCGCAGGTGGTCGAAGCCTACAAAGACCGCATCAACACGCTGGTGAGCGGTGTCATCAAGCGCATCGACCGCAACGGCATTTACGTCGATCTCGGCGGCAACGCCGAGGGGTTCGTGTCGCGCAGCGACATGATTCCGCGCGAGCAGTTGAAGCCGCAGGACCGCGTCAAGGCATACCTGCGCGAGGTGCGCGCCGAGCAGCGCGGGCCGCAGCTGTTTCTGACGCGTACCGCCCCGGAGTTCCTCATCGAGCTGTTCAAGCTCGAGGTACCCGAGGTGGGCCAGGGGCTCATCCAGATTCTCGGCGCCGCGCGCGATCCGGGCGTGCGCGCCAAGATCGCCGTGCGCAGCCAGGACCCGCGCATCGATCCGGTCGGTGCCTGCGTCGGCATGCGCGGCTCGCGTGTGCAGGCGGTATCCAACGAGATCGCGGGCGAGCGTGTCGACATCATTCCTCACGACGACAATCCCGCACAGTTCGTGATCAATGCCATGTCGCCGGCCGAGGTGCAGTCCATCGTCGTGGACGAGGACGCGCACAGCATGGATATCGCGGTCGCGGAGGAGAAGCTGTCGCAGGCCATCGGCCGCGGCGGGCAGAACATCCGCCTCGCCAGCCAGCTCACCGGTTGGGAGCTCAACGTCATGACCGAATCGGACGCCGAGGCCAAGAGCGAATCCGAGACGCGCGCGCTGGTGGAGATGTTCATGAAGCAGCTGGACGTCGACGAGAACGTCGCCAGCATCCTGGTGCAGGAAGGCTTCTCGACGGTCGAGGAGGTCGCCTACGTGCCGGCCGGTGAGCTCGCGGCGATCGAAGAGTTCGACGAGGACATCGTCAAGGAGCTGCGCAATCGCGCCCGCGACGTGCTGCTCACGCAGGCGATCGTCAGCGAGGAGTCGCTCGAGCAATCCCTGCCTTCCGAGGATCTGCTGACGCTCGATGGCATGCGGCCGGATCTCGCGCTGGCGCTGGCGCGTCGCGGCGTGCGCACGCGCGATGAGCTGGCCGAGCAGGCTATCGATGACATCAGCGACATCGACGGGCTGTCGGCCGACGAAGCCGGCAGCCTCATCATGAAGGCGCGGGCGCATTGGTTCGAGGCGCAGCACTGAGCTGATGGGGGTTCTAAGTGCCTGGTGGAGAGAGAATGGCTGAAGTAACCATCGCGCAGTTTGCCGATGTCCTGAAGGTCCCGGTGGACCGCCTGATCGCGCAGCTCGATCAGGCCGGCATCAGTGTTTCCGGGCCGCACGACCGCATCAGCGAGGAAGCCAAGCTCGAGCTGTTGACGCACTTGCGTCGCAGCCATGGGCACGAATCCGGCTCCGCACCGAGCCGCATTACCCTCAAGCGCAAGACGCAGCAGGAGCTCAAGCTCGCCAGCAACCAGGGACGCGCGCGTACCGTAAACGTCGAGGTGCGCCGTCAGCGCACTTACATCAAGCGCGATGTGCTCGAGGGCCAGGCGCGCGCGCAGCAGGAGCAGCTGGACGTGCAGCGGCGCGAGGCCGAGGAAGCCCAACGCGCGCAGACCGAGAAGGCCGAAGCCGAACGGCGTGAGCGCGAGCGCATCGAGGCCGAGAATCGCCGCCGCATCGAGGAGGAGCAGGCGCGCAAGCGCGAGCAGGAGGAGGCGCGCCGCCTCGCCGAGCAGCGCGCCGCGGCCGAGGCGGCCGAACGCGAGCGAGCGCGC
>JASHPX010000096.1 GCA_030037905.1 Gammaproteobacteria bacterium
CGTTATCCGTGATGCGCTGCCACTGCGCGATCTGCCCGACGGAGCGCAGCGTCGCTTCGCCGATCTTGCGCACGCGCTCGGCGATCGGATCGGTGATGGCGAATATCTGATCGGCCTGCTCGTCGAGCAGCAGGTGGTAGTCACGGAAATGCGGGCCCGAGACGTGCCAGTGGAAGTTCTTGGTCTTGATGTACAGCGCGAACACGTCGGCGAGCAGCGCGTTCAAGGCAGCTGCAATGTCCCGCGTCGCCTCGGGTCTGAGCTGTGTCGGGCCAGTCAACGGCGCCATACGGCGTCTCTCAGCGTTTTTCACCGCATCGGAGTTGAGCATGGACATCTCCTTGTGAAGCCCGTGGACGGCCACGGGGTCGCTGGCGGGGAAGGTCTCGTCGAGCCCTTCATCCAGGCGCTCATCCAGATGATGGTTGCCACTTGCGTGACCGGCGGGTGCATCGCTCACGATATGTCGACCCCCAGCGAGGCCTCCCCTGGCACTGCCAGAAATTATTCACCTTACGCCAGTCATAGCGTCCCGCCAATACTACCTTGGATGCGCGGTGCGCCCCAGCAAATGGCCCCGGCCAGGACCACGGCGTCCCGCCCCCGACACACGATGGATCGATGCGTTATCCTTCGCCGTCTTGCACCGCGGTGACCGGCGCCGCGCTGCAGGCGAGTGCGACAGCCCCGAGGGCCGCTGCCAGCGCGGATCCTGGGGTCTCCCGGACTCGGGCAGCGTTCCGTCACCGAGCGGGAGCCATCCTGCCGCTGCGGCGCTCGACGGCGCAACTGCGCGAGTGGAAGCTGTGGCAACCGCGCGCGGCCGCGGCCCGCGCGTGAGCGGCGTCAATGATACGTACGTCTACTAGGCAATCGGGCTCAAAGGGTGTCGTTTCAGGAGGCGCCGTTCGAGAGCCGTTTCAAGTTAAGTCGCGCAAGACTGTTGCACACGAATTGGTTCAGCATCGGAGATCCATCATGGCGGAGGTAGAGCATTACGAGATCGTCGTTCTCGGCGGCTGAGGAGTTGTTCTTGATGCGTCTCGGACGGTTCGCTGATACCGGAGACAATTGAGCATAGTCTTTCGACACAGCAATACCCTCGAACGATGGAGGAACCCGATGGAACTTGGATTGAAAGACAAAGTCGCGCTGGTGACCGGGGCAAGCAGGGGCATCGGGCGCTCGATTGCCGCAGGACTCGCCAAGGAGGGCTGCAAAACCGCGATCAGCGCACGTAGCGAAAGGGAGTTGGACAGAGCCGCCCAGGAAATGCGCGACACGGGCGCAACAGTCCACGCGATTCAGGCCGACGTCACCAAGTCGGGCGATGCCAAACGAGTGGTGGAGGAAACGGTGAAGACGTTCGGCACCATCCACATCGTCGTCAACAACGTCGGCGGCGCGGGCCGGTTCGCCCCATTTGAGGAGCTCACGGACGAAGAATGGCTGGACGCTTTCAACCTCAATGTGCTCTCGGCCGTGCGGGTGACGCGTGCCGCACTGCCGTGGATGAAAAACCAAAAGTGGGGCCGTATCATCAACATCTCCTCCGAGTCTGGCACTCAGCCCGATGCGTTCATGCCGCATTACAACGCAGCGAAAGGAGCCCTGAACACATTCACCAAGAGTCTTTCCAAGGCGTATGGCAAGGACGGCATTCTGGTGAACACGGTCTCGCCGGCGTTTATCCGCACGCCGTTGCTCGAGGAGTTCATGGCCAAGCAGGCGCGAGAAATGGGAGTAAGCGTGCAGGACGTGATACAGCAGTTCCTGCGCGAGAACCGCGCGAACATCGTGCTTGGACGTCCCGGCGAGCCGGATGAAACTGCGGGCATCGTGGTATTTCTCGCCTCGGAAGCGGCGGCATTCATCACCGGATCAAACTACCGCGTCGACGGCGGGTCAGTAGCAAGCATCTAGCCATCCGGCCGAACACCGCTCGGGATGCTAACCACCACTTTATCGGCTTTTTTTGAGGCGGAAAGCCATCTGCATTTGGGTATCGGCGGAGCCGGCGGCGGCCGGCAGTGGTACGGTCACGCGGCGCCAGACGGGCTCAGAGGCGAACTTCAGGAAGCCCTCGCGGTCGGGGAGCTGCTCGATCTCGGCGGCGAGCACGGCGTCCTCGGTGCGGTACTCGAGGCTCGCGGTGCGCGTCTCGTGCAGAAAGCCCATGAGGCGGCGGGGACGCGTGCGGGAGACGTGTTCGCGCACGATCTCGCGACGGCCGATGAGGCGCGAGGCGAATTCGGCGGTGCCGCCGCGCTCGCTGGCGGAGCAGCGCAGGATCAGGGTGTTACCACAGTTCTCGACAATGGTTTGCGCCTCGGCATCCCCGTAGGTGCCACGCACCTGGGCGATGCTCTGGATGCCCAGCACGCAGCGGCCGCCGAATTTGCGCAGCCGCGCGAGCGCGTCCTTCAAGCCGTCGATGGCGCCGAGCGCATCGAGCTCGTCGATGACGAACCAGAGCGGCGCGCCGCCCTCCTCGCCGCTGAGCGTCTCGAAGATGGCCAGACGCAGCCAGGCGCCGAGCGCCTGACGCAGTGCCGCGATCTGCCCGGCGCGGTAGGGCAGGAACAGCACTCCCCTGCCCTCGCGCACCCAGCGGCGCACGCTGAGCGCCTCGCCGGCGTTGCCGGTGGCGCTGGCCTCGGCGCCGGCGCGCTCGCTCTGGCGGGCGAGGTGCTCGAGGACCGCGAGGTGCGCGACGGCGATGGAACGCACCGATTCGAAGAACTTGCCGTTGTCGGTGCCGAGAAACGGGGCGGCGGGCGTGGCAGCGAGCAGATCGCGCAGCTCCGCCGCGTCGGCAATGACCAATAGATGATAGAGAGTGGCCAGGTTGTGGGTGCCGCTCACGTGCAGCTGGCGCAGGATCGCGGTGAGGAAGGTGCGCGCGTAGGCGCGCCAGTTGCGATCGAGGCCGTCGTGATCGGGGATGAAGGCGCGCGCGAGCTGCTCGGCGTCGTGCGGGGCCTGAAGTTCCGCGACCAGGTCCCAGCGCGCCGCGCGCGGCTCGAAGGGATTCAGGATCTGATCGCCGCGCTCGGGGTTGTAGAACAGGCGGCAGTAGCCCCCGTCGGGATCGGCGATGACGGCGCGATCCCCGCGCGCGAGCGCGCCGGCGAGGAGCTCGCGGATGGCGGTGGTCTTGCCGGTGCCGGTGGTGCCCAGGAGCTTGAAGTGCTTGGCTTCATCGGCGGCGGGGATGGGTTCGGAGGATAGGCTCAGCACGCCGGGGGCGGCCGGGGCGGCGCCGTCCGGCGCGCGGTGCGGAGCCAGGAGCGCACCGCGGCGGTGCTGGACGCGCGAGCGCGGCGCACGCGGCAGGAAGTGGCCGGTCACAGCACCGATGAGGAGCAGAAACAGCGCGCCGACGAGCTCGTGAAGGGCTTCGGGCCCATGCGGCCAGAGCGCGGCCTGCAGCAGGCCCCAAAGGATGGCGGCAACGATGAGGGTCGGCACGGCCAGCAGCGGCACGATGCGCAGGGCGCGGCGCGCCTGGCGGGCGAGCATGCCGGCTGCGAGGCCCGCCGCGGTGAGCAGGTAGGCGAGCAGCAGGCCAGAGCTGCCGTGGGTCAGCGGATTCATGGCGGCGATGCGGCGCGGGCCGGGGTGCTCATGCGGGCGCACTCCCCTGTTGTTTGCGGGGAGTGTGCGCGCGGGGAGACGGGGCGTCAAAAGGGGGGAGTGAGGGGCAATTTCAGATCGGCCGTGGGTTTGGCAGGTGACGGTCGCGATCGCCCCGGCCCGATGCACAAGCCGGCCCGAGGACTCCCCGACCTTCAAAGTCAGCTATTGATCGCGGAGTGTTGCACCGCTCGCCGTCTCGGCGGGTCTCTACCACGGCGCCAGCGACTCAAGTTCTCAAGCCCGGTCCGGCCCGCAAACCACCGCACACACTGCCGGGAGAGACTCTGATTGATCAGCTCAGCTGTATCGAAGACCCGCAGATGTGCGTGCCGTGCAAAGTAGATTGCGAGTCGCGAGATTTTCGGCTTCGGACGTAAATCGCCGATGCTGGAGAGCTCGTGCAGCATGAGGTAACCAATCAACTGACGGGCTTGTGGAATCTATCAGTCGCTGACCGGATCAACGCCGTTGCTTTCAAGTTGCGGCCAGAGCGCACCCCGGAGGCGATTGGGGTGGGAGAGCCCGCAGGGATCGGGGGTCAGATGCTCGACTTCCAGCACCAGCAGGATGGCGCCCGTCTGCGAGCTCAGCCGGCAGGATTCACCGGCGGGGATAAGCAAGCCCATGCCGCCGCTGAGCTGGAGCAGCCCGGGAGGAAGGTAGCCATACGCGTTGCCGCGGCCGTTGACTATGAGCAGGAGCTGATCGCGGCGACTGGCCGGCACGGCAATCTGTCCGCCGGGAGCCACATAGAGGCAGGACAGCTCGACGTCCCCGTGACCGTTGGCGAGCGGCAGGTGCGCGATGCTGGCGCTGGTGCCCGCGCTCTTGGGATCGAGGGCGGCTGCCGGACTGAAGTGCAGAATGCGCATGAGTGGTGGCCGCGAAGATGACCTCGATCCGCCTTCCACCAAGTCAATATGCGCGTTGAGCATAGCGGCGTCAAAAACTGCCCCGCGCACGTAGCACCTCAAGGCGCAGAAAACTGGACCATCATCCCAAGCTCCGGTGCGGCCAGAAGGCTGCTCCGCGATGGCGCTGAGGCGTGCCCTCGGCCGATTCCGGCCACTACTTTCACGTTCGGATGCCGGATGGTTGACGTCAACTTTTTTTGCCGCGCGGCTGATCTGATTGTCTACCAATCATGAGAGGCTGCGTCGCTGCGTCGGCGCTAGCCCCGATTCTCATTTCAGGCGTTGAGCGCCAATGTGTCACCCGGTGGGGCGGCCACCGCGGTGCCCGACGTCTGGATGTCGGCGGAGCCAGCGGCCGCGGGCAGCGGCACAGTCACACGGCGCCAGACGGGCTCGGAAGCGAATTTCAGGAAGCCGCCGCGATCCGGCAGGCTTCATTGAGTTCCTCATCGAACGCGTGAGCACCTTCCGCGATCCTGACATCCGTCCCGTCAAGGCCGCGGCCGCTGTCGGCTGACGCGCCGTATCCCAGCTGACGCGTCCTATCCCAACGCACGGACCCGGCCCACGTCAGTGCGCGCGGGGGCGGGCGATCCAGGAGCTCGCGGCGCCGAAGTAGTGCGGCCACCGCTCTTTGCGCGGATGAGGTCTGAGGGGGGTGGCGAGCAGGTATCGATCGCCCAGCCAGGCAACCGCCTGCCGGATGGCGCGGCTGTAATCCTCCACCGGCAGCTGATCGAACGAGCCATTGGAGTGTCTCATGATTGCAGTCTCCCTATTTCGGAATCGACAGGCATGACGGATCGGCCCTGCGGCAGATGATTCGCGATTGGGTATTCCCGAACAAGGCACGAGGCGTTGATGCGAGGTTTCCCGGCGATTAACGATGTGGGATCGCCGGCGACCGTTGCCCAATGCTCATTCCGCCAGCATCACCCGATGGTCACGGCCTTCCCAACCTGACTCGGAGTGGCGCGTGAAATCGAGCTCGCGCGAGCCGCTCAGCTCCTCCGCGCCCAGCGTGACCGACCAGAGTCCGGCGGCCCGGCGCGCGGCGCGACGATCTTCGATGCGCAAAGCTGCCCCGACTCCACCACCTGCCGGAACACCTTGATGCTGGTGAGGGCGTCCACGGC
>JASHPX010000097.1 GCA_030037905.1 Gammaproteobacteria bacterium
GCGACGTCACGCAGTGGCTGGACTACAACGGGGTGGTGCCGGAAGACGTGCGCCTGCAGACGTGGCTGGCGTTCGGCTTCCTGCTGGTATGCCTGGTCAACACGGTCGGCCTGATGCTGGCCAAGTTCACCCGCCGGCAAGGCGAATTGAGCGTACGCCGCGCCATGGGGGCCTCGCGCCGCGCACTGTTCGGGCAATTGCTGGTGGAGTCAGGCGCGGTCGGTCTTGCCGGAGGCATCGGGGGACTGCTGCTCGCATTGCTCGGCCTGTCGCTGGTACGTCACCGGCCGACCGAGTACGCGTCGCTCGCGCATCTGGATCCCGCGATGCTGCTGATCACCTTCCTGCTGGCGATTGGCGCCAGCTTGCTGGCCGGCGTGCTGCCGGCGAGGCGCGTGTCTTACGTTCCACCCGCGTTGCAATTGAAAAGCGAATGATATTCAAGGCGAATGCTATGCAAGCCCGACCGATCCTGTCTGCATTGCGCCGGCACAAGCTGGTGATGGGGCTGCTGATACTGCAAATCGCCTTGACCTGCGCGATCGTTTGCAACTCGGTGTTTCTGATCTCGCAGCGTCTCGAACGTATGCGGATGCCGAGCGGTATCGCCGAACACGAGCTGGCGCTGGTGCGCATGGCTTACATCAGCGGTCGCTCCGATGCCAAAGCGCGTGCGCAAGCCGATCTGGTGGCGCTGCGGGAGATTGCCGGGGTGAGGCAGGTGTCACTGGTGGATGCCGTGCCATTCTCCACGGACGGCCCCAACGACTACATCAGACTCGATCCGCAGCAGCGGCAGCCCTCGCTCGACGTCGGAGCGTATTTTGGCCAGAACCTTCTGCCCACCCTGGGCGTGCGGCTGATGGCCGGTCGCGGATTCCAGTCGGACGAATTCGTGGACTCGTCACGAGTCACGACCGCACTGGAGACGGGTAACTTCAATACCTTTCCGCATGTCATGCTCATTACACAGGCGATGGCGCAACGGCTGTGGCCGGGTCAAAGCGCCTTGGGCAAGAGCGTTTATCTCGGCAAGAATATCGGTCTGCAGGTGGTCGGCATTCTCGCGCGGCTGACGCGCTCGGGCGCGCTGTCCAGAGGTGCCGACTACAGCATGGTCCTGCCGGTCAGCGTGAGCTCGAGCGAAGGCGGGCTTTACGTGATCCGCTGCGCACCCCAGGACCGCGCACGTGTGTTGAAAGCCGCGGTCGCCAGGCTCGAGCAACTCGATCCCAATCGCATATTGCTGCAACAAGGCACTTTCGATCAGTTGCGCGCTGACTTCTTCCAAGCCGATCGCGCCATGGCGGGCACTCTGGTCGGGGTTTGTCTGGCGCTGCTGATCATCACGGCGCTGGGCATCGTCGGACTGGCGAGTTTCTGGGTCGCGCAGCGGCGCAAGCAAATCGGTATTCGGCGCGCGCTGGGCGCGACGCGCGGGGACATCCTGCGCTACTTTCAGACCGAGAATTTCCTGATCGTCACCGTTGGCATCGCTCTGGGCACGGTGCTGGCATCCGCAATCAACCTGCAGCTCATGAAATTCAATGCAATGACGCGACTGCCGCTCTTCTATCTGCCGGCCGGCGCGATTGCGTTGTGGTGCCTCGGTCAGATCGCGATACTGGGCCCCGCGCTACGGGCATCCAATGTTCCACCGATGGTCGCGACGCGCAGCGTATGAAACTGCCAGGAGATCTCTGCGGTCGCCGGCGCTGCCGGTGTAGCGCCGGAGCCGCCGGCGGGCGCGGCGTTCTGTGATTCAGCGTGAGCAGAGAAGGACGTCATCGCCAGCACCAGACTGATCACCCAGAGCGAGTTCCCGACACGAGAGATCGCGGTCCTGCCACGGTCCCGTGAGGCGCGCATTCGTAGTCTTCCCTGTCCTTCTGATCGCGGCCGCGTTATCGGGCCGCTATTTGCGGGAGCAACTCTGCAGCGCGGGTTTCCGTGGCGCATCTCCCAAATGGGATATGTCCCCGCGCTCCTAATTCTGGTTATTCGTTGGTGGCCGCGAATGCCCCGTTGGTGCCGAACCCGGAGATCAGGCGTGACAGCGCCTCGCTCAACTGCTGTACGACCTGCGGTTCGGGCAGGGGAAGTCTCAGGTAGGGCCGGCCGGTTCGCGCGTCGGTTTCGATCCAGGGGCTGGTCGCAGGGGCCTTCTCCTTTCCGTTGCCGCCCCCGCCGGCGAACGGCGCCGCGGTCAATGCTTCGACCAGCTTCAATCCCGCGCTGAGTAGTGGCATCCACGGATTGGAAGCAGCCTCGATCGGTAGAGATGCAGCAGAAGGGGCTGGCGCGGGCGGCCGGGTGCCGACCGCGGTCGGCGGTGGCTCCCGCTGAGCCGCCGGTTCCGGCGCGACTTCCGCCGACCCACCAGTCACCGCGTTCACACTTTCCATGAACTTGGCTAGGCGCGAGCCGCCGAGAAACACCTCGCTCTGCCCGCCATCCAGCACGCCGGCGAACAAAGATCGCTTGAACGCCAGAAGAGACTGCATCCGTTCCTCGATCGTGTCCTCGGCCACAAAATTGACCACCTGCACGCTGCGCGACTGGCCGAGACGGTGAACGCGGCCGATGCGCTGTTCCAGCACGGCCGGATTCCAGGGCAGATCCATGTTGACGACGATGGAAGCCGCGTGCTGGAGATTCAGGCCTACGCCACCGGCATCGGTGGAAAGAAACACGCGGCAACTGGGATCCTTGTGGAATCGCTCCACCACCGCTCCGCGCTTGCCGCCCGGTATGCGACCGTGAAACAGCGCGTAATCCCAGCGCTTCGTTTCCAGCCGGCGCGCGATCAGCTCGTGTGTTCCCATCCACTGACTGAACACCACGGCTTTAGCGTCCGGCTGCTCGAACCATTCTTCGAGCAGGGTCACCAGCTCATCGGGTTTCGCGCCGTCGTCGGTTTTTTGGTCGAGCAGATAGGTGCTGTTGCAGGCCATACGCATGTTCTGCAGCGCGCAGGTCAGGCGTCGCTGGTCGGCATCGGACAGATAACCGGTACGCCGCCAGCGCTGCACGATGCGGGCGACGATCTCTCCATTCTCGTCGTGATGAATGCGCTGTTCGTCCGTCATGGGCACGAAGATCGTGTTGTCCACTCGGGGCGGGAGTTGGCTCAGGACTGCGGATTTGCGCCGACGCAGCAGCACCGGTGCGAGTGTCTTGCCAAGCTTGTCGAGGTCCTTGTATCCGATGACGCGTCCGGCCTCGTCGGTGGACTGGTGCGCGTGCCGTAGCTTCCATGTGGCGCCCAGGCGATGGCGATCCACGAATTGGATGATCGACACCAGTTCCTCCAAGCGGTTTTCGAGCGGCGTGCCCGTGAGCACGATGGCATAAGGGCTTTCAATACGCTTCAAAGCGCGCGCGGCGATGGTGTTCCAGTTCTTGATTCGCTGCGCCTCATCGGCGATCACGATATCCGGCGACCAGGCGCGAATCAGGGCCAGGTCATTGTCGAGCACGTCATAGTTGACGATCTTGCAGTAACCGCTCTCCTTGTTGTATTGCCGCGCGCGTGCGGCCCGCACTCCGCTTATCACCTGCGCTTCCCGGCTGGTGAAACGCCCGATCTCCTTCTGCCACTGGTGCTTGAGAGAGGTCGGACACACGACCAGCACGCGTTCGGCGCCGAAATGCCGTGCGAGCAGCTCCGCCGCCGCGATCGCCTGGATCGTCTTGCCCAATCCCATCTCGTCGCCGATCAGGCAACGACCGGCGCGCGCCGCGAATAGCGCGCCTTCGGCTTGGTACGGGTAGAGCTCGGTTTTCACGAGTCCTTTGAGAGCCGGGCTGCGGGCTCCTTCGGGATACGCCGTGTCGATGATCCGCCGGCGTTCCGCCGCGTCGCGCACCTGCGCGATGAAGCCAAGCGCGTCCTCGTAGCAGCGCAGTTCATGGCCGGCTTTTCGCGCCTCTTCCAGCAAGGTGCCGAGCTTAGGGAAATTGACGATCGGCAGGACACCGGCCGGTGAACCTGTGAATAGGCGCTCTGCACGCCTGCGCAATGTTGGCGGGCATCCCGTGCCAGCGCGCCAGCACACCCGGCGCTCACCCTCGTATTGGAGGTAGATCTCGCTGTACGGCGGACGGAATCCCTGCGCCAGCGCCTTCCTGCCGCCCGGCTTCTTTTCCAGCTTCCCGAGGACGAATTCGATGTGCTTGCAGGTACCCAGGTCGTTGGTCGCGAAATCGGGGCAGGCGCAGAAGTTTTCCCCGGGCTGAGTGCTGCGGATCGCGACCCGGTAGCTCGTGCGGCTCTGAGGATTGGTGACCTGATACTCGGAAAAGAAAGCGCTCCCGCCGATGTTCTCCAGCCTGAAGGCTTGAGCACGACCGAACTGGCGACGCAGCCGCGTCTGCCATTGTGCAACGTCCATGTCTGCGGGGCGGCGCGTGTGCGAAAGTTTCGGCTCGCGGGTTAGCTTGCCAGCTTTTCGAGTGCGGGTCGTTCTCATCGAGGGATAACTGGCCAGCAGGAAGGAAAGCGGCGCGCCATTTCCTCCCGGATCTGCTCGTAGGGGATCCCCACGGCTCGACCTTCATCGACGGCTTTGACGCGCGCACGGATCTCCTCGTCCCACGCATCCTCCGTACCGGGGTCGGCGAGGTCGGCGTGCGATCGATCCAGGTCGAGCAGCAGCTTGACGAGTGCCAATCGTTGCTGCCGCGGCAGCCCAACGATTTCCCTGGTGATCTCCTCGATACTGGCGGCCATGAGAGGTTGTCCTCTTGAAAATGGCGCGCCCGGCGCGACTCGAACGCGCGACCCTCGGCTTCGTAGACGTAGCGGATCATTCCGCTCATGTACTCCGGGGCACGCCAGAGTTGGTATTTCAAGCGCTTAGCGGATCGTAGACTACTCCCGTCTCCGCTACAACCAGCTCTCCTTCTATCTGTCCTGGTCACGCCTTGGTCACTCCTTTTCGGGGAGAACGATCGATGCCGACGGCGGCGCCAGGCAATCGTGATCGGGACGATGAGTCGACTCATGGCGTTCTTTCGATACTCCGCTCAGAGAGCGTCGATGTGCCTTTGAGCCCGCTTCCCAAGCTGCATGAGCTTCTGATTTCGTAAGACGTCGAGGAAGCCCACGCCTGACATGCCTGACTTCGAGAGGTTGCGGCGAGCATTTGCCAGCGAGGCAATAAGAACGTTGAGGTTACGGGTCCACTCGTCCTGGATCTCATCCGTCCATCGGGCGTCGTACAGGCCGTCCACGGATGTCTGGACAAGGATGTTGCGCAGGTGGAAGGGGTAGAGAACGCAGGCGTCGCAGATGGCAGTGACGGGCCTAAGCGCCATACCGACGCTGGAGGTCCTGTGCGTCCTCGGCGAGGGCTTCCATGGCGCCACGCTGGGCGTCGAGCCTGACCTTCAGCGCTAGCACGTCCTTGAGCGAGGCGCGCCGGTGCTTGCCGACATAGCGAAAGGGCAACTCGCCGCGGTCCATCCGCAGGACGACCAGAGGTCGCGAGATACCGAGGATGCCTGAGGCTTCGGTTGGACTGAGCTCCTGGTCCTCCGTGAGCACCGCTACCCGCTCGCCGCTGCGCAGGTGATCGAGGAGCGCCTCAACGACGTCAGCAGCGGCTGGCGGCAGGGAAAGGCTTTGATCCTGTCCATCGCGGCGCCGGACGCGCAACTCGACGCGGTCGCCCGCGACCCGTTTGGGAAGAGGGGGGACTTTCTTACGGTCCCGGTCTGACAGACCGGCGAACTCGACGACTTGACGGGCCATGGCGGGCTTCTCCTCGCGCATCACTATAGGTGTACCTCTCCGTAACTGCAATAACTGAAAGATGCAGTCGTGACGCCGCGGGCGACGTGTGCGCGCCCCGGAGTGACCAGGGAGTGACCAGGAAACAGGCCCTTCAGCGTTCGACTGAGCAGGTCAGGCGATCAGAAGTCAATGATTTTATTAAGAAATTATGGCGCGCCCGGCGGGATTCGAACCCACGACCCCTGCCTTCGGAGGGCAGTACTCTATCCAGCTGAGCTACGGGCGCGTCTTGCGGACCGGTAGAGAATAATGCAACTGCCCGGTCGCGGGCGACCGCTGTGCGCACCGGCTCGGTGCCGTCCGCGACGCGCGGCGCGGCGCCTCAGCCGGCGCGGCGCCTCAGCTGATGAGGCGCTTCTCGCTCGCCGCCAGATAGTTGATCAGATCGATGAGCTTCTCGTCGCTGCCGGCTTGATCGACGTCGGTCTCGTACTTGCCGTCGATGATGATGGTCGGCACGGAGTCGATCTGGTAGCGGCGATCGAGCTGGTCGGCCTTCTGCAGATCCGTCTGTACGCCGAACGAATTGTAGGCGTTGGTGAAAGCCGTGGCGCTGATGCCGTTGGCTTCGGCGAACTTCAGCTGGTCGGCGAGAGTCGCCTTGGGATCGTTTGCCACGTACAGCTCGTCGCCGCGCTGATGGATCTGGTCGAACACCTGGCTGTGCAGCTGGTCGAGCTTGCCAAGCGCCTGCAGCGTGTAGAACAGCCGCGCATGCGCGCGGTGTATCTCATTCCACATGACCGGTACCCGCACGAAGTCGATGTAAGAGGCCTTGCTCTTCAGCCAGTTCTGCAGGTACGGATCGAGCGCATAGCAGTGCGGGCAGCCGTACCAGAATACTTCGATCACCTGGACGTGGCCCGGTGCCGCATCGCTCGGCTGCGCCGGTGAGAGCACCGAGTAGTTCGCCCCTGCAACCCATTTGCCACCGGGCAGTTGATCCCGAGCGGGCAGTGCGGCGACACGCTCGAGCGCCAGCTCGCTGCGGTCGGAGGTGTCCGTAT
>JASHPX010000098.1 GCA_030037905.1 Gammaproteobacteria bacterium
TCCCTCCCTGTCGAGCCGTCAAACTACTTGTACTGCGTTATTGGGCGCATCGCGGCCACTCCCAGGCGATGCGCCTATTTTTTTGCATTGATCCCGTTGCAAAGCTCGGTGCTGCGAATGCTCGGCGCTGCGAATGCCTGGCACAGCGGCGCGGTGCGCGGCGCGGCGCGGCGCGGCCTTACGATACCGAAAGCTCGTTGCGCACCGTCTTCGCCCCGCAGTTCTCCACGCACTGCTCGATGATGTCACGCGTGCGCGCATCGCGCACGCTGCCCGAGAGCCTCACCTGTGCGTCGGCGACATCGATGATCACGTTGCTCGCATCGATATCGGGATCCTCTGTGAGCCGCTCGCGGATCAGCTCGCGCAGCCGCGCGTCCGCGGCATCCGGCGCGCCTTCGCCATATTCGCCAGCCAGGTGAGCCCGCCGCGAATGCGTATCCGAGCGTATCGAGCGCATCGGACGCGATGACTGTCCCGGATCGTTGCGGATGGGACGTTCTTCCGGCGCGTGCGATCCGTGGGATCCGTAGGGTTCGTGGGGTCCGTGGGGTCCGTGGCCCGATCCGTGGGTTGGGTCATTGCTCATGCGCCGAGCAGCATCCTCCATCGGCGCATAGCCTGCCAGTGAAGCAGGCGCAGGCCGGTAGTCAGGCGCGTCCGACTAGCGTTGCGCAGATTCCATCGCCAGCTCCGCTTCCAGGCTCGCCCGATCGCGCCCAACGGTAGCCACCGCGACTGTGCGCGCGGCGCGCCGGTAGCGCACGATGCAGTCGCGCGCGGAGAGCGTGCCCTGCATCTCGATGCCGTCCCAGCTTTCGGCATGACCCACGACGTTGATCGCCACGTCGTAGTGCTGGCTCCAGAAGAACGGTGGCGCCACGAAGCGCTCGCCCCGGCCGAGAATATTCCTGGCAGCCGTCTGGCCCTGACGCTCCGCCAGCACCCAGTGCTCTACGCGAATTCGTTCGCCGGAGAGCGCATCAGGCCAGCGCGCGATATCGCCGGCCGCGAACACGCCGGGGGCGCTGGTCTGCAGGTACTGATCGACGAGCACGCCGCGATCGAGCGCGAGACCCGCAGTCTGCGCCAGAGCCAGCGCCGGCCTTACGCCCACGCCGGCAACGATCAGATCGGCTTCGAGTATCGTCCCGTCGGTGAGCGTGACGTGCCGATCGCGCACCTGCGCGATGCTGTTGCCCAGATGAAAGGTGACGCCGTGCGAGACGTGCAGGTCCTGCACGAAGCGTCCGACCTCGGCGCCGAGCACGCGCTCCATCAGCACGCGCTCCAATCCCACCACATCGACTTCGATGCCGCGTGCACGCAGTGAGGCGGCGACCTCCAGCCCGATGAAGCTGGCACCGAGCACGACCACGCGCCGCGCGGTGGCGGCCCGCGCCACCAGGGCGCGGCCATCGGTGAAGCTGCGCAGGTAACACACCTGCTCGGCACCGGCGCCGGCAATGTTGAGCCGGATGGGCTCGGCGCCCGTGGCGAGCAGCAGCGCATCGAACGGCAGGCGCCGGCCATCCGCCAGCGTCACACGCCGCTCGTTCGCATCCAGCGACTCGACACGCGTCCCCAGCAGCAGATCGATGCCATTGTCCGCGTAGAATTCCGGCGCGCGCAGCGGCATCCATTCGTCCGGTGCATTGCCCGCCAGGAAATCCTTGGAAAGATTCGGCCGGTCATACGGAGCGGAGTCGTCCGCGCTGATCAGCGTCAGGGCATTGGCGTAGCCTTCACGGCGCAGCGTCAGCGCGGCGGCCAGACCCGCCGCTCCGCCGCCGACGATCACCACGGATTGGGGGATCGCGGGGCGATCGGCGGTGCGAGGGATGGGCGGGTTCTCGAGCTTCTCGCGCACGAACACCTTGTCGCCCGCGCGCTCCACGCGCCAGCACACGAGCGGATCGAGCGCTGGAGCATGCAGCGCTGCGCCGGTTCGAATGTCGAAGCAGGCGTGATGCCAAGGACAGCGGATGGTTTCACCGGCGAGCAGGCCTTCGGCGAGCGGCCCGTGATAGTGGGTGCAGGCGGCGCCGATGGCGAAGAAGGACTCGCCGCGTCGGATCAGCAGCACCTCATCGCCGCCGGCCTTGCCGGCGAGCATGCTGCCGTCGGGCAGATCCTCGAGGAGCACGCCGCTGGAGAAGTCCGCCATTGCAGTGGCTTGCATCAGCACACCCGCTCGCGCCGCCGCACGTCAGCCGACGAGGGCATCCGGCCCCATCGGATCGTGGGGGTACACGCTCGAGTAGCGGGGAATGCTGCGCGGGTACGTACACTCGCGCCCCGACAGGAGTCTGCGGCTCCCGGTGGCTGCGTACACGAGCCTCTGGATCTTCCAGACTCCGCCCTCCCTGACGTAGGCATTCTCGAACTCACCGCTTTCCCACCAGCGCACCACGCCCTGGCCCTGCTGGCGCGCCATCTCGGCCAGCGAGGATGTCGCGGCCACAGCGGCCAGCGCGGCTTCAGCCTGCATCAGGCAACGGAAGCGAGCCCGCGCGGTACGACGATTCGCCGCCACTTCGATGATCTCGGGCGCATCGGGCTCGTCGAGCAACTGGCGGTGCACGAGCGCGGGTCCCGATTGCACGCTGCCTGCCGCAACGCCGCCCACCGCAACGCCGCCCACCGCAACGCCGCCCTGCGCTGTGGCGCGCGCGCCGAAATGCTCGACGTACAGGCGGCGCACGCCGCGCTGCCTGCCCGAGAAGATGCCGCCATTGAGCTGCACCTGCGATTCATCGGCAAACAAATCCACGATGTCTGCGTAACGTCCCTCGTTGAGGGCGGCGCCAAAGCGCCGATGCAGCGCGCGGATCGCGTCTCTATCCTGGAGCGCGAGCTGATCCGGCGGCGCACCCTGCGTACCCTGCGTACCCTGCGTACCCTGCGTACCCTGCGCACCCTGCGTACCCACCTGCTGCGGCTCGGTGTCCGCGCTCGCCGGCGCCGTGACCAACGCGGCGGAGGCGAGGCTCGCCGAGAGCGCAGCGCCCGCGTTGCGTAGGAAGGAGCGGCGCGGCAGGCTCGCCCGGGCCGGTGGTCGAACGGCGCAGTTCTGTGCCGACTCACGTCCCCCATCTGCCGATGGCTTGCGTCTCATGCTGCCCCCTCAGATCCACTTCGGGCCGTAGAAGCGCTGCAGATCCAATTGCCCGGCGTTACGCGCCTTCGCTCCCACGGCGCCCAGCCGCAACCCGTCCTCGCCGCAGTGATAATCGATTCCGCAGTCGTGCATCGTGCGCGTGTTGATCACGAGCACCCCGAGGGTGCCGTTGCACGCCTCCTCGAGCCAGTTGAAGAGATACAGGTCGTCGCGCAGCTTGACGTATTGCGCCGGTCCGCTCCATTCGAGGCCCCCGGCATCGTTCGGCAGAAAAATGATCCACGAGTAGGAATACGGCGTGGTGTACACGTGCATCGACGTGAGGCCGGGCGAGTAGTGCCACGTCAGCGTGCGTCCCACCAGCTCATCGGTGAAGCGATGGCGCAGGTACTGCGGCGGCGTCAGTCCCTCGAGCTGCATGATGCCGAACCAGGTCTTGCGCGAGGCCTCGTTCGCCATGTAGGGCGTGCCGAGCATGCCGTGCACACAGGTGGTCAGTCCATTGTCGAAATCCACCGCGACGGCGACACAGTCATGGCGGGCAGTGCCGCTCAGCAGATGACCGAAGAAGATCACTCCCGGCGCCGGCTCCCAGGCGCGATAGGTCTCCGTGTGCCACGCGCCCTGTCCCTCGCGCCGCCAGCGCAGTTGGGTCGGCGCGTCGACGACGTACTGCAGCGCCGGTCCGCCGTCGTCGTAGCGCAGCGTGAAGCGCTTGCCAACCAGGAAGCTGCTCTCCGGCAGCACATTGCCCGCCATGCCGCTGGGCGCACCGAACGCCACGGTCTTGCGGGCCACGGCCGCCTCGACCTGCTCGTGGGTCATTGCCGGATTGGTCAGCAGCGGCCGGTAGACGGGGCGCTCTCCCTTGCGGGCGGGAGCGGCACGATTTCCGCCCATCACGATCTTCGAGCCATCGTCGTCGAAGGGCTCGAAGAACGCGAGCTGACCGACCGCCTCGCCGTTGCCCGCGAACATGTAGTACTCGAGCGCGTCGGTCGCGTTGAATCCGAGCCGCACGCCGATCTGGCGCCCCTCGTTCAGAGCGAGCGCATACAGAGTCATCGTGCCGGAGAACTCCGCCTCGACTCGCGAATACACATAGAGGTCATCGTCGAGGCGCACATAGTCCGACGGGCCGCAGAAGCACAGCTCCCCACCGAGGCGGGTGAGCTCCACGAAGGTGGAATAGAGCACTGAAGGGTAGATCTCCAGCGTCTCGATTCCGGTGTCCTGCGTCCAGTGGAATCCGTTGCCTTCGAGCCGATTGGTGAGCGCGTGGCGCGCCTTGGGTGCTGCGTCACCCGTTGCGTCGATGTATCCGTAGTGGATCTCGCGCTGCACCTCGCGGTTGTCGGTGTAACCGCTGAACCATACCTCGAACACGGTTGCGAGGTGCCTGTCGCGGTCAACGACCACGTGGTAGCCGTTCTGAGTCCCGGGCAGCAGGTGCGAGAACAGCACGATCCGCCCGAGCGTCAGGGCACCGTAGGCGGCATGCGTACGCGCCGCGCCGCTCTGGGACGCCGCGCCGCTCTGGGAGAGCGAGAGGCGGTTGCGGCCGTCGAAGTCGTACTCCAGGACCAGCCCATCGTCGCAGACGATCTTCAGCGCCTGGCCCGCGAGCGCATCGGAATACGGCGATACGCACGTGGGCCCGGCGCGTGCCGCGTCCAGCTTTGTGGCGATCTGCTGTTCGGAAAGCTTGGTGTAGCGGATGCGATGCATCTGCTCCTTCGGATATTGGATTTTCAGCACAGCTCGTCTCCTGGAAGCGTCAGCTGGCGTCGGTAGGCAGGAGGGCCCCGGTAAAGGTCGTGGCCCGGTAGAGACGGAAGCCCGGCAGATACGCGGTGGAGCAAAGGCCGATGGCCGCAGCGGGCGCCCTTGAGCCCGGTCGGATCATGTTGTCGCCCCCCGTTGCGCCCGATCTTACGCGGGCGCCCGCGCAGACTTTAGCGCCCGCTGGGGCCGAGGTCCAGGAGTGCGCGGCTGAGCGGCCGAACGCTACGCCGCAGCGTGGTGCTGGCGCTCGACCTCCCAACCCTTGCAGGCAAGCAGCACGGTACGGGGCACCTCGTGCTCTCCACTTCCATAGTACGCGACCTGTCGCCGTGACAGACCCAAGGCTTCGGCGGCGCCTGTGAGGCTCAGTCCGTTACGCCAGCGCCAGCGGATAAACTCGACGGCATCGGCGCGGCCACTCTGCTCCAGGGCGTAGTGCCACAGCGTGTCGGCTCCCATGTCCAGCCCCTCAGCTGGCCAGATGATACTGTGCCCACCTTCACCCACGGCTACGCCCGCAAAAACCGCCCGATCTCGCAGGCAGCGGTAAGGTTTGAATTGCTGGACATCCTGTCTCAGTTCGACGGTAAAGAGCTTGCCATTCGAAAAGCGCAGCCGAAGGCGATACTCACCTAAAACCTTGACGCTCGAAATCCTCGGGAGTCTACCTTCACTGATTCTCATGGTGGAAATGCGGTGGCGAATGATCGCGGAAATACATCTCGATCCGGCAGCGGTCGAAATGCCTTACCGTGGGCATGAAGCATGCTAGTGCAACATGTGCACTAACGCAACATCATTCATAACGCAGCGCGTCGGCGGGCGGTGCTTGAGCAAACCGCCAGACGTGCAGGCTGACCGTGGCGGCGGAGAGCAGCAGCACTCCGACGCTCGCGGCCGGAAACAGCCACGGCTGCAGCTCGACGTGATAGACAAAGCCCTGCAGCCAGTGCCTCATCAGCAGCGCCGCCAGGGGCCACGCGGCAAGGCTGCCCCAGAGCACCGGCTGCACGAATCGCCACAGCAACAGCCGCAGCATCTGCGGCGTGCCGGCGCCCATGGCCTTGCGAATGCCGATCTCCACCGTGGCACGCTCGGCTGCTGCGGCCGCGAGGCCCAGCAGGCCCAGCGCGGCGACGACCAGTGTCAACAGCGAGAAGATCGCCAGGATCTCATCCTCGCGCAGCACACGGCTGTACAGGTCCTGAAGGTGCTGGTCGAGGAAGAAGCGCTGGATCGGGCCGCCGCTGCCGATAATGGACCAGAGGCGATCGATTTGCGCGAGGGTCTGTGGCAGCTGCGTGCCCGCGAGCCGGACACTGATCAATCTGTCGAGCCGCTGCTCGTTCAGGTAGATCGTCGGCTTGAGCACCGCGCTCGTCACATCGAGCGAGAAATCGGGCGCCACGCCGATGATGCGCGTCAGGGGCGGCACGCCGTCCGGGCCGCCCGGACCCGAGGCTGCTGTCTCGAAGGGCTGGCCGATGGCTGCCGCCGCCGAGCGATACCCGAGTCGCTGCACGGCGGCGCTGTTGAGTATCAGGTACGAAGCCACGGACTCGGACTCATCCTGCGCCGCCGCCGGATCCGCTGCTGGATCCATGGGCGACACGAATCTTCCGGCAACCGGCTCGAGTCCATAGAGCGCCAGCAGCCCCGGCCCAGCCGGCACGATATCGATGGCTGCGGTGCTGCCATCCCTCAGACGAAAGTTACCGAACATCTGGCCATTCAGCAGCGCATTCCCCGAGCAGGCCGCGCCGCGCACTCCGGGCAGACGCCGCAGCTCCACGAGCAGCGCCGGGCGGCAGCTCGAGCGGATCATCAGCATCTGATCGGTCTGCCGGCGCAGGGCTTCGTGAGTGGCGTACTCGCGCTGCTGATAGATGACGCCGGCGGCGATGATCAATCCGCACAGTGCCGCAAACTGTGCGCCGGTCAGAATGTGCCCTACCGCAATTCCCGCGGATGATCGCGACAGCAAACCCCGGAGCGCTCTCGCCGGCCGCAGCCAGGCGAGAATCAGCGCCGGATATAAGCCAGTGACGATTCCCAACAGCAGCACTGCTGCGGCGATATCCGCGAGCAACAATGGGGCATGCCAGTAATCGAGCACCGCACTGGTGCCGAGGAATACATTGACCTCCGGCACCAGCAGCTCCGCGAGCGCCAGTGCCACGGCGCTCGCCAGGATCACCTGCAGCAGCGATTCGCCGACGAACTGCACCGCGAGCGAAGCCCTTCCTGCTCCAGCGACCTTGCGCACGCCCACCTCGCGCACCCGGCGCGACAGCCGTGCGCCCCACAGGTTCACGAAATTGCCGCAGGCGAGCAGCAGTACCAGCAGACCGACGGCGCTGACGATAGCCACGCGGCTGCGCACGCCTGGACTGAGGCCGGGGAACAGATGCAGCCGATCGAGCCGGAGCAATTCGATCGACGCGCCCAGGCCGGCCGGCCGATACGGCCAGAGAGAATTCATCAGCGCCGGCATCTGCGACTGCAACCGGCCGATCGACGATCCTGGAACCAGCCTGAGGTACGTCAGCACATTGACCCCAAAACCGCGGGCAGCACCGGCGGAGCCGCCTCGGGCCCCGCGAGTATTCTCAGCTGCAGGGACTGCGAGGGCCCGCGCATCCAGGGCGGCGAGCTTCGACCACGCCGTGGTCCCTGATGCGAAGATGCCGCTGTGCAGCTCCGTCTGCCCGGGTGGCAGGTCTGCGATCACTGCGGTGACGCGCAGTCGATGCAAGTGATCCAGCTGCAACCATTGACCGAGGGCCGGCTCACGTCCGAAGT
>JASHPX010000099.1 GCA_030037905.1 Gammaproteobacteria bacterium
TCCGGCGCGTGCAGCATGACGATGTGCAGCGTATGGCTTTCGATCCACTCCCCGCAGTAAATCAACCGACGTAGTGCGCGCAGCTGCCCCTCGACCGGCACTCCGATGGCGCGCTCCATCGCATGCACCGCACTCATCTGATACGCGATCGGGCAAATGCCGCAGATGCGAGCCGTGATGTCGGGCGCCTCCGTGTAATCCCGACCACGCAGGAGCGCTTCGAACAGTCTCGGCGGCTCGAAGATCGACAGCCGCGCCATTGTGACGCGCCCGTTATCGACGTGCAGTTCCAGGGCGCCTTCCCCTTCGACTCGCGCGATCGCATCGATGCGAATCGTCCTATTCGTCGACATGCGCCCCACTCTCGCGTGCAAATGCCGGCGCGGCGGCATTGAAGGTTCGATACACGCGTCGGAGCTGCGCCTCACTGGCCCCCAAAGCCTGCCACCGCCGCGACAGCGCCGCGGTATTTGGCGTCTCCATCGGACCGTAGCAACCATAGCAGCCGCGCCGATAAGCTGGACAGAGTGCCCCACAGCCGGCGTGCGTAACCGGACCCAGGCAGGGGGTGCCGTGGGCCACCATGACGCAACTGGTGTTGCGCAGCTTGCATTCCACGCACACACTATGGGCGGCGATCGTGGGCCTGCGGCCTATCAAAAAGGCTGAAATCACCTCCAGCAGCTGTGACTTGTTGATCGGACAGCCATGTAGCTCGTAGTCCACCGGCACATGCGCCGAGATAGGCGTCGAGGTCGCCAGCGTCCGGATATACTCCGGCGAGGGATACACTGCCGCCACGTATTCGCCGACATCGGCGAAGTTGCGCAGCGCCTGAATGCCACCCGCGGTGGCACAGGCGCCGATGGTGACCAAATGCCGGGACTGTCGGCGGATTTCAGCCAACCGGGCTGTATCTTCGGGAGTGGTCACAGAGCCCTCGACCAGCGACAGATCATACGGTCCCGGTGCCATGGTCGAGGAGGCCTCCGGGAAATAGGCAATCTCCACTGCGTCGGCCAGCGCGAGCAGGTCCTGCTCGCAGTCCAGCAGCGAGAGCTGACAGCCGTCGCAGGAGGCAAACTTCCAGACGGCCAAGCGTGGCCGAGGGAGAGCACGAACTGGGGAAACGTGGCGCTCTTCTTCCATTCACACCTCCCGTATAGCCAGTAGGCTACGGACGCGGTCCAGCGCGAGCACGGGACCGTCCTTGCAGATGAATGTCGGCCCGAACTGGCAATGCCCGCACAGCCCCAGGGCACACTTCATGTTGCGCTCCATCGAGAGATAGATATGCGCGGGCGATAAGCCCGCCTCGCACAGCGCATTGGCAGTGAAACGCATCATGATCTCTGGGCCACATACCATCGCCACGGTGTTCGCAGCGTCCAAGCCCAACCGTCCGATGAGCGCCGGTACGACACCCACGTGGCCGTGCCATTGCGTGTCCGGGCGATCCACGGTGACTTCGAGCTCGATATCCAAGCGGCTGCGCCACTGCTCAAGCTGCGCCCTGTAAAGTATCTCAGCGGGGCTGCGCATGCCGATCAGGATGACGACGCGTCGATACTGCGCGCGCCAACGCAATGCGTGGTAGATAGCTGGACGGAGCGGAGCGAGCCCCAGCCCTCCCGCGACGATCACCAAGTCGCGCTGCGGAACCTGACTCAGCGGCCAGGCGCTGCCGAAGGGACCACGGACTCCCAGAATATCGCCACCCTTCACCCCGGCAATGGCTCTACTCACCGCGCCCACCGCGCGGACCGTGTGCACCAGGCGGCCATCATCGCCGGGATCGCCGCTCACGCTGATAGCGATCTCCCCGATGCCAAACGCGTAGAGCATATTGAACTGCCCGGGTTGATAGGCGCCGATCGGCTCGTCGACGCTCGTCAGCTCGAGCGTCACGGTATCGGCTGCCTCACGTTGCACCTCGATGACCCGGTGAGGATGCGGCAACCACGGATCTGAAAGCGCTGTCACGCTCACGTGACCGGGCTCCGGTAAACGTCGAGCATCTGCAGACGGCTGGCATGCAGTCGTCGCACGAGCTGCGCCGCGACCCGCTTGAGCAGCTCGTAGCCGAGGTCATGATCGACCTCGCATTTACTACGTAGGCAACGAGCATCGACTCCGATGGCATGCGTGGCCTCAAGCGCGCGCGCATCGAAGGTCCAGCGGTACGGCGGCACCAACCAGGAAACCCCCAATACGTCGCCGATCCCTAACGTCGAGATTACGGCGCCCGTACCTCCAGGCGCTTGAATCTCAAGCGCAACCACGCCCTGCCTAATGAGATAAAATTCATCGGCGCTCGCGCCCTCCTGAAACAGGACCTGGCCGTGCTCGAAGCGCACGTTGCGCGCGCAACCGGAAACCAGCGAGGCGATCGTCGGTGCGAGGCCTGCGAACAGCGGCTGTCGCAGAATGATCCGCTCAAGCCCCTCCATGGCCTGCTCCAGCGGCTCTCGCTCCGGTGGACGGCGCGCTGGCGGTGGCGCGAATCGCAGCCGCTTCGGCGGTGATATCGATGCCGACCGGACACCACGTAATGCATCGCCCGCATCCCACGCATCCGGAGGTGCCGAACTGATCGATCCAGTTGGCTAGCTTGTGCGTCATCCATTGTCGATAACGCGAGCGCGCCTGCTGACGCACGCTGCCACCGTGCAGATAGGAGAAGTCCAGCGTGAAGCAGGAATCCCATCGGCGCTCGCGCACGGCGACCTCTCCGGCCAGATCCGTGTGATCCTCGACGCTCGTGCAAAAGCAGGTTGGACAGACCATCGTGCAGTTGGCACAGGTCAAGCACCGTTCGGCGACGTCGTCCCAGCGAGGATGCTCGAGATTGCTCTGCAGCAGCTCCTTGAGGTTGTGGGTGTCGAGAGTGCGTCCCATATGTGTTGCAGTGCGAGCGGTCACCTCGGCCGCGGCTATGAGATCGGTATCCTGCGCGGCGCGACCGATAACTCCCGCGAGCAGTTCAGCGCCGCGGATGCTACCGATCTCGACGAGAAATTCGTGCCGCTCCCGCAGCAGCTCCGTCAATGCCAGGTCAAAGCCGCTGTTCACCCGGGGCCCCGTCTGCATCGAGACACAGAAACAGGTCCCGCCAGCTTCTCCGCAGTTCACGGCGATGATGAAATTGTCGCGTCGGCGCTGCTCATAGCGCACGTCGCGATAGGCACCCCCGAGCAGCACCCGGTCCTGAATCGCGATCGCAGCCAGTTCACAGCCGCGCACACCCAGGAATGCAAAGCGAGCCGCTTGCGCTCCCTCCGCCGTGCCTCCGTTGGCGCCTGCGGCGCCCTCCACCTCAACCCCGTGGTCGCTGCGGCGCATGCGCCACAGCCGCTCGACGGGCGGATGCAGAAACCGCTTCCAGGAGTGCGGACCGACCGCGTAACCAAATAACGCGCCGTCGGTCCGGCGCTCGAGCCGATACTGCCCCGCCTCCTGCCGGTCACTCCAGCCTCGCGGCAGCTCGTCGATATGCGTGATCCGATCGTAGACGATCGCGCCGTCGCACAGCTTCGGTCCGAGCACCTGGTAGCCGCGCGAGCCGAGCGCCTCGATAAGCCCCTGCAGTTGACCCACCTCGATGACGATCTTACGGCCAATGACCGTGTCAGTGGCGCCGGCAGTATCCCCACTCGCCGTGACGCTCATGGCGAGCCGGCCGGTGGCGCAGGCAATTTCTGGCTTGAGGCTCCGCAGGGCATGTGATTCGTTAACGCGTTATCTGGCCAGCGATGGGGGTGCGCACGCTGCAACGTAAGCTGCGCCCGCAGGCCGGCGCAAGGAATACGCATTTATACGCCTATGCGTGGTTCAGGCGATCCGCGGCGGCCTCGGATGCAGCGCGAGCCACTTCAAGACGTCCTCGCGGCGCACCAGACCCAGTAATTCACTGGCCCGCATCACCGGCAACTGGCTCAGATCGTGCCGGCCGATGAGCTCGAGCGCGTGCATAGCATCCTGCTCGGGGGAAAGAGTCACCAGGCGCGCGGCAGGCGTCATGATGTCAGCCACGGCGGTTGTCTGTACGTCACTAGGCGGACATTTCTGCAGATCACGCAGTGACACCACACCTAAAAATTCACCAGAACGCTCTACGGGGAAGGTGCGCTGGCCGCTGCTCATGACGTGCTCATTGAGCAGCGTTCCGACCGACATCTGCGGACTGACTCGTAGGAAACTGGTCTGCATCAGTAGCCGCACCGGCACATGCTCCAGCGATTGACGCAGCAACAGTTGCTGATAGCTCATCAGCGCAGCGTTGTTGAGAAACCAGCCGACGAACGCCAACCATAACCCATCGACCACGCCAGCGCCCAATATCGGAATGCGCAGTCCCAGCACCATCGCGAAGCCCGCGAACATCAGCAGCCAGGCAAAGCCCTGACCGAGCCGGGTAGCCCACAACGTCGCACGCCGCAGGTCCCCGCTCAGGCCCCACATCACGGCACGCAACACGCGGCCACCATCAAGCGGAAAGCCCGGCACCAGATTGAAGACCGCCAGAATGATATTGACGGGTCCAAGCCATAGCAGCAGCGTCGGCAGCGGCCCGAGTCCGCTGAGCATGCGCCGCGGATTATCAGGGTCGATGATTAGCCTTCCAGCCACACGTGGCACAAGCCAGCTACACAGTACCCCGAGCGCCAGGCTCGTGAGGGGGCCGACGATTGCCATCGCAAGCTCAGCACGCCACGAGGGTGGCTCGTCCTGCATCTCGGCCATACCGCCGAACATGAATAGCGTGATGCGGCGGATCTCCACCCCCTGCGAGCGTCCGACCAGCGCGTGCGCGAGCTCATGCAGCAATACCGACGCAAAGAACAGCACCGCAGCGGCCAGAGCCGTCATCCACACCAGGCCCGCAGACCAGTCTGGGTGCCAATCCGGAAAAATGCCTGTTGCCAGTCCCAGGCTGATGAGCACGAAGATGATCAGCAAGCTCCAGTCCACGCGGATCTGGATACCACTGACCGATCCGAGAGGCAGTCCGGTTGCGAGACGCACGTGGCTTTCTTCGCGATTTCCATCGGCTTGGCTTCCGGGGTAAGCGGGTGTCCGATCGGGGCGAGAGGGTCTTATCATGCAAATTCACTATTGTGGGGTGATGCAGGCCAGCCATTTGGAGCAATCACTTATGCGCGGTCGAGACGATCGAACGCGAGGGTGTCTGCGGCTATAGGCGCGAAGCGCTCGTCTCAGAAAGCCCCTCGGTCGTTGCAAGCCCCCCACTGCTCCCGCCCGTTGCCGGTAACAGCAGCGCCCGATCCCCCGGACTCACGCCGGCCGCATTGCCCTCATCGGTGTCCAGATGCAGCTCTAATCGGTAATGGGGTGAGACCCGTACGATCACGTCGTCAAAGATCAGCGCCCGTTCGTGGCTACCTGCCGCCACCCGTACGAGCTGCCGATCGTGCAAGCCCAGCTCCGCCGCCTCTGCCGGGCTCATATGCACATGGCGCTGCGCAAGTAGCACACCGTGGTCGAGTGTGAGGCGCCCCGCGGGTCCAACCAGGCAGATCCCCGGCGTATGCGCCAACTCCCCGGACATCCTCACAGGCGCGTCCAGACCGAGGGCGATTTCATCGGTGCGCGAGATCTCTACCTGGTCTTCCTCTCGCGGCGGACCCACGATGCGCACGTGCGCAAGGCTCCCTTTGGGGCCCACCAACGTGACGGTCTCCTCGGCAGCGAACTGACCGGGTTGATTCAGTGGCGCATGCATACGTAGAACATGGCCGGTTCCGAATAGCGTTGCGATGCTGTGCTCGGTCAGATGGACGTGACGCGCGGAAACCGCCACGGGAATGCTCATATTGTTACTCACGTATGCAACTTCCTGCATGGATGGCAGCGCCTAGCTCGCGCGCTCGAGATGCTCGAGACGCGGCTGCCCGACGGGCGATTGCTGCGATTGCTCGAGTGCGGCCACACGCCGCAACGTCGCCACCACACTGTCGGGATTCAGGCTGATCGAATCGATCCCCAAGCGCACCAGATACTCGGCGATCTCCGGATAGTCCGAAGGCGCCTGGCCACAGATACCCGAATGGCGGCCGTTGCGCCGGCAGCCCTCGACCGCGAGCCGCAGCAGCTGCTTGACCCCCTCGTCGCGCTCGTCGAAGTCGAACGCCACCAGCTCCGAGTCGCGATCGACCCCGAGCGTGAGCTGGGTCAGATCGTTCGAGCCGATCGAGAAGCCATCGAAGTGCTGCGCGAAGGCATCGATCTGTAGCACGTTATTAGGGATCTCGCACATCACGTAGACCTCGAGTCCATCCTCACCGCGCGTCAAGCCGAACTCGCGCAGCGTCGCAAGCGTGCGCTCAGCCTCGGGGACACGCCGGCAGAAAGGCACCATGATTTTGAGGTTCTTGAGCCCCAGCTCGCCGCGCACCCGTTTGATCGCCGCGCATTCCAGCCCGAAGCCCTCCTTATAGGCCGGGTGGGAATAGCGAGACGCCCCCCGAAAGCCAAGCATCGGATTGTCCTCGGTCGGCTCGAACCCGCGGCCTCCAAGGAGACTCGCGTACTCGTTGCTCTTGAAGTCGGACAGCCGCAGGATCACAGGTTTTGGATAAAACGCTGCAGCGATGATGGCAATGCCTTCCGAGAGACGTTCGATGAAGAAATCGGCCGGCTGCCGATAGCGTTGCGTTAACCGTGCGAGTTCCGCGCGCTCGATGGCATCGACAACCCTCTCGGGATGCAGCAGCGCCATCGGGTGTGCCTTAACATACTCGGTCACGATAAATTCCATGCGCGCCAGCCCGACTCCGCCATTGGGCAAGAAACTCATCTGAAAGGCGATGTCTGGATTACCCAGGATCAGCATCAGCTCGGTGCGCGTGCGGGGTAGTGACCGCACATCGATCTGTTCGACGTCGAAGGGCAGCAGCCCGGCGTAGGCGTGGCCAACCTCCCCTGCACTGCAGTCGACGGTAAGTTCCTCGCCGGTATGCAGCACCTCGCTGCCGCGCCCACTACCCACGATCGCTGGAATGCCCAGCTCGCGCGCGACGATCGCCGCGTGACACGTTCGGCCACCGCGATTGGTAATAACGGCCGCAGCCCGTTTCATGATCGGCTCCCAATCGGGCGTCGTGTTGTCGGTCACCAGCACTTCCCCATCGCGGAATTCGTCCATCTGCTGGGTCGAGGCGATCACATGGGCACGGCCATGACCGATGCGGCTGCCGATGGCCAAGCCCTGCAGGCGCGGCGTTCCGTGGCCACGCAAATGGTATTCCTCCATCGTACCGGTGACCTTTTGTGAGGCCACGGTCTCCGGACGGGCCTGCAGCAGGTACAACTGACCGTCCGCGCCGTCCTTCGCCCATTCGATATCCATCGGCACCGCATGACCCGCGCGCGCGCTGAAGTACCGCTCGATGCGCACAGCGTATTCGGCCAGCTGGACCACTTCGTCATCGGTGAGGCAAAAACGTGCACGCTCCTCGGCTGAGGTCTGTACATTGCGCGTCGTCGCCGCCCCCTCGCCGTAGATCAGCTTCATCTCCTTGCCGCCGAGCTCCCGGCGCAGTACCCGCCGAAAGCCGCGCTCTAACGTGGGTTTGAATACGTAGAAGTCGTCCGGATCGACATTGCCTTGCACAATGTTCTCACCAAGTCCGTAGGAGGCGCTGATCAGCACCACATCGCGAA
This sequence comes from Gammaproteobacteria bacterium, assembly GCA_030037905.1. Lineage (GTDB taxonomy): Bacteria > Pseudomonadota > Gammaproteobacteria > Steroidobacterales > Steroidobacteraceae > FEN-1191. Next base: position 7,684 of record JASHPX010000099.1, read on the forward strand.
AGCCGCTATCGGTATCCAGCGAGAACATGATGCCGCTGGCTGCCAGATCAGAGCGGACCATCTTCATGACGCCGATCGAAAGCGCGACCTTGAAGTGATCAAAGTGCTGATCCACCCGGTAGTGGATGGCACGATCGGTGAACAGGCTCGCAAAGCACCGCTGGCAGGCCTTCAGCAGCGCCTCCTCGCCATGTACGTTCAAGTAGGTATCCTGCTGCCCCGCAAAACTCGCCGTAGGCAGATCTTCGGCAGTGGCGGAGCTGCGTACCGCGACGCTGAAGGCGTCACCGTATTCGGTGCGTAACTCGGCGTAGGCACGCAAGATCTCCGTGCGCAGGGGCGACGGCAGTGGGGCATCGAGGATGATTTTGCGCGCGCGCTGACCTCGGGCAGCCAGATCCTTGCTGTCGTTGGGATCGAGCCCATCGAGTGCAGCATGCAGCGCTTGCCATCCCTGTGCTTCATCGAGCAGGTAGCGGTAGGCGTCAGCGGTGATCGCAAAACCGTTCGGAATGCGGATCCCCTGCGTCGTCAGCTCGCGATACATCTCGCCGAGTGCTGCGTTCTTGCCTCCCACCAGCGGCACGTCATCGATTCCGACGTCACGAAAGAAGCGGATATAGCGGTAAGCGGCTTCGGCCATGGCAGTCTCCAGTTAATCATTAGAGACTAGGACCCCACGGGCACGACCGCCCATTCGGGCATTTCACTAGGTCGTTGCGGTTTTCGCGTATTCCATAACGGCCGCTACAAGGCTTAACTGCCCGGCGAAGCCATCGCAAAGATAGCCCGAGGAGATTCCGACATGACCATTGCGGACTTCCAGCTACGCCACGATGTCGAAGCTGAGCTCGATTGGGATACCCGCATCGATTCGCGTCAGATCGGCGTGGGAGTGAAAAACGGCATCGTGGCCCTTAGCGGCTATGTGGACAGTTACGCACAGCGACGCGCAGCCGAGCAGGCCGCCCAAAGCGTGATTGGCGTGCGCGCGGTCGCCAACGACATCGTGGTTGAGCCGCCCGCGAGCAATCGACGTACCGACGCTGAGATTGCCGATGTCGCCGAATCTGCTCTGCGCACCAACGTCTCAGTACCGGCCGACAGGCTCAAGCTGGTGGTGCAGAGTGGCTGGATCCTGCTCGAGGGCGAAGTGGTTCTGCAATACCAGCGGCAGGCAGCCGAAGATGCACTCGTGCACCTGCCGGGCGTTAAGGGCATCACCAACAATATTGTCGTGAACTCTCAGGCGTCGGCCAACGACGTGCAAAATCGCATCCAGGATGCAATCCGTCGTCGTGCGCAGCTCGACGCAAGCAATATTACGGTCAAGAGCGCGGACGGCACCGTGACCCTGGAAGGGCGCGTGCACTCATGGGATGAGCGAATGCAAGCCGAGACCGCCGCCTGGCAGGCACCTGGTGTCTTGCAGATCATCGATCATCTGGAAGTACAGCCCTGATGGCACACAAGGCACTCCTTTTTCGGTCGGCCGCGCGAGAGAAGATCCTGCATGGCGCCACCGCACTCGCCGACGCCGTGCGTATCACCCTCGGTCCGAAATCCAAGTCGGTCCTCATCCAGAAACAGTGGGGCCAACCGATCGTCTGCAACGACGGCGTCACCATCGCCAAAGAGCTGGAGTTGGAGGATGCAGCCGAGAACCTCGGCGCCCAAATGCTGCGACAGGCTGCGGAGAAGACTGGCGAGCTGGTGGGTGACGGCACCAGCACCGCAACGGTACTGGCGCATGCGCTATTTTCCGAGGGAGTACGTAATGTCACCGCAGGGGCGAGCGCTATCGACATCAAACGCGGACTCGATCGTGCGCTCAAGAGCGCCGTCGAGGCGCTCAAGGCGTTGTCTAGACCGGTGAGTTCGCGCACCGAAAAGGCCCAGGTGGCCACCGTCTCTGCCCACAACGATCCGGCCATCGGCGAGCTTATCGCGCAAGCCATGGATAAGGTGGGCGGCGACGGCGTGATCACGGTCGAAGAATCCAAGACCACCGAAACTGTCATGGAGGTGGTGGAGGGCATGCAGTTCGATCGCGGCTACTTGTCACCCTACTTCGTTACGGACGCACAAAACATGCAAGCCGTGATGGAGGAGCCGTACATCCTGCTGACAGACCGGAAAATCAATATCCTCAAAGACCTCATTCCACTGTTGGAACAGGCGGCCAAGAGCGGTCGGCCGATCCTGTTCGTGGCTGACGACGTTGAAAGCGAGGCGCTCGCCACGCTGGTGGTTAACCAGATGCGCGGGGTGTTAAAGAGCGCCGCCGTCAAGGCTCCGGGCTTCGGGGACCGACGCAAAGCCATGTTGCAGGACATGGCGGTCTTAACCGGCGGCACGCTGATCTCGGAGGAGCTGGGCGTGCGGCTCGAAAACGTACAGCTGCAGCAGCTCGGACGCGCACGCCGGGTGCTAGTTGATGCTGAGACCACGACCCTCATCGGGGGGAGCGGCGATCGCAAGGCGATTGATGCACGGATCGCGCAGATTCGCCATGAAATCGACAAAGCCACGAGCGACTATGACCGCGAGAAACTGCAGGAACGGCTCGCCAAGCTGTCAGGCGGCGTGGCGGTAATCCGGGTCGGTGCCCCGGCCGAGGCGGAGATGAAGGCTCGAAAGGAAGCGTTGGAGGATGCGATCAGCGCGACCAAGGCAGCAGTGGCCGAAGGCATTGTCCCGGGAGGGGGCCTCGCGCTCCTGCGTTGCATTCCGGCGATCGACCAGCTGGAGAGGCAGTGCGAGGGCGATGAGCGCACCGGCGTACAGATCTTCAAGCGAGCCCTCGAGGCCCCTACCCGTCAGATCGCCGAGAACTCTGCAGTCGATGGAGGCGTTGTGGTCGCCCGCATGATCGACGGCGGGGGTAACCTCGGCTTCGATGCAGCGCGCAAACGGTACGTCGACCTACTTGAGGCCGGCATCGTCGATCCCACCAAAGTAGTACGGGTAGCCCTAGAAAATGCGGTCTCCGTGGCCGGCATCCTACTGCTGACCGAGGCGACGATGACAGAAAAGCCCGAGCCGAAGAAGGAAGCCACCGCCCCAGAGCCGCAGTTTTAAGCGGACGGCCAGTACGATCTCCGGCGCCGATGGTCGACGACGAGATGCGTGCTGCATTCAGTCCCCGAAACTCCGTTCACTTGCCTCCCAGATCTCCGGACCGCCCGCCAGAGCTTTGAGCGGCCCGCTCGAACCGCTCCGGATCATATTGGCCTCGCTGTAGTCGTCTTCGACGCCAGCGTCCAAATCGGCTGGCCCGGTCCAATCTTCGGGTGCCGGTGCTAACTCCAGAGGCAAAATACCCCACGTGCTCTCGTCGATTTCGTCGAGATCTCCGTCAAAGGATTGTACCTCGATCGTACCCGCCTGCTCGTCGCGCGCGGTCACTACGAACTCCTCCCCTTTGTCCGTGTGTCGATACCATTGCCCGATGCGGGCTTCGCCTACCGGTTCGTTCATTATCAGACTCCCTGAATCATCAGCCATAGGTTAAGTCACAGGAAGTCGACAGCGCGTCCGTAGTTGTGCGGATTAGCCGATAGGCAGCCCGGTCCCGGCAGATGCCGGGGGCGAGCCCGCACATGCGGGGCGGCTCGCTTGGATCCACGAGCGGCTCGCACGCGGGCTCTAAGAGCGGGCTCATTGATGAGCCGCCGATGCAAGCCGCTAGCCGCCGAGAGGCGAACGACGCGTGCGGCGCTCACGGTCCTGGCCCCGCGACATGATCTCCACGAGCGCCGCAGCCTCATCGACGAGAACCTTCAGCAGATCATTGAGCGTGATGATTCCCACGGCCGCACCGTGTGCATCGACGACAGGAACTCTGCGCACGCCGTGCGTGCGCATGCGCTCGAGGACTACCGCGGTATCCTCCTTCTCGTTGGCGATCACCACCGGCCGATGCATGAGACTGCCCAGGGCCGTGGTGGCCGGGTCGCGGCCATTACCAAGCACCTCGACCACCAGATCACGATCCGTGATCACACCGAGCGGCACCCGCTCCTCCTCGGGATCCTGGACCAGCACCAGATCACCGACGTGATGGGTGCGCATAAGCTGCGCGGCAGCGGTTACACGCATATCGACACCACAGCAAACCACATCGAGTGTGCATACTTCCTTCAGCAACATAGACCTATCCTTCCCACCCCGCCTCGCGCGGGCAGCTTGAAA
>JASHPX010000100.1 GCA_030037905.1 Gammaproteobacteria bacterium
GATCCACAGGCGCTGCTCGCCACGCAGCAGAATGCCGCAGATAACGGGCTGAGCGACCGATTGCAGCTGTGCGAGCGCGCCGCGGACATCCCGCCGGGCTGTCAGGTACTGCTTGCCAATATCCTGGGCGCTACATTGATGCAGCTGTCTGAGCAGTTTGCGGCGCTGCTGGACAGCGGCGCACGGTTGCTGCTGGCCGGTATCCTCGCGCAGGAAGAGACGGACATGGCGACGGCATTCGGAAAGTGGTTTGATATGCACCGGTTCGCGCAGCGCGACGGGTGGGTGGCGCTCGGCGGCACCCGCCACTGACGCAGCGGTCGATCTTGAGCGATGTTCACGGTTTGCCCCAAATGCACCCTGACGCTCGCGGTCACAGCCAATGACCTGCGCATTGGCCAGGGCTATGTGCGTTGCGGTCGCTGTTCCAACGTCTTCAATGCGCTGCTGAAGCTATCCGACGCCCCCCCGGATGTCGATGTCGGGGCTCCAACCATCCCGCAGGCCGATCCCGCTTCAAACTCGCAGATCACGCGCGCGATCTCTTCCGCCGTTCCGGATACGGGTCAGCCCAACGCCTCGGCGGCTACGCCACAGCCACAGCCCGCGCGCGCACCACAGCCCTCCGTATCGGGGTCCGCCGCTGCGCCTGCCGCCGGCCCCGCATCCGCGCTCGGCCGGCGCAGCACCGACGTCGCCGCGCCCCGAACTGCAGCAGCACCGCGCGCGGCACCTTCGCCGGCAGCCGCGACATCCACTGCCCCGAATGCCGCGAACCGCGCGAGCTCCGCGAGCCCCGCGAATCCCGCGAGCCCCGCGAATCCCGTGAGCCCCGCGAGCCGCCCGAACGCCGCGAGCCACGCGAACCCAGCGAGCCCCACGAACCCCACGAGCCCCACGAACCCCACGAGCCCCACGAACCCCGCGAGCCCCACGAACCCCGCGAGCCGCGTGAACCCGACGAGCTCGGCAAACCCGGCGAAGCCGCCCACCGCTGCGAGCCCTGCGAAACCCGCGAAGCCGCCGAACGCCACGAATCCCGTGTCTGCCCCGCCAGCGGCGCGCGGCACCGTCGCAGCTGCGGCCGCGCGCAGCGAGCCAGCGCGTATCGATTCCTCCAGCGCTGATCCGCCGCAGACGCTGGCCGATACCGAGGCGATCGATCAGTTCGAGCTGGTGCTCAAAACTCTGGGCCTGAGCCTGGATGAGGACGAGCCACCTCTGCAGCCGGCGGGCGAGAAGCACAGCGAGCCGCTGCACGATACCCCCGAGTCGTCGAGCGGACCCACTCGTACGATCGAGAACATCGTGCTCGAGGGCGACGGTGTCTCGCAGTCGCAGGCGGAAGTTCCGGATAAGCCGCTCGACGAGCTGGAAATCTTCACGCGGCGGATGAGCCAAGTCACCGGCGCAGTGCAGCCTGCATCGCTGGACACGCACAGCGCCCCGCCGCGCACGCCATCGGCGCGTCTGCCCTCCGCGCGCGCGCCGCTGCCGTCTCGTCGCGGCTCTGCGACTCGCACACCGGCGCCGCAGGCTCCGAGAGCTCGCGCTTCTCACGGCGATCTCGCCTTCGAGGAGCAGGCGCTGCCCGACGATTCAGTGCTCGATGATCGCGCGCTCGATGAGCCGCTGGACAGCGAGTCGGACCCGGCCGAGCCTGGCGAGGATGCGGCGGCGGCGGCCGATCTGTACGTCCCCAGTTTCACAGAGCCCAGCCTGCCGTACCGCTGGGCGTGGATCGCGGGTTGCGTCGTACTCGGCCTGCTGTTGATCCTGCAGGCACTGCATCACTGGCGCAATCAGCTCTCGAGCTCCGCGGTCTGGGGCGCCCCCGTGAGGCGACTGTACGCCGCCATCGGCGCGCCCATAGCTCCACACTGGGATCTCAGTGCCTACGAGGTGCGCCAGCAAGGGGCGGAGTTCGAGCCCGGGAAGCGCCAGACCATTCTCGTGCGTTTCTCGCTGGCGAATCACGCCTCCCGCGCACAGCCCGTGCCGTTGCTGCGACTCACGTTGCTCGATCGCTACGGCCGGCGTGTCGCGCAGCGCGATCTGGCGCCAACCGACTACTGGCCGCCGGGACATGCCCCCGCGGCGTTTCTGGGCAGTGACAAGCGCGTCGACACCGAGGTGCAGGTGCGCGACCCCAGCGCCGACAGCGCCAGCTTCGAGCTGGACGTGTGCCTGCGCGATCTGAAGGGCCTCATTCACTGCGCCGGCGACGCCAATGCCGCCGGATCCGAAAACGGCGCACTGTGACGCGCACCGTGACGCGCGCCGCGCGCGCACTGCGACGCGCCTCGTGACGCGACAGTCGCAGGCCTGGCTCCTCGGGCCACACGAGCTGCACGGGCGAGCCGTGCTCGCGCCGATGGCCGGCGTCACGGATCGTCCGTTCCGCATCCTGTGTCGCCGCTTCGGCGCGGCGCTCGCGCCGGCGGAAATGCTCAGCGCCGATCAGCGCCTGTGGACGAGCGCCAAGTCGCGGCGACGCATGGACCACGACGGGGAGCCAGAGCCACGCGTCGTACAGCTGGTAGGCAGCGAGCCGGCGGAGCTCGCCACGGCGGCTCGCCTCAACGTGCAGCTCGGCGCGCAGATCATCGACATCAACATGGGCTGTCCCGCGCGCAAAGTCTGCAATCGCGACGCGGGCTCGGCGCTGCTCGCGGACGAGGATCTGGTCCGGCGCATCCTCGACGCGGTGGTGGCCTGCGTGAGCGTGCCCGTGACGCTCAAGATCCGCACCGGTGTGGACCCGGCGCGACGCAATGCGGCCCGCGTGGCGCAGATCGCACAAGCGTGCGGCGTCGCGGCGCTGGCCATTCACGGCAGAACTCGAGCCGATCATTTCCGTGGCAGTGCGGAATACGACACGATACGCGCGGCGCGCAGCGCCCTGGACATTCCACTGCTCGCGAATGGTGATATCGATACGCCGGCGCGCGCACGCGCAGTACTTGATTTCACGGCAGCTCGAGGAGTAATGATCGGTCGCTCGGCGCAGGGCGCACCATGGATTTTTCGCGATGTCAATGCATACCTCGTCGAAGGTAAATTGCCCGCGCCACTCTTGCGCGCGTCCAAGACAGAGATCATTCTTCAGCACCTCGAATCACTGTACGCGTTCTACGGCGAATACACGGGACTCCGCGTAGCACGCAAGCACCTCGGCTGGTATTGCCGGCAGCATGCGCAGATCGAGGCGCTGCGGCCGACTCTGATGGCCGCCGAGGACTCGGCCTCACAGTTCGCTGTGGCGCGCCGGGGCTTCGAGGAATGGACGCGACTCGAGGCGGCGTAAAATATGCGCGGCCGTCCTCGGGCAGAAAGCGGGGGAGATCCGCGCATGCACAACAACTCCGGGCGAAACAGGCGATCCATGGCCACAATCAGCGCGAAAGCGAACGACACCGGCGTAAAAATCAACGGCAACGGCAGAACGGACGGCATTCGCAGCAGCGGCAATTTCCGCGCTGCCGGATCGGCCGTGCGTGGCAAGGAGCTGCCGCTGCGCGGGCACACGGAGCGCGCCCTGTACGAATACTTCGCGAGTCTGAATGGACACCGCCCTGCGCGGCTGTATGACATGGTGCTGCACGAGGTCGAAGAACCACTGTTTCGTGCGGTGTTGGATTACGCGTCCGGCAACCAGAGCCGTGCCGCGGTGATCCTCGGCATCAACCGCGGCACGCTGCGAAAGAAACTGCGCGCGCTCGGCCTATCCGAGTAATGGCGACGATCCGCCGAGCGCTGCTGTCGGTCTCCGACAAGCGCGGATTGGCGAGCTTCGCGAAGCAGCTGCACCAGCGCGGCGTGGAGCTGCTGTCCACCGGCGGCACCGCCGCGGCACTCGCCGCCGAGGGGCTGCCGGTCCGCGAGGTCGCGGATTACACCGGCTTTCCCGAGCTGATGGGCGGACGGCTGAAGACGCTGCATCCACGCGTGCATGGAGGATTGCTCGGACGGCGCGAGCTGGATGCGCCGGTCATGCAGCAGCATGGCATCCTGCCGATCGACCTGCTCGCCGTGAATCTCTATCCGTTTGCCGCCACGGTCGCGCGACCCGACGTGAGCTTCGAGGAAGCGATCGAGCAGATCGACATCGGCGGCCCTGCGATGCTGCGTTCCGCGGCCAAGAATCACGCCGAAGTGACCGTGCTGGTCGATCCGGACGACTACGAGCAGGTGCTCGCGGAGCTCGAATCCGCCGGTGAGACCTCGATCGACACGCGCGCGTGGCTCGCAGCCAAGGCGTTCGCGCACACCGCGCAGTACGATGCGCGCATCGCCGAGTGGCTCAGCCGGCGAGAGCAGGACGAGGCCGCGCAGTTTCCCGAGCAGCTGGTGCTGTGCTATGAGCGGCAGCTCGAGCTGCGCTACGGCGAAAATCCACATCAGCGCGCGGCCTTCTATCGGCACCCCGGGGCGCGCGGTGCCTCCGTCGGCACGGCGCGGCTGCTGCAGGGGCGCGAGCTGTCCTACAACAACCTCGCCGACGCCGACACCGCCATCGAGTGCGTGCGCCAATTCGCCGATGCGGCCTGTGTGATCGTCAAGCATGCCAATCCCTGCGGGGTTGCGCTCGGCGAGGATGCGCTCGCGGCCTACCGCGGCGCCTATCGCACCGACCCCGAGTCGGCCTTCGGCGGCATCATCGCTTTCAATCGGCCCCTGGAAGGCAGCTGCGCGCAGGCGATCCTCGCGCAGCAGTTCGTCGAGCTGATCGCGGCCCCGGCGGTGGAGCCGGAGGCGCTCGCCGCGCTCGCGGGCCGGCCACAGCTGCGTGTGCTGCAGACCGGCGAGCTCGGCGCGGAAACCGATGAGGAAGTGGAGCTGCGCACCGTGCGCGGCGGCCTGCTGCTGCAGCAACGCGACGTCGCGCGCATCGATGCGGCCGACCTCGAGGTGGTCAGCCGCCGCGCGCCGCAGACGCACGAGCTCGCCGATCTGCTGTTCGCCTGGCAAACCGTGCAGTTCGTGAAGTCCAATGCCATCGTGCTGGCGCGCGAGCGCGCAACGCTCGGCGTCGGCGGGGGACAGACCAGTCGCGTGTACGCCGTGCGGCTCGCGGCGCTCAAGGCCGCGGATGCCAAGCTACCCCTGCGCGGTGCCGCCATGGCCTCGGACGCGTTCTTTCCGTTCCGCGACGGCATCGACGTCGCCGCCTCCCACGGCATCAGTGCGGTCATCCAGCCTGGCGGGTCGCGGCGCGATGCCGAAGTGATCACGGCGGCCGACGAACATGGCATGGCGATGGTCGTCACAGGAATTCGTCACTTCCGGCACTGACTACGGCCACTGAAGCAATGCGATGAAGGTGCTCGTCATTGGCGGGGGCGGTCGCGAGCATGCGCTCGCCTGGGCATGCGCCCGGGCGGCACGCGTCACCGAGGTGCTGGTGGCGCCCGGCAACGCAGGCACCGCGAGCGAGCCACGCGTGCGCAACGTCGAGGTGCAAGCGCAGGACGTGCCGGCGCTGCTGCAGCTCGCCCGTCAGGAGCAACCGGCGCTCACCATCGTGGGCCCGGAAGCGCCCTTGGTGGCGGGTGTGGTCGATGCCTTCGTGGCCGCGGGTCTCGCCTGCTTCGGGCCGCAGCGATCGAACGCGCGGCTGGAAGGCTCCAAGGTCTTCGCCAAGCAATTCATGCAGCGGCACGGGATTCCCACAGCGGCGTGGCGGCGCTTCACGGCGGCCACGTACGATGCGGCATGGGTGCAGGCACAGCGCGCGCCACTGGTGGTCAAGGCGAGCGGCCTCGCCGCCGGCAAGGGCGTGATCATCGCCGCGAGCGCTGCCGAGGCCGATGCGGCCGCGCGCGACATGTTCGGCGGTCGCTTCGGGGCGGCGGGCTCCGAGGTCGTCATCGAGGAATACCTGCCGGGCGAGGAACTCAGCTTCATCGTCATGGCCGACGGCGAGCACGTGCTGCCACTGGCGAGCTCACAGGATCACAAGCGCCTGCTGGATGGCGATGCCGGGCCGAATACCGGCGGCATGGGCGCCTATTCACCCGCCCCCGTACTGGACGAGGTCCTGCACGCACGCGTGATGCGCGAGATCATCGAGCCGACGATCGCCGGGCTGGCTGCGGAGGGCACCCCCTACACGGGATTTCTGTATGCGGGGCTCATGATCGGTGCAGATGGCACTCCACGGGTGCTGGAATTCAACTGCCGTCTCGGAGATCCTGAAACGCAGCCGCTGCTCGCACGGCTGCGCAGCGACCTCACCGAGCTGTGCGAGGCCGCGCTCGAACGGCGGTTGCACCAGGTGCGCGCTCAGTGGGACGAGCGCTGTGCGCTCGGGGTAGTGCTGGCCGCGGCGGGTTATCCGGACAGCGTACGCACGGGCGATGTGATCGAGGGACTCGACGAGGCCGCGCGCCTGCCCGGCAAGGTATTTCACGCCGGCACGCGCCGCCGCGGCGAGCGCATCGTCACCTGCGGCGGGCGTGTGCTGTGTACGGTCGGACTCGGCGAGCGCATCGAGGAGGCGCAATCCCAGGCCTATGCGCTCGCCGAGCGCGTGCGTTTTGCCGGCCGCCAATACCGGCACGACATCGGCCACCGCGCCTTCGCGCATCGATGAGCGTACCCAGCGGCGCTGCGCCGGCTCCGGCGTCGGGTGACCTGCCGCCCGCTGAACGCATCGTGCCCGGGCTGACGCCCGCGCTGCGGCGGCGCGCCCGCGCGGCGTTCCGATGCTTGAGCGCGCTCAGCCCCGCGCTCGCGGCGCGCTTTGCGGCGTATCTGTTCCTCACACCTCTCGCGCGTCCGGTCAGCGCGATGGAGCGGCACTTTCTCGCCGGCGCGCGCTGCCGTCGGGTACGCAGCGCGAGCGGTCGCGTAGAGATCTACGAATGGGATGGACCCGGCCCGACCGTCATGGTGCTGCACGGCTGGATCTCACACGCGGCACGCCTGCAGCTGGTGATCGAGGCGCTGCGCGATGCCGGCCTGCGGGTCGTGGCCTGCGATGCGCCGGCACACGGTCGCTCTGCCGGCCGGCAGGCGGATCTGCAGCGCTTCCGTGATGCGCTCAGCGCGGTGCACGCGAGCTGCGGCCCGATCGATGGGCTGCTGGCGCATTCCTTCGGAGCCATGGCCGCGCTCGGCTGGCTGGTTGAGAGCGGCGAGGCAACCACCGTGCGCGCGGCGGCATTCGTGGGCATGCCACGCGACGTCGGCTACCTGTTCGACTCCTTCGTCATTGCCATGGGGCTGCGTGCTGACGTAACGCGACGCCTGCGAGCGCTATTTCTGCGCCGCTATGGCCGCGAGCCCGAACAATACTCGGCGCTGCTGTTGGCGCCGCAGGTACGCGTGCCCGTGCTGCTGGTTCATGGCGGCGCCGATGAGCTCGTGCCGCTCGAGCACGCGCGACAGATCCTGTCGCGGCTACTCGAGGCGCGGCTACTCGATGCGCGGCCGCCCGAGGCGCAGTTGCCCGAGGCGCGGCTGTACGTCGCCGAGGGACTCGCCCATAGCGCACCGCTGCGCGATCCGGCGACCGTCGCGCTGCTGGCGCGCTTCCTCGCCCAGCATCTCAGAAGCTCAGCCGCGCAAACAACTCCGGTCCATTGATCTCGAGCTGCACATAGCCGGAAGGATCCGCGTGCAGCAGGTCCACCTCGACGCGCTCGTACTCGTAGCCGGCGCCGACGGCCAAGTTCGGCCGCCAGCGATACTGCAGATCGGCGTGATAGATGCCCAGCATTCCGGTGGTGGAATCAACCGTCACCTTCAGGTACTGGCCGCGAGCCGACAGCGCCCAATAGCGCGCCAGACGTACGGTGCCGTCGAGCGCGAGTGTCGCGAACGGTCCGGCGGCGCTATAGACCTCGCGCAGCGGAGTGTTGGGGACCTGCGCGGAGGCTTCGGCCTGCAGCAGGTGCACGCCCGCGCCAGCGCCGAGCTCGACGCGATCAGTGCGCAGGAATGAATAGGTATACGTAAAGTCGGTCTGCCGCCAGTCCACTTCGGACTGCAGCACCTGGTGAGCGGCGAACAGCTGGTCACCGAACTGCAGCGGCTGATCGAGCTGCGTCTGGCCCGTGCGGCGCAGATCCAGGAAATCCATGCGCAGGCGGCTGCGTTGCTCGAGGCGGAACATCAGCTCCGCCTGCGCCTGACTGGTGCGATCTGCGAGCCCGAGCGTGTGCTCGGCGCTGAAAGGCGTACCGGGCACTCCCTTGCCGGAATTGAACTGCCCCTGCGTAGCCACCTTGCCGTAGAAAAAAATCCCCGCAAGCGCGAAGTGATCCGTGATCGGGCTCGGAGTCGAGGGACGCGTGCGTGGCGCGCGTGGCGCGCGTCGCGCACCCGGGGCACGAGCGGCGCGTGGAGGGGGGGCCGGGACCCGG
>JASHPX010000101.1 GCA_030037905.1 Gammaproteobacteria bacterium
CGCGGATCGACCAGACCGAACACTTAAACTCTTTGCTCAATTGCACCGGTTTGCGGCCGGCTCGCACCAGCTCGACCATCTGCTGTTTAAACTCCGGCGTATACCGGTTTGCCATCTTGGACTTCGCCATCGTCGGACCCTCCAGGGTGAACTCTGAGGCGTCCATGAAAGCGGGGCAACTTCAGGTGACCCGATGCCATCGATCCGTATCGTCGCAGTACCAATTGCTGGTGTCCCGCAGGTCACCCTGCTCGTTGTACCGATCGAGTTGCAGCACGGGTCTGCCGCGGGTCAGAGGCAGCTCGGCAATGAATAGCCAATGACGATGTTCATCGGTCCAGCACCCCCAACTCTGCCCAACATGGGTGGCCATCCCGACGAGCTGTCTCAAAGGGGGCGGGAGCTTTTCAGGCTCACGCACGGGATAGGCGTCTGCGGGGATTACGCCCAACTCCATCACCAACGAATACAGCAGCGTGTCCAGATATGACGGCTGCTGCATGCTGCGTAGCGTGAGCGTTCTCATGCCTTGCGATGATAACCAGCGGTGATGCTCGCGTCTGAGAACCGGAGGCGGCAGCAATTCTCAATAATGATGGTTTAATCGATGTATAGGTCCCTTCTGTTCAGGCGCGGCCGAACGGCGCTAGTATCCAAAAGCCCCCAATGGATCCGTAGTGCCTTCGATTATGGCGGGCCCGGGGGCTGGTGTGAAAGCGCTGATCGCCTATTTCTGGCCATTTGCTGCCTACCGCGATGTTGGGCGGGGCAGTGCGCTGGAACGAGCCGCAGCGTGGCGATACAACCGGGAGCTCTCGAGCTCCCTACCGCTCTACATCAGGCGCTGGGCGGTCAGCGTGGCCCTCGAGCTGATTCTGATCGCCACGCTGCCGCCACCGCTGACACGGCCGCTGGCCGTGCTGCTGACCATCTCCTGCTGCGGACTGCTGCACCTGCTGAGCGTGTGGTTGCTGTTTAGACGACAGCGATAACCGGCCCTTGGGGAAGCGCCGCGCTGAGGCTCACTGCGGATGCATCAGCGCGGCGCTCGAGTGGCTGCGTGCCAGCGTAGCCGACCAGTCCCCTTCGGTGTAGCCGACTAATCCCCTTCGGTGCCGATCGCATAGGCGGTCTCACCGTGCACCGCATCGTCTCCCACCTTCAGCATGGCCTCATCCATACGCAGCGGCGTGAAGAATGAGATCACCTTGAGGATGATGTAGGTGGCGATGATGTTGTACACGATGATGAACGCCGCTCCTTCGATCTGCAGCACGAATTGATGGAAGCTGCCGTAGGCCCAGCCCGTCACGCTCACACCAGGGGCATCCTTGCCGGTACCGATATACTCGAGCATTTTCGGGTTGGCGAGGATGCCGGTGAGCAGCCCGCCCATGAGACCAGCGCAGCCATGCGTTGAGAATACGCTCAGCGTATCGTCCACTTTCATGAGCAGCTTGGTCTTCTGGAGCTTGTTCATCGCAAGCCAGGGGAGGATCCCGGCGCACACTCCAATGATGATCGCGCCCCAGCCATCCACGTAGCCGGCGGCCGGGGTGATCGCTACCAGACCGGCGATCATGCCATTGACCGCCCCGAGCACCGAGGGCTTGCCGTACGCCATCTTGTCCATCAGCGTCCACACGATGAGGCCTACGGCCGTGGCGACGTTGGTGTTCAGTACGGCGGCTCCCGCATCGGCGTTTGCGAAGTACGGGTCGCCGCCGTTAAAGCCGTTCCAACCCAGCCACAGAATGCCGGCGCCAACTAACGTGATCAACAAGCTGTTCGGCGGGAAATGCTCGCGGTCCTGCTGCAGGCGCGGGCCGACCACCGCTGCGGCGACGAAGCCTGATATGCCGGCGGCCAGATGAATCACGTAGCCGCCGGAAAAGTCGGCGACACCCTTGGCGGCAAGCCAGCCGCCTCCCCACAGGCTATACGCTCCCACCGTGTAGACCAGGATCATCCACACGGGGCAGAAGATCACCCATGCCTTGAAGCTCATGCGGCCGAGCACTGAGCCGCCCAGAATGATGACGGTGATGGCGGCGAATACGAATTGAAAGAAGACCAATGTCGCCATTGGGAACGCCATCGCAGGCATGCCCGAGGCTGCGGATGGAATGATCGCCTGGCCGGTCGTGAACATGGCCGAGGTTGCCAGCTGTGGCTTGCCCCAAAACGGCGTCCACTGATGCCCAAAAGACATGTTGTAAGCCAGCAAGATCCAGACTACCAGGACCGAGGCGAAGGCGTAGAGCGCCATGAAGGCCGAGTTGATCGCCCACTTTTTCTTGACGATGCCACCGTAGAGCACCATCAGCCCCGGAATGCTTTGCAGGCCGACGAACGTGGCAGCCGCCAGCTGCCAGGCGTTGTCGCCAGTATCGAGCCACTGCGGCGACGGTACGAGCATAGTTCTCCCCTTTTATGCTGCTATGCTGACGCCGAAGCACGGGTGCAAAAAATATACCGAGGCCGTGGCGAACAATGATCCAATATCCGGGTTATCGGAATCGGCAGCAGTCGCATGACACTAGGTAAGCATCGGTGGTTATGTAAGTTGACGTATCCATGGGCATTTTTCAGACACGCCAAATACAGCGCATCCGCATCCACCCGCGCGATGTCCATGCCGCCACGAACGTGTTTGTGACCGGAATCGGGCTCGCGACGCTCGCGATCGGCGCCATCGCACTGCCCACTATCGGTGCGGCACAGCCCCCCACGACGGCTTTGTGCACCAATCTGGTGAGTGGCGCGCGCTGGCGGATCACGATCGACTTTGCGAAAAGTACCGTGGATTCCAATCCGGCCCGCATCAGCAGCGCGCAGATCATCTGGCACGACGCGCGGGACGGCGGCAACTACACGCTGGACCGCAAGTCCGGAAGGCTCACCGTAATCGTCGCCTCGAGCACGGGTGGCTATTTCCTCCACGATCAGTGCAAGCTGGAGAATTGAAGACGACATCCAGGCTATGTGTATTCGCGCCGCCCCCCAGCCGCCAGGCTGCTGGCGCCTTGCTTTGCGCGGCTTCGAGATTCATCGGCAGTGCACGGCCGCCAAGTGCACGGCCGCCAGAGTGGAGTGACCGCGATGGCTGAGCGCATTTCGGCCGTCAGGGCGAGCGTCGGGTTCCACTCGGCGACAGGGCCGCGTCGTGACAATGAGGACTTCGCCGCAGCGCTCGTGGGCGCAGACCTGCCCGAGCCTCGCCGGGAAGTGATCGCCGCGATCGCCGACGGCATCGGCAGCGCCAAGGGCGGTCGAGTCGCGGCCGAAACCGCGGTGCGCGGCTTTCTGGACGGAATGTCCGAACTGCCCGAGACCACCGAGGTGCACCGCTCGGCCGCCCGGGTCCTGAATGCTCTCAATGCTTGGATGCATTCCGAGGGCCAACGGGATCCCAAACTGGCGAGCATGGGCTGCACCTTCACCGCCCTGGTGTTGCGTAACCGCCTGGCTCACGTGGTGCATATCGGCGACACGCGGGCGTATCGACTGAGCGGTACTCGCCTGACTTGCCTCACCACCGACCACGTGAGCGCAGCGGGCGCACATCGCTCGGGTACGCTCTATCGGGCGCTGGGTGTCGAGCCAGAGGTGCGGCTGGAGTATGCCGCGCAACCCATGGCACGGCACGACCGATTTCTGCTGTGCAGCGACGGCCTGCACGGATGGCTGGGAGATGAGAGCATCGCCGAGATTCTCAGCGATCGCTCGGCTCCCACCGATACGGCCCGAGCGTTGGTCACAGCCGCGCTGCGATCCGGCGGTGATGATAACTGTACGGCCCTGGTGCTGGACGTCATCGAGCTGCCGACCGCTGAATCTGCGGACATCGGCGCTGCGATCCTGCAGCTGCCCATCATCCCGGTGCCGCTCGGCGGCGAGACGATCGATGGATTCGTGCTCAAAGCGCCGATATCCGACGGTCGCTACAGCCGTCTGTTCGCCGCGCAGGACGAGATCGAGGGCGGGGAGGTCGCACTCAAGTTCCCCAAGCCCCGGGTGGCGGAAGTGCAGGCCCATCGTGCTGCATTCATTCGCGAAGCATGGGTTGGCGAGCGCGTGAATAGCCCCGGAATCGGCCGCGTCATCGAGCTACCTCACGGGCGGCAAACCTGTTTGTACACCGTCATGCCCTTGTATTCCGGCGAGCTACTGGAGGCGCGACTGAGCCGCCGGCCGTCCGTAGGTCTCGAGGAAGGCCGTAATATTGCGATCCGGCTCGCCCGGGCGCTGGGGGCGTTACACCGCGATGGCATCATTCATCGCGACGTCAAGCCCGACAATGTGATCCTCGAGCAGGGTGGATCATTGAAACTCATCGACCTGGGCGTCGTGCGCATACGGGGGCTGGAAGACTTTCCAGCCGAGCAAATTCCCGGAACCCGGGCCTATGTGGCGCCCGAGATGTTCATCGGCGAAGCCGGCAACGAAGCAACCGATATCTACGCCCTGGGCATCACCCTGTTCCGCACCTTCACCGGTGAGTTTCCTTATGGCAATTCCGATGCCACTGCAGCACCGACCCGGGAGCGGCCATTGGAACTCACCACCCTGCGCCCGGATCTGCCCGCGTGGCTGCAGGCGGCGCTCGGTCGCGCGATCGCAATCGATCCCACGGAGCGCTTTCACGATATGAGCGAGTTCGAGGCGGAGATGGAGGCGGGACCGGCACGCGCACCGGTCATGACGCGGCGGCCCCTCACGCTCTACGAGCGCGCGCCGCTGCGTTTCTGGCAAGGGCTGGCGGCTCTGCTTGCTCTGGCGCTGCTGCTGGTGCTGCTGCTACGTTGAGAACGCCGGTCCCGACCACCATCGGCTGTAACGCATCGCCTCGACGGACCCCGCTCATTGCGCGGTTGCCCCGGGATTCCAGTTCAGGATCAGCGTGATCGGCGCTGCAGCGCTTTCCGACACCGTGTCGATGAGGAAGCGCCCGTCGGGGGCGACGTCATATTCCCACCCCTGCCGTACATTCTCGCCACCACCGGTAATATGCGCTTGGAAAAGCCTCACCGGCGTGCCCGCTGCAAGCGTGGTTGCGCCGGCGGTGATCGGCGCCGCCATCATCGCCCCTGACGGGTCGATGTAATCGATCTCCTTGCCATTTGGCTGCCACACAGGCTCAATGCCGCCCGCGGTGGACACCTGCCACTGCATCGCACCCGAGGCCGCATCCGAGTCCTTGGCGCCCGGCGGGTGAAACGGACGGACGTAAATCTCGTATCGTCCGGATTCGTTCGACTCGTACGCCACCCACCGGCCATCCGGCGAGAACACGCCGTTCAATGCGTCGAACGGCGTCTTCAGGAACACCGAGGGCGTGTGGGCTCCGACCATCGGGACGACCCAAAGATCGGTGCCAATAGTTTGCGGGTACGTATACAGCAGGAATCGGCCATCCGGTGACCAGCTGGTCGGGAGCCCCGGTATCTTGACTTGACCTGGGCGGAGGAGCGGCTGCTCGTCACCCACCGCCCCGTTCACAAGCTTCAGATAAAGGTCGGGGGGACCGGCGGACCGGCCGGAAGCGAACACAATCCGCGTGCCGTCGCAATGATCCAGCCCCGACGTCGAGCCGTCTGCGCGCTCGTCGCTGGGGCAGACCGTGCGACCGCGGCAGCCGCTTGTTCTGCCGCGGCCGCCGGGTCCAGGATCGCCCGCAGCGCCGTCACCAGGCGCGTCGCGTCGTTGTGAAAGTCCGGGTCCGGCCGCACCTCGATCGACTGGCGAAACACCAGCGATGCCAGGGAACCCGGCAGCTCCGAGGCAACCGGCAGCTGCGCATGACCGACCAGCACCGGCACCACCGGGATGTCGCGGGCGAGCGCGGTCTCCAGCTCGATGCGCACGAACACCTGCGCCTTGCCGAACCCGGTGACGAGGCGATCGTAAATGCGGCCCGTGGCGTCCGGGCTGTCGCTGCGACGGTAGCTGATGAAAATGCCCGACAAGGGTCACTCCGCAATATCGATGGCAGCCTGTAGTACCGTTGCGCTCAGAGCAACTGGCTCAGGAATGTGCGCGCGGGGACGATCACCGGATCAGTTCGCGTGAAGCAGTCAGCGGCCGCAAAAGGCCGGTCCAGTACGACCTGAAAAGCGTGACGAGCCTGTGTCTGAGCCTGAAAGTATCGGAGCGAATCGGAAAGCTTGCCAGCGCCATTCTTGACCTCCACGAGGAACCACGGTTTGCGATCACGCACGATCAGGAAGTCGACTTCTCGCTTCAGCTTGTCGCGCAGGTAGCGCAGCTCGAACTGCCCAAACCCCAGGTCGGTCCACCCCTCGGTGGCTTTCAGCAAATGGCATGCGATGAAAGTCTCGGCGCGCGCTCCGGCATCCTCGATACCCGACCAATCACGCAGGAACCATTTCGGCTCCTTGCGCAGCGACTTGGCGACGTTCTTGAACCAGGGCCGCACCAGAAACCCGTAGTGAAGCCGGACGAGCAAATCCACCCATCGTCGGGCCGTATCGGCCGCAATGCCGATCTCGCGGCTCAGGCTCGAATAGACCAACTGTTGCGCCGACTGTTCGGCAAGTATCAATGCCAAGATTTCCATCGCAGCGAGATCCTGCAATCTAGACACCTCACGCAAGTCCTCCTTGGTCAACTGATCCTGGCGCAGAGCCCTCCACCGGCGTGTGAACTTCGGATCTCGCTTGAGGAACGGCTCCGGAAAGCCCCCGTTCGCCATGAGCGCATCCCAATCCCTATCCGAGATCGGCGTCGGCGGTTGCACCATGGACTCGGGCACGGCTTGCCGTGCGCACTCCCCCACGCTCCACGGGTGCATGCGGAAGAGGAAGTACCGGCCCATGAGGCTGTCGCCACCGCGACGCGTAATGTCCAGCCGCGAGCTCCCGGTGACAATGATTCGCGCACGGTCGGCGTGAACGTCAAAGAAGCCCTTGAGGAAATTCTTCCACTTCCTATCCTTGTGGAGC
>JASHPX010000102.1 GCA_030037905.1 Gammaproteobacteria bacterium
CGGCAAGCTCCAGGCAGATCGAGTGCAGCCCGAAGGTTATGAACGGCGTCCCCCACGATCAGTCCGAAATCTTCAGGCTGCCCACGAATCACTACGTTTAGGCTGTGCTGACCTTCTGGAGTCCGCCGGAACTCGCAGGTGTACCAGTCAGTGCGGAAGTAACGTTCGATCGCTGCACCAAGCGATCGGATATGCGACTCGGCGCGACGAAGCTTCTCTCGAGGCTGTGCGAATGGCGCTGGGTTCATTGATGGATGCGGACAACAATTACGCGGGTGCTCTGGCTCGTGTGGTAATCCAATCGCGCACGGCGAACAGGAAGTCACTGTGCGTAAGCTCATCGAGCGGATCGAGACGCCGGGCATCGAGAAGGGCACCCGCATCCGCTTGAAACTTGGCGTAGTCGCTCCGCATTGCACCCGCACCGGGAAGTGGCGGCTCGTTGGTTGCGCGATTCTCTGAGAGCCAGTTGCGCACACAGCGGATTGCCTGGCCAGGATCGTTGCCGTGGACCTCGACATCCTGGCCGCTGATGTCCGAGAGGGCAGCATCATAGCGGTGTTGAATCGCGGCACGCCGGACGCGTCGACCTCGACCCGCGACAGATCATGGATGCCCCAATCGCAATCGCCAATCATCTTGGCGATTTTGCTGACCCTGATTTCCGCTCCATCGGGCGCATCGAGCGCGCATCGTGGCTCATAGCCCGATGCGATGACCGCAAAGACCATCGCACGGAAAATGGTTTGAACCCGTCGTCGAACGGGCAATTGATGAAAACGGCCTTGGAGGCGGGCGGCTTAGCTGTACGTTGTGTTGCCACGCGACTGCTCGGACTGCGTCCGGAACGCGTCGCGAATGGCTTCAGTAGTGGCGGAGCGCCGACCTCTTATGGGGGGGATTTTGATGCCCCTATAGACGACGGTCCGATCGAATTTCGTCAAGGAGCGCTTTGATCCAGACGATTCGTGAGCGTTGCACATGAGTCCGCCTATGTCCTCGTCAAAGGAAGACCGCAAAAACCTTTCCGATCTCTCATGGATGTCCAGCCGTGGGAGTACAGCGGCAACAAGGCGCATCCGACCGGCGCGGCGCAGCCGCACGGACGGGCTCCGCAGAATCCTCGCTGACTTGACCGCGGAGGCATTCCCCGCGGGAGTCGGCAGCACACTCCTCGGAGCTCCGCTGCACGCTCAGGTCGGCAGCCGAGGCAGGAGCGCTCGCGCGTTGTCACGGCGGATCGACTGTAGCTCCCGCGCCGAGAAACCCAGACGCGTAAGTCCGACGGAAGTCACGTCGATTGGCACGTACGGGTAATCGCTGCCGAGCATGACATGCGAGAGCGGCACCAGCGCCGTTAACGCCGCGATCGCTGACCGGTAAGCTGCGTTGGCGACGTCGAAGTAGAGCCGCTGCAGCTCATACCCAATCCCATGCGGCAGGTACTTGACCTTCTGCTGCGGCGTCGCGAGCTGTTCGATACGGCCGGCCAGCACGGGCAGCGTGCCGCCCGCGTGTGCGAACAGGAATTTGATGTTGCGCCGTTTGACCAGTGTGCCCGAGAACATCAGGCTTGTGATCGCCCGAGCGGTGTCCTGCGGAAACTCGATCAGGGGCGGCTTCACATACGGGATTGGCGCACTACAGCAGGCCGGATTGGTCGGATGGAAATACACGACCGACCCGCGCCGATCGAACTCCTCAAACAATGGGGCGAACGCTGCGTCTCCGGGATAATGGTCGCCGACGCTAGTCATCAGACCGATGCCATCGGCCCTGAGCTCATCCAGGGCATAGGCCGCCTCGCGCAGGCTGCCATCGACATCGGGCAGGGGCAGCGTTGCGAAAAAGCCGAAGCGACCAGGATGATCGGTCCGCAGGCGCGCCATATACTCGTTGCAATGTCGCGCGAGAGTGCGCGCCTGCCCGACATCGCCGAAGAACACGCCCGGCTGTGTGATCGAGACAACCGCGGTGCGCACATCGTTGCGATCCATTTCATCGAGAGAGCGCTGAAGCGTCCATCGATCGATGACCCCCGGGCTGAAAGTGTGCAGTCGGGCGACTGCGGCGAACTCGGGCGGAAAGATGTGGTGGTGGACGTCGATGAAATCCCCAGTACTCGCGGCTCGCAGGGAAGGGGATAGTAGCGCTGACGAGGAAAGGCCCGCGAAGCCCGCGAGCATGTTACGGCGGCTGAACTGCTGCATGCGAAAACTCCCTACGCGTGGCCCGAACGCCATTGTGCCGGCTTCGCAGGCCCGCCGTCGCTCAGCCGTGTGGGCTCTTCCTCATCGCGAGGCGCGGGTCAGGAGTGGCTCATACGTGCGGACAAAGGCGCTGTCGGTAGTCCGGTAGTGGGTCAGTTTCGAATCTGCCGCATCAGCCAAGCCCCACCACCAAGCGTTTGCCCAAGGCCGCCGCCGCCCGCTCGAGCTGCTTAAGCGTCGGATTGCTGCCCGGCTGCTCCAGCCGCTGGGCTGCCGGCCAGGAGGTATCCAGTGCCCGTGCCATATCGGCAACCGATTTTCCCTGAGCCTCCCGCTCGTGCCGCATGAGCAGCGCGGCCTGTACGGCCGCAGCGGGCTCAATCCACTCTCCTCCCTTTACCTTCGTCGCGGCGGGGATGGGCTCGCCGTCATCCATACGCTGTTCCAGACACAGCGTCAGCACCTCGACAGCGTTGAAAAGCGCGGCGTCCTTATCGTCGCCCTCGGTGATTGCCTCCGGGATATCCGGAAACGTCACGGTGAACCCACCCTCGGGCTGCGGATCAAGAACTGCGGCATATCGGATATTGGTGGTCATTTCAACTTCACTCCTGCCTGCCTCTCGATGCTCTTGAGAGTGCCAGCCTTGATGTCCCTGGCACCGTGGACCGGAACGGTCACCTTGCGCTGTCCGTTGGACAGGATGTGATGGCTGCCGCTTGCGCGGACTACCTTGAACCCGTTGCCTTCGAGCGCTCGGATGGCCTGTTTGCCGTTCACAGGTCAATTGTATATCATACAAGATATATCGTAAGTGATATTTGCAAGGGCAGTCCGGGGCGCGGGCGCCCCCGCCGCAGGCGCGGCTGCTTTGAACCCAACGATTCGGGACTGATTCGCTCGCAGCGAGGCGGCCGGCGAGGCTGGCGCGGGCGCGGCGCTCGCCTCGCCACGGCGCCGACGGTGACAGCTTGCCGCAGCGGGGCAGGGGTGAGCAGGGGATTTTCCGGGCAGCGGCGCCAGCCAGGGTGGGGGATTCAGTGCGGGCGATTTGCCGATTTGCCGAGGGCGGCATGCCGGCGCTAGGCTGCTCTCAACAACATAAGGCCTATTCGGCGAACTGGCCAGGGGTGCGCAGCGTTTGAAATTCCTATCCGCTCCTATTTCTATCCGCGCTACGCAAGCCTCTTCGCTCTCACAGCAGTGTTCCTATATCGAATTTCCAGCTGTGTGACCTGGCCGCCTGCGCGCACGAAGACATAGCTTTGCTTTCATCCGCGGAGCACGTGTCGGGGCCCACCGGCGCGCAGCTGCAGGCCCTGGTGCAGCAGATCGCCGAGCGCATCTGCCGGCTGTTGGAGAAGCGCGGCGTGGTCGAGCGGGACATGGAGAATGCCTGGTTCGCCAACGACGGGGAGGCCGGCCCGCTGGATGATCTGATCGGT
>JASHPX010000103.1 GCA_030037905.1 Gammaproteobacteria bacterium
AACTCCTCACGGTACTGTTCGGCAAGTCGGGGCTGGGCAAGACCTCGATCCTGCAGGCGGGGCTGGTGCCGCGATTGCGGGATCTGGGGTACTTTCCGGTGTACCTGCGCATCGACTACGGACACGGCAGCCCGGAGCCCGCCGAGCAGATCAAACAAGGGATCGGCAAGGCCGCAGCCAGCGGGCAATGGACGAAGGCCGATGTCACCATCGCTGGGGAGTCGATCTGGGAATTCCTGCACCACCGGGACGACGTGCTGAAGGACTCCTCCGGTGCCACGCTCACGCCGCTGTTGATCTTCGATCAGTTCGAGGAGCTCTTCACGCTGGCGCAGAGTGATGAGTTTGGACGTACCCGCGCCGCGCGGTTCATCGAGGAGTTGGCCGATCTGGTCGAGAACCGCCCGCCCAAGGCGCTGGAGGCGAAGCTCGAAGCCGACGAGGGCATCGCGGAGCGCTTCGACTTCACGCGCAGCGATTATCGGGTAGTGATCGCGCTGCGCGAGGACTATCTGGCGCCGCTCGAGAGCCTGAAGAAGCAGATGCCCAGTCTGTCGCAGAACCGGCTGCGGCTCGCACCGATGACGGGAGCGCAGGCGCTGGAGGCGGTGCTGGAGCCGGGCAATCGCCTGCGGGCGGGCAGGCCGCTGGTCTCCGAGGAAGTCGCAGAGGCGATCGTGCGCTTCGTGGCGGGAGGCGCGGAGCTCGCCAACGCCGAGGTCGAGCCGTCACTCCTGAGCCTGATCTGCCGCGAGCTGAACGAGCAGAGGATCGCGCAGGGCCGCGGTGAGATCTCGCAGGACCTCTTGGCCGGTTCGCACGAGACCATCCTGAGCAACTTCTACGAGCGCGCGCTCTCCGACCAGCCGGCCTCCGTGCGGCGGATCATCGAAGACGATCTGCTGACCGAGTCGGGGTACCGCGAGAACCTCGCCGAGGAAAGCCTGCTCAAGCGCTTCCAGGGAGCCGGCGCGGCGCTCGATGCGCTCGCGAAGTTGGTGAACCGGCGACTGCTGCGCATCGAGGAGCGGCTGGACGTGCGGCGTGTGGAGCTCACGCACGACGTCTTGACCGGAGTGGTGAAAGCGAGTCGCGACGCGCGGCACGAGCGCGAGGAGCGCGAGGCCACCGAGCGGCTGCTGGCCGAGCAGCGCGAGCGGGAGAGCGCGGCGCGCAGAGCACTCAGGCGCGCGCGGGCGGTCGCCACCGGGTGCGTTGCCCTCGCGCTGTTGGCCATCGCTGCGGCGGTGTTCGCATTTCTGAGCGTGCAGCGGGCACGCCGGGCCGAGCTCCTCGCGCGGCAGACGCGCGCGGTGTCCGAGCAGGCGCGGCAGCAGGCGGAAGGGTTGCTGGGGTTCCTGACCGATGACTTCGTGAATGAGCTCGAGACCTTCGGGCGCTACCAGACCATCGCGGAGCTGTCGCAGCAGGAGATCGATTACTTCCAGCGCCTGCCCGCGCAGCTCGATGATCCGCAGACCGTGCGCAGCGGCGCGCTCGCGCTCGTCAAGCATGCCTGGGCGCTCAGCTTTCTGGGTGGGCAGCTCGAGACTGCCGCCAGGGATGGGGCCGAGGCCGTGAGGCTCCTCGATCGGCTCCAGCGCAACGGGGATCAATCCGAGGCGACCACCAGCGCGCTCGGGAGCGCGTACACAGTATTGGGCTGGGTCCTCGGCTACCAGGGAAACTCGGAAGGGTACACCGACGGGGCTCGAGCGGTGAATCTGCTGCGTCCGCTTGCCGGGCGGGCGGGCGCGCCGGTCGAGACTCGCCTTGCCTATCTCGAGGCGCTGAATTTGCTCGTATGGTGGGGCCAGGATACGCGTGCGAGCGACCAGAACGAGGCGGCGGTGCGGGCCGGGCGCGAATCACTGCGCGTGGCGGCGGGGCTCGGAGCCGGATCCCAGGGTGATGTAACAGTGGATGCCTATACCGCAGGGGCGGGGGCATGGCTCAGTAGTGCACTGGTCAATCTCGGCCGCTATGAGCAAGCCCGCCGTGTGGGAGAGGAGGCGCTCGCCATGGCCAATCAGGTTCTGGCGCACCACCCGCAGGACGGCGTGGCACTCATCAGCAAGCAGATCCTCGAGTGGTCGCTTTGCCAGGTGGCCTTGAGCGAGCTCGAGCCTTCCCAAGCGCTGCGTGTCGCAGCGCAAGGCGTGCAGACCTCGCTCGCGCTCGCCGAAGTCGAGCCCAAGAATATGGTCTACCTCGAAAATCTCGGCTTCGCTTACGAAGAGCCCGGCGCCGCTGCGTGGGCGGCGGGTCAATTGCACCAGTCGATCGTTGAAGATCGGAAAGGCATGGATATCGTGGGCCAGGCACGGACAGGGGGTGCGGGCATTGTGGCGGGCGTGCCCGACTTGATGGCCACCACCGCGTCCGAGCAGGCCCAGCTCGGCGATTCAGCGGGCGTCGCGGCGACCCTCGCCGCGGCCGATGCTTTCACGAGTCCTAATTCCCTGCGCGAGCTCGGGCTAACCGGCAGTTACACGGAGCTCTTCATCAATGCGATGCGGGGCTATCCGGCAGCGGCTCTCGCGTATGAGCGTGACGACTTCGGCGGTGCGCAACGCATCGCGCGCAGCGCCCTGGCGCAGCTGCAAGCCGTCAAACCCAAAGGGGAGTTCGAGATCTGGCTGATGAATGACGCGCTGTATCGCCTTGCCGATATCGAAGGACGCACCGAGTACGATCTCGGAGACTTCCAGGCCGCGGCGGAGGCGGAGCGCAGCGCGCTGCAAGCGGGGAAAGCTCCCATACTCTTCGTTCAGGATAGCGGTCAGCGCGAGTTGGCGCAGATTGCGACCTGGCTGTCGATGGCGCTGGCGCGCGCGGGCAAGCAAGCGGAAGCTGCCAGGACGATCGCTCCGGTGGTCGCGATGTATCGCGGGCTCGCGCAAAAGAATCACGGCGATCAGTGGCTGCCGCTCGAGTTCGCCGGCGCCCTCTATGCGCAGGCGCTGAGCGATCCGCAACACCGCGCGGCGCTGCTCACCGAGGCGGTGCAGCGTGTCGATCATCTGACCCCTACAATCGCGCGGCTGCATGACACGCAGGCATGGCGCGCGCGCATCGAGGCGGCGCAGCGCGGCGCGGCCCCAGCAGCGGCGGCCCACTGATGAGCCCGGATTCCACTACGATATGCTGACGGTCCGAGATGGGCAGGTGCTCCAGAGTCGCGCCGCGCGACTCGCGCGCCGCCACATCGCCGCCGCCACGATCGGCAATGCGCTCGAGTTCCACGATTTCCTGATCTACGCGCTGTTCGCGATCCAGATCGGCCACGCGTTCTTTCCGACCTCGACTGCCTACGGGAGCCTCATGCTCTCGCTCGCCACGTTCGGCGCCGGATTTGCGACACGTCCCCTCGGGGGCATCGTGCTCGGGTGGTA
Source organism: Gammaproteobacteria bacterium (assembly GCA_030037905.1). Taxonomy (GTDB): domain Bacteria; phylum Pseudomonadota; class Gammaproteobacteria; order Steroidobacterales; family Steroidobacteraceae; genus FEN-1191. The sequence continues at coordinate 3,396 of JASHPX010000103.1, forward strand.
TGCGGACCGCGTAGGGCGAAGGCCTGCCATGTTGTTGTGCCTGGTGCTGATCGGCGCCTCGATCACAGCCATGGCGCTGATCCCCTCCTATGCTCGGATCGGCATCGCAGCCCCGATCCTGGTGGTGGTCGCGCGCCTGGTGGAGGGCTTCTCGCTCGGAGGCGAGGTCGGCTCGAACACTGCGTTTCTTGCCGAAGCGGCGAGTCCCGAGCGCCGCGGCGAGGCGATCTCCTGGCAGGGCGCGAGCCAGCTCGTCGCGTTGATCGGCGGCAATCTCGTCGGAGTGCTGATCAGTACCGTGCTGTCCCCGCCGCAACTCGATGCCTACGGCTGGCGAATCGCGCTGCTGCTCGGCGCCGCTACTGTACCGTTCGGGCTGTGGATGCGCTCCGATCTGCCGGAGACGCTGCATGCCGGTGAGGCTGGCCGCGCGCTGGTCGCGGCCCAGAGGGTCGCCGCGCCGACGTCGGCAATGCCCGAGACAGGCGCAATGCCCGCCGCGGCTGCGACGGACCGCCGCCTGGCACGCCGGCATTGGCGGGTCATGGTCCTGGGATTGGCGGCCCTGGGCGCAGGAACCATCGGCCAGTACGTCTTCACGTATATCGCGACCTACGCGCAGCACACACTGCATCTGCCCGCTCGGGCCGGGTTCGAGGCGGAGCTCACGAGCTACATCGTCGCCATGCCGGTGACGCTGCTGAGTGGCCGGCTGTCCGACCGGTTCGGTCGCTGGCCCATCAATGTCTGGGGCAATGCCGTGTTTCTGCTGGCGATCTACCCGGTGTTCGCATGGATCGTGGACGCGGATTCGGTGGGCGTACTGATCGTCGGAACGACATTGCTGTCCGCGGTATCCTGTGCAGGCGCGGGCTCCCTCCTGGCGGCGATCGCCGAGGCCCTGCCCCGCTCCATCCGCAGCACCGGGTTCGGCACGGTGTACGCGCTTGCGATGATGTTCGGCGGAACGACGCAGCTGGTGGTGACCTGGCTGATCCACGTCACCGGCAGCTCGATCGCGCCTGCGTGGTATCTGCTTGGAGCCACGGCCATCGGACAGATCGCGCTCATGCTGCTCCCCGAGACGGCGCCGGCACGTCTCTCCGGCCGAATGCCCGCAACGGCACATGCATATGCGCGGCTCCGCGACCACGCGCCCGAGCAGGAAGATCAATAGCTGGCGTCGAAGTATCAGATCGTCATTCCATCCAGGATTCGAGAGGTCCTCGGCATCAAGCCTGGCGAAAAACTGCCTGTCATCGAGTATCGGGACCGGATCGAGCTCCTGCCGTGCGGCAGACCAAGGTAGCGCGGGGGTTGGCGGAGGGGCGGCAACGAGGGCCTCGAGGAGTTAAGATTCCCGCTCTGCCACGGGACAGTGTGAGCACGGCGCAGGGCCCATCGTAGCGACGTGCCCGGCGGCCTGGGCGTGCCGACAAGCAAGAATGACAACCGGTACCGCTGCGATTCTGCGCACCGCCTCGCTCGATGAGCATGCGTGGGAGACCTGCTGTCCTTCATCGAGGAGGGGCGGGTGATCCCCGAGTCTGCGCACTGGCAGGCACCGTTGGCGGATAGCGTCTCGAGCGTGGATGCGGACAACCCCTGGCTGGGTCTGGCCTCCTTCACTGAGGAGACGCGCGGCTTCTTCTTCGGACGGGAGGCCGAAGTCACCGAGCTGGCGCGACGGGTACAGCGCAAGCTCCTCACGGTCCTGTTCGGCAAGTCGGGACTGGGCAAGACCTCGATCCTGCAGGCGGGGCTGGTGCCGCGGCTGCGCGAGCGCGGGTTCTTTCCGGTGTACCTGCGCATCGATTACGGGCACGACAGTCCCGAGCCCTCCGAGCAGATCAAGCAGGGGATCGAGCATGCACTGGCCAGCGGAGCGGCGGTCAGCGGCGGGTGGACGCAAACGGGTGCCGCCGTGGCCGGGGAGTCGATCTGGGAGTTCCTGCACCACCGGAACGACGTGTTGAAGGATGCGTCCGGAGCGAAGCTCACGCCTCTCCTGATCTTCGACCAGTTCGAGGAGCTGTTCACCCTCGCCCAGGCCGATGAGTTCGGTCGAGCGCGAGCAGCACGCTTCGTGGAGGAGCTCGCCGACCTGGTGGAGAACCGAGCGCCCAAGGCGCTGGAGGCGCGGCTCGATGCGGATGAGGGCCGCGCCGATGAGAGCATCGCGGAGCGCTTTGATTTCTCCCGCAGTGATTACCGCGTGGTGATTGCGCTGCGCGAGGATTACCTGGCGCCGCTGGAGAGCCTGAAGAGGCAGATGCCGAGCCTCTCGCAGAACCGGCTGCGGCTCGCCCCGATGACCGGCAATCAGGCGCTGCAGGCGGTGCTCGAGCCGGGCAGCCGCCTGCGGCGGGGCAAGCCGCTGGTCTCGGAGGAAGTGGCCGAGGCGATCGTGCGCTTCGTGGCGGGAGGTTCGGAGCTGGCGAACGCGGAGGTGGAGCCCTCACTGCTGAGCCTGATCTGCCGCGAGCTCAACGAGCAGAGGATCGCACAGGGGCGCAGCGAGATCTCCCAGGACCTGCTGGCCGGCTCGCACGAGAGCATTCTGAGCAACTTCTATGAACGCGCGCTGGCCGATCAGCCGGCCGCGGTACGGCGGATCATCGAGGATGATCTGCTGACCGAGTCAGGGTACCGGGAGAATCTGGCCGAGGAGAGCCTGCTGCGCCGGTTCCAAGCCGCGGGGGCCGCCCCGGATGCACTCGCGAAGTTGGTCAACCGCCGGCTGCTGCGCATCGAAGAGCGGCTGGACGTGCGCAGAGTCGAACTCACGCACGATGTGCTGACCGGCGTCGTGAAGGCGAGCCGCGACGCGCGGCACGAGCGCGAAGCGCGCGAGGCGACCGAGCGG
>JASHPX010000104.1 GCA_030037905.1 Gammaproteobacteria bacterium
ACCGGGCGGGTGAGCCGCTCGCGTTCGGCGGGTAGATCCACCACGCGGTTGGGCGCATAGGCGAGCACCTCGGTCGAGCCCGCCCCGCCGAAGCGCTCCAGGTTGATCGCGCTCTCGAGCAGAGAATCGAAAGTCGTCGTGACGAAGAGATCGAAGTCCGTGATCCCCGCCAGGTGCCTCAGCGCCGCGGGAGGCTCGAAGGGCGCATCCTTGAGTACCGAGCGCAGGCGTACGTACGCCTCTTCGCGCCGCCCGCGGCCGGCGAGGAACAGGCACACCACGTCGTTCAATGTGTAACGCTCGGGCAGATCCGAGCGATCCACGTTCAGGCGGACAGCGAGCTTCTCGGCGACCCAATCATAGAGCTGCCGTGGCCCTCGATCGGTCGAGACCTGCAACAGCTCCGGTCCCACGATCGGGATCACCCGCCGCTCTTCGATGAAGGAGAGCAGGTCCTCCCAGGCATCCTCATCGAGCGTCGCGGCGGGCAGGATCGCAGTGGAATCGGTTTTCATTCTTCTCGGCGCCGGCAGCCCCAAACGGATGTATCCGTACCGGCTCGCGCCAGTGGCCCGGAGTTCCCCGTCAGTGATGAGGCGCGCATCTTATCTCCGCGGCGCTGCTTTGTGGACATCGGCTGTCCACATCCGCCGCCGAGCTTCATCCCCCGATCACAACCCAGGGGTCAACTCATAGATTAACTACTCCGCGATGGCTCCAGGGCCCGACTCATGCCGAATCCGCAGCCGCAACGGATGGCGCTGCGCCCACCTTTACGAGCCAGGCCGCAAAGAAGGGGTCCTCCAGCCGCCACCGCACCTCGTCAAAGGCTTTCTCGCGGCGAACGATGTCCCGCGAGGCGAGAGCCGAGAGCGAACGGGTCATGAGACTCGGGCTCAGGCGAAATCGCTGTAGCACTCTTTGAGCATAGAGGCCGTACCCATGGGTCAGCACGACCGCGACCAGAGCTCGTTGCTGCGCTTGAGTGCAGAGGTTCCACAATTTTGAGTAGAACGGTCCGTCCTGCGAGACCAGGCGCTCCAGCGCGCGTTCCAGCGTCGCGATGGTGAGTCGTCCGCCGGGCCCCTCCGCTCGCACCATCTCCCAAGCCATGTTGGCCAGCGCCTGGACGTTGTACGGGACGTCTTCGGCGAGATCGAGGATCCGCTGCACCGCCTCGGAATCTACGCGGAACCTCGCCTTGCTGAAGCCGCGCCGGATCGCCTCGGCGAAATCGTCTCGGGGCACGGGTCCAAGAAAGAGTCGCCCGCCGAGACGATAGAACGGCCGCGCGGGATTCGAGGTCATGTCGTCCAGAAGCGCGGTCTTCGAGCCCGCAAAGACGTAGCCGACTCGGCTGTGCCGCTGGATGGCGGAACGCAGTTGTCGCTCCGCGCTCGCGCCGCCGGTCTCCACCAGATGCTGAAATTCGTCGATGACGACAGCCACCGGACAGTCGATGTCAGCCGCCATTTTTGCGACACCGTCCAGCGCATCAACCAGCAGCGACGCCGGCTGCGATCTGCGAAATTCTCCTGCGCCGATGCTCGCCGTCCACTGATTCTCGCTCCCATCATAGGTCACCTGTGGACGCAGCGCGCTGAAGAGCCGTATGACTTGGTCAGCCGTCTTCTTGACCACGCCCGTAAGCTCCCGCGCCGCCGCCGCCACGATCGCGCTCACGAGTGACTCGAAAGTCGGATAGGCTTCGGCGTCGTGTCGCAAGACCACCGCTCCTTTCGAGCGCGCCTCGAGCTCGGCGACGTTCAGTATCGAGGTCTTGCCGAAGCGCCTTGGCCCGATGAGGAAGAGCTTTTGCCGCCCGGTGAGCGCATTGACGACCTGGCGGAGCTCATCTTCCCGATCGACGAGCTGGGCCGGTTCGAGTTCCGAGCCGAATATGAAGGGATTTTCCAGCTGTGCACCGTCAGGTATTACACTGAATTGTGTTACACGTTTCAGTGTAATTGTACGGTGCGCGCTTGTCCCGTCGCAGGGGTGCCTCGAGCGGCTCGGCCGTCGGCGCCAGACAGCTCACCTCCAGCAATCAACTCGCGGATTCGCTGCCGCTCACGCGTGCGCGGATGAGTTGTGCCGGCTGGCGCCGCTCGCCCTGAGTTCCCCGTCAGTGCAGAACGCGATGCAGTCGACAGGGCCATCACGGCGCTCGCTGGCACACTGTGCACCTATGCGATCGCTGATCGGCTGGCTCGCCGCCCTCGTGCTCGGCTCGCTCGGCTGGTGGCTGGGGGGCGTCATCGGCATCGGCACTGCGCTGCTGCTGAGCGCGCTGGGCAGCGCGGTGGGCCTCTGGGCGGGCTTTCGCTGGTTCGATCAGAATCTGAAATAATCCTCGGCGACATGAACCGATTCCGAGCAGCCTCCGCGCTGCTGGCCGCCGCGAGGGGCGCCTCGGCGCATGCGGCGCTTGCGACACCCGCAGCACTCGCGGCGCTCACAGCACTCGCGACACTCACAGCACTCGCGACACTCACAGCACTCGCGGCGCTCAGTGCGCTGGTAGGGACGCTCGCTCACGCCGATACGCCGGTCGCCGCCTCACCGCAACCCCGGATAGGAACCGAGGTGCGCGATTATTACCTCAACGTGCGTTCCAACGATCCGGCCGTCAAAGGGCGCATCGTCAGGATCCACCTGCACGAACGCGCCACACCGCAGGTGATCAGAACCGTTGCCGGCAACCAGGTCGTGCTGTTCGTACACAGCGCCACCGCGCCCGCCGAAGTCGCCTTCGACCTGCCCTACGGCGATTACAGCTGGATGGCCTATCTCGCCGCCGCGGGTTACGACGTGTTCTCGGTGGACATGCTGGGCTATGGCGGCTCGACCCGGCCGGCGCAGATGAATGACAAATGCAATCTTTCGAAGATGCAGCAGCGCACCTTCGGAGTGAATTGCCCGCAGAGCTATCCTGGCGCGCTGACCAACATCTATTCGGACTGGCAGGACATCGACACCGCGGTCAGCTTTGTTAGCCGACTGCGCCATGTCGCGGCGATCAACCTGATCGGCTGGTCTCAGGGAGGGCCACGGGCCGGCGGCTGGGCGGCGCTGCACCCCGAGGCGGTGGCGAAGCTCGTGCTGCTCGCGCCGTCCTACAACCGCGCCGCGAGCGGGGTACAGCCGGCACTGCCGGTACCGGGGCCGGTGTTTCTCGCTATCGATCACCAGGGGTTCATTGCGAACTGGAAGCGCCAGGCGCCCTGTCCCGACCAATACACCCCGGCCGTGGCGCAGGCGGTATGGTCGGCCATGGAACAGTCCGACCCGATCGGCGCGAACTGGAAGCCCGCCGTGATGCGCGCGCCGATCGCTTCGTCGAGCTGGGCGTGGACGACCGAGAAAGTCCGAACCCTGAAGATGCCAGTATTGGTGGTCTCGGGTGTGAACGACCAGCAGGTCGATCCGCAACGCGTGCGCGATCTGTACGCCGATCTGGGCAGTGAGCAGAAGGTGTTCGTCAGCCTGGCGTGCTCGTCCCACAGCGCGATGTGGGAGAAGAATCATTTGCTACTGTTCCGGGCATCGCTCGAGTGGCTGGAGAAGGGCACGGTGAACGGCCAGCGCAGCGGCATGCTGATGCTCGGCAAGTAGCGGCGCGGGCGGCCGGCGTCGGCAGGGGTAGCGGGCGCTGGCAGGTAGCGGCAGGCACTGCCGCTGGCAGGAACGATCCCTCAGAGCCGCATGTCCGGCATGGCCGAAAACAGCGACCGTTCGGGCCACCGCGGGCAGAGAGATTCGACCACCGCCATCAGCTCATCGAGCGCCGCATAGGGATCCGCAGGCTCACTCGGCGGCCCGGGGATGCCGCCCTCCTCCTGCGTGCGACGCGGATCATTCACCAGCCCCTGCAGCTTGAATCCGATGAGCCCCTCAGGGCTGATGACGCGCAGTCGGCCCAGGGACGTATCCAGCTCGGCCGCTTGCTCGAGCAGTCGTCGCGCGAGCGGCCGTCGGGCATAGAGGAAATCGACGCGCTCATCGCGGCGTACGTAGTTGGCCGCATCAGCGCTGCGATAGAGACAGCGATAGCCGAGCTTCGTGAGCTCCTCAGCGTTGCCCGCGCTGCAGGCTCCCCGCCTCGGTCTGCCCGAAGAGAATCCTGCGCTCCTCGTCCGAGATCGGGCTCGAGCGCTCATAGGGGCGGCCCACCCCTTCGTAGGTCCTGATCGTGGCGGGGCGCGCCGCGATGGTCTCGAACCAGCGTTTCAGGTGCGGGAAATCCGCGAGATTCTGCCCGTGCCGCTCGTACGGGACGATCCAGGGATAGCAGGCGATGTCGGCGATCGAGTAGTCGCCGGCGATGAAGGGCCGGTCGGCGAGCCGGTGATTGAGGACGCTGTAGAGGCGGTGAGTTTCATTAGTGTAACGATCAATAGCGTAAGAGATCTTTTCCGGCGCATAGGCGCGGAAATGTCCGTTCTGCCCCGCCATCGGCCCGAGCCCTGCCATCTGCCAGAACAACCACTGCAGCACCTCGGCGCGGCCGCGGACGTCCTTGGGAATGAAGCGGCCGGTCTTCTCGGCGAGGTACAGCAGCATCGCGCCGGACTCGAACATCGAGATCGGCGCGCCCCCGCCCGGCGGGTCGTGATCGACCATGGCCGGGATGCGGTTGTTCGGTGCGATGGCGAGGAACTCGGGCTGGAACTGCTCGCCCTTGCCGATGTTGATCGGAATGATCGTGTAGGGCAGCCCGCTCTCCTCCATGAAGAGCTTGAGCTTCAGTCCATTCGGCGTCGGCCAGAAGTACAGGTCGATCATCGTGACCTCCGCGGGAGACAGCTGGGGCGCGAGCTTCAGATATCCAGGTTCGCCACCGTCAGGGCGTTCTTTTCGATGAACTCGCGGCGCGGCTCGACCTGGTCGCCCATCAGCGTGGTGAAGATCTCATCGGAGGCCACGGCGTCTTCGATGCGCACCTGCAGGAGCCGGCGCGTTTGGGGATTGATGGTGGTCTCCCAGAGCTGCTCGGGGTTCATTTCGCCGAGCCCCTTGTAGCGCTGGATGCTTTGGCCCTTGCGCGCCTGCTCGAACAGCCAGCTCATCACCTGCTTGAAGGAAGCGATCTCCTCACGCTCTGCGGCGCGCTTCACATAGGCGCCCTCGCCGATCAGACCTGCGAGCGCGCGCCCCAGGTCCGCGATACGGCGGTACTCGGCCGACTCGAAGAACTCGCGATGCAGCAGCTTCTCGCCGGTGAAGCCGTGCTCGGTCTTACGCACCGCGACACGCAGCGGCTGGCCTTCCGCGCCGGGTCGCGGCGCGAGCTTGTATTGGGTGCGGCCCTCGCTGCGCGCATTCAGCCGCGCCTCGAGCTGTGCCGTCCAGCCGCGCATGAAGTCGAGCTTACCGAAGTCCGCGGGCGTGACCTCGGGCACGTAGATCAGCTCCTCGATCAGCCGCTCGTCGTAGCGGCGCGCCCAGCGGTGGATGATGGCCTGCACCTCCATGTAACGGCGCGCAAGCATCTCCAGGGCCGATCCCGACAGCCCCTCGGCAGAAGCGTTCACGAACAACGCCGCCTCCTCGAGCGCGGCATTCAGCAGCAGCGCGTTCAGCTCACTGTCGTCCTTGACGTACTTCTCCTGCTTGCCGTGCTTGACCTTATAGAGCGGCGGCTGCGCGATGTAGACGTACCCGCGCTCGATCAGCAGTGGAATCTGACGGTAGAAGAACGTCAGCAGCAGCGTGCGGATGTGGCTACCGTCGACGTCGGCGTCGGTCATGATAATGATGCGGTGATAGCGCAGCTTCGCGATGTCGAAGTCCTCGCGCCCGATGCCGCAGCCGAGCGCCGTGATCAATGTGCCGACCTCGGCCGAGGCGAGCATCTTGTCGAAGCGCGCCTTCTCGACGTTGAGGATCTTGCCCTTGAGCGGCAGGATCGCCTGCGTGCGCCGGTCGCGGCCCTGCTTGGCCGAGCCGCCGGCGGAGTCGCCCTCGACGATGAAGATCTCCGAGAGCGCCGGATCCTTCTCCTGGCAGTCGGCGAGCTTGCCGGGCAGCCCCGCGACATCGAGCGCGCCCTTGCGGCGTGTCATCTCACGCGCCTTGCGCGCCGCCTCGCGCGCGCGCGCCGCCTCCACGATCTTCTGCACGATGGCGCGTGCTTCCTGCGGGCGCTCGAGCAGGAACTCGCCGAGCTTCTGCGCAACGATGTTCTCGACGACGCCCTTGATCTCGGAGGAAACGAGCTTGTCCTTGGTCTGCGAGGAGAACTTCGGATCCGGCAGCTTCACCGACAGGATCGCCGTCAGCCCCTCGCGCGCGTCATCCCCGGTGGTAGCGATCTTCTCTTTCTTGGCGAGCGCCTCGCTCTCGATGTAATCGTTGAGCGTGCGCGTCAGCGCTGCGCGAAATCCCGACAGGTGCGTGCCGCCATCCTTCTGCGGGATGTTGTTGGTGTAGCAGTACATGCTCTCCTGGTAGGAGTCATTCCACTGCATCGCCACCTCGACCGTGACATCGCCTTCCTGGGCGCGAAACCACAGCACCGATTCGTGGATGGGCGTGCGTGTGCGGTTGAGGTGCTTGACGAACACCTGCAGGCCGCCGTCGTGCTGGAACACGTCGGACTTGTTTTCACGCTCGTCGATCAGCTCGATACGTACGCCCGAGTTCAGAAACGACAGCTCGCGCAGCCGCTTGGCCAGCAGGTCATAATCGAACTGGATGTTCGTGAAAGTCTCGGCCGAGGGCTTGAAGCGGATCGTGGTGCCGCGCTCGGCGGTCACCCCGGCGGAGGCGAGCGGCGCCACCGGCACACCCAGCTGGTAGTCCTGCCGGTACACCTGGCCGTCGCGGCAGACTGTCAGCTGCAGGTAGGCCGACAGGGCATTGACCACGGAGACGCCCACGCCATGCAGGCCGCCCGAAACCTTGTAGGAGCTGTCGTCGAATTTTCCGCCGGAGTGCAGCATGGTCATAATGACCTCGGCTGCCGAGCGTCCCTCTTCGGGGTGGATATCGACGGGAATGCCCCGGCCGTTATCGGTCACCGTGATCGATTCGTCCGCGTGTACCGTGACGACGATGCGGTCGCAAAAGCCGGCCAGCGCCTCGTCGATGGAGTTGTCGACGACCTCGAAAACCATGTGGTGCAGACCGGTGCCGTCATCGGTGTCCCCGATGTACATCCCCGGTCGCTTGCGCACCGCATCAAGTCCCTTTAAGACTTTGATTTTACTGGAGTCGTAGACGTCCGTTGCTGTCGTGGCCAGGGCGGTTTCCTCCTCGATTGATTATAGCTGTTTGACGCCGCCGTGTTCCACGTGAAACACCCGATCCGGCGCCGCAGCGAGCAGACTTTCCGGCCTCAGAACCGTCACGATGCACTGGCCTCCGACGCCCGTCGCTGCGTGTAGCAGCCGGCTCGTATGCTCCGCATCCAGCTCGGCCGCGGGGTCGTCCAGCAGGAGGGTCGGAGCACGGCCGGCAATGCTCGCCAGGCAATGCGCCAGCGCGACAGTCAGGGCAGCTCCGAGAATTTTCTGCTGGCCGCGGGAGATCACGTCCCTCGCCGGACGGCCCGCGATCTGTATGACGACATCGCAGCGATGCGGACCCGAACCCGTATGTCCCCTCTGGCGGTCTCGCTCCCGCTGGCGGGACAGCTGCACCGCAAGCGGCACCTCGGCAGACCAGCCCCGATGAAACGCCAGCGTTGCAGGCGGAGCATCCAGCGCAATCAGCGCCTGCGATAGATACGGCTGCAATGCATCGAGCACCCGGGCTCGCGAGAAGCTCAGAGCCTCGCCGAGCCGGGCGAGCTCGACCTCCCAGGGAACGGGGTCGTCGTTTCCTGCTCCGCGCAACGCTGCATTGCGCTGTCGCAGAGCCCGCATGTAACCCTGCCACTGGACCACGAAGCCGGGTTCCACGTGGAACACCGCCCAGTCGAGCCAGCGCCGCCGGCGGCCAGGTCCTTCTTCGATCAGACGATGAATCCCGGGATCGATCACTTGTACCGGCAGCACCTGCGACAATTCAGCCAGGGAACGGATCGGCTGAGCATCGATGCGCGCGAGGAGCGCCTGGTCGCGCTGGCACTGCAGATCCACTCGATGAGGAGGCAGAAGAGGGTCGCGGCTTCGCCCAGCCTCGCCAGAACCGATGTCGTCCGACCCCACGTCCCCGCCAGACGAGGATGCCAGCCGCCCGGCAATCCACAGCCTGTCCGCGCCCTGTTGGATCAGTTGCTCGGTGTGACGGGTTCGAAAGGATCTTCCGCGCCCCAGCAGGTACACCGCCTCGAGCAGTGTGGTCTTGCCGGTACCATTGGCACCGAAAACGAGATTCAGGTGAGGATGTAGGACCAGCTCCGCCGTGGAGAGGCAGCGCAGGTTCTGAAGCCGCAGCTCCGCGAGATTCACATGCGGCGGGGCCGCCGGCTAGAGCCGCATCGGCATGACCACGTACTTGACCGTGGCGTCGCCCGGCGCGCGGATCAGGCAACTGCTGTCCGCCCCGGTCAGGCAGACCTCCACGGTCTCGCTCTCGATCGCGCTGAGCGCATCCAGCAGATAGCCGACATTGAAGCCGATTTCCAGCGATTCACCGCTGAAGTCGACCTCGACCTGATCCTCGGCCTCCTCGTGCTCCGGATTGTGCGCCTGAACGGTCAGCAGTCCCGGGGCGAACAACAGCCGTACGCCGCGATATTTTTCATTGGAGAGAATGGCAGTGCGCTGCAACGCAGCACGGAGCGCTTCTCGCGGAGCGGTCATGACGCGCGGCGGATTGGCCGGGATAACGCGACTATATTCCGGGAATTTACCGTCA
>JASHPX010000105.1 GCA_030037905.1 Gammaproteobacteria bacterium
TCCTCCAGCGCCTGGTACATGCGCTCGATGTGCCACGGACCGGGCGTACAGGTGGTCGCGTTGGTGCCGGTTGCGGGTCCTGTGCCGCCGCCGATCATGGTCGTGACGCCGCTCATCAGCGCATCCTCGACCTGCTGTGGACAGATGAAGTGGATATGCGCGTCGATGGCTCCGGCCGTGAGGATCAGTCCCTCGCCCGCGATCACCTCGGTACCGGCCCCGATCACCACGTTTACATCTGGCTGGATGTCGGGATTGCCAGCTTTGCCGATCGCCGCGATACGCCCGTTCTTCAGTCCGACATCTGCCTTGACGATGCCCCAGTGATCGATGATCACGGCGTTGGTGATGACCGTGTCGACCACCTCGGCCGCCGTGCGCTGGCTCTGCCCCATGCCATCCCGGATCACCTTGCCTCCACCGAACTTGACCTCCTCGCCATAACGACAGTGATCGCGCTCAATACTTATCCATAGCTCGGTGTCGGCCAGCCGCACCCGGTCGCCGGTGGTCGGCCCGAACATCTCGGCGTACGCGCGGCGCTGCATGGTGCTCATCTCATAGCACTCCCATCACGCGCCCCTGAAAGCCGAACACGCGCCGATCGCCATCCAAGGCGACCAGCTCGACCGCACGTTGCTGGCCGGGCTCGAAGCGCAACGCCGTGCCCGCGGGGATGTTCAGCCGGTAACCCCGCGTACGTGCGCGATCGAAATGCAGCGCCTGATTGGTCTCGAAGAAATGATAGTGCGAGCCGACCTGGATGGGGCGGTCGCCGCTGTTGGCCACGGTGATCTGCAGCGTCGGCCGCCCCGCATTCAGCGCGAGTTCTCCCTCGACAGTAACAATCTCTCCGGGGATCATGGGCCGATCGGCTGGTGGACGGTCACGAGCTTGGTGCCGTCGGGAAAGGTTGCCTCGACCTGTACCTCGCTGATCATCTCGCCGACACCCTCCATCACGTCACCACGCCTGAGCAGCGTCGTGCCGTAGCTCATGAGCTCGGCGACACTCCGGCCATCGCGGGCGCCCTCGAGAATCGCGGCCGAGAGGTAGGCCACAGCCTCAGGGTAGTTCAACGGCAGGCCTCGCGCCTTGCGACGCTCGGCCAGCAGCGCCGCCGTGAACAGCAGCAGCTTGTCTTTCTCACGCGGGGACAACTCCATCGCATCCTCCTCTGGCGCTTCACGGATTGCGTCGGGCGACGCGCCAGGCGAGTCTCAGGTCGCCCAGATACGCGGCCGCACGGCGCTGCGACCCGCCACGGCCGGTCGCAGCGTGCACCATAGCTGCACGAACGCCTCGCGCAGCCGGTCCGCGCCCAGCGCCAGCCCGCGACAACTGAGCACCCCATCCACGAGCGTACAGGCAAGCGACAGCCCGGCACAATCGAGCGCCTCGAGGCTTGCACGCACCTGCGCGAGCAGTGCCTCTCCGGCCGGGAAAACCAAGAGTGCGCCAAGCGCGACGTGCCCCGCAAGACCCCAGCGTGGCACGAGACAATCCGACTCGATCCGTAGCGGCTCCACCAGCAGCATGCGCTCCTCGTGCCAGAGCTCGATGCGCTGGCACAGCCGGCCACTCTCGAGCCCTCGCTCGCTCGCCGGCAGTCCCAGGCAGCCTAGCTCCCAGCCGATGAAGCGGCCGCTCGCTTTCAGTCGTACGCTCGTGGCCAGCTCGGCGCGACAGCCGGGATAGAAGATGTTCTCCTGCGGCAGCCACTCGAGTAGCCCTTCGACCTCGAAGTGTTGGTGCAGGGTCCCGAGCGACTCGCCCGCACAGCGATAGAACTTGCCGGCAGCAGGCGTCGTGAGCAGAGCGTGCGCACCGCCCTCCACGCGCACCTCGAGCGCGAGACGATCGCCGCCGACCACCCCACCCGGCGGGTGAATGATGTACAAGTGACAGGGAGCCGCGCATACGCCGCCCATCTGCGTTTCGGGCTCCGGATACAACGGCCTTTGCACGACCAGCGGTCCCTCGTGGGAACGTGCGGTCAGATAGGTGCATTCGCCGCGCGCTTCGAGGCGCAGCTGCAAGCGGGCCGCCCAACCCCTGTCCTGCGCATCCATCCCGAACACCATCACACGCTCAGGTGCGCGCGCACCAGCTCATCGGTGAGTACCTCGATCCTGCCGGCCGCGACCAGCCGTCCCTTCTCGAGGATGCGCAGATCGCTCGCGACGCGGCGCGCGAACGGCAGCTTCTGCTCGACCAGCAGCACGGTCAGCTGGGCCTCGCGGTTCAGCCGCAGGATGATTTCGCCGATCTCGTGCACAATGTTGGGCTGAATGCCCTCGGTGGGCTCGTCCAGAATCAGTAGCTGCGGATCCAGTACCAGTGCACGAGCGATGGCGAGCTGCTGCTGCTGGCCGCCGGACAAGTCCCCGCCGCGCCGGCGCAGCATGCGCTTGAGCGCCGGGAAGAGCTGGAAGACCTGTTCGGGAATCTGCTTGATGCGTGGCCGGCGCGCTGTCAGACCTACGCGCAGATTCTCCTGCACCGTCAGCTGCGAGAAGATCTCGCGTCCCTGCGGCACATAGCCGATGCGCAGCTGCGCTCGCGCCTCGGCCGGCAGCGCCGCCAGATCCCGCTCGGCGAACCAGATCCGACCGGAGCTCGCCGGCAGCAGCCCCATGATGCATTTGAGCAGCGTGGTCTTACCCATGCCGTTGCGGCCCATCAGACAGGTGCACGAGCCCGCCGGCACCTCCATATCGACGTCCCAGAGCGTGTGGCTGCCGCCGTAATACTGATTCAGTCCGTGAATTTGCAGCACGCTATACCCCCAGGTAGACCTCGATGACCTTGGGATCATTCTGCACCTCGTCGATGTCCCCTTGCGCGAGCACCCGCCCCTCGTGCAGTACCGTCACGGTGCGCGCGATCGAGCGCACGAACTCCATGTCGTGCTCGACCACGATCAGCGAGCGATGCCCCGCCAGCATGGTCAAGAGCTCCGCGGTGCGCTCGGTTTCCCGAGGTGTCATGCCGGCGACCGGCTCATCGACGAGCAGCAGCTGCGGATCCTGTGCCAGCAGCATGCCGATCTCGAGCCACTGCTTCTGGCCGTGCGACAACACTCCAGCGCGTTCGTAGCGCCGCTCGGTGAGCTGGATGATCTCGAGCACCTCTTCGATGCGCTCGATCTCCGCGGGCTTCAGGCGCGCGTTCAGCCAGCGCCACACCGACTTGTCGCCCGCCAAGGCGAGCTCCAGGTTCTCGAACACGGTGTGCTGCTCGAACACCGTGGGCTTCTGAAACTTCCGACCGATCCCCGCCTGCGCGATCTCCGGCTCGGTCAACGCGAGCAGATCGATCGTCTGACCGAACCAGGCTGACCCGGTGTCAGGTCGCGTCTTTCCCGTGATGACATCCATCAGGGTGGTCTTGCCCGCGCCATTCGGGCCGATGACGCAGCGCAGCTCCCCGACACCGACGTACAGCGTCAGCTCATCGAGCGCGCGGAAGCCGTCGAAACTGACCGTGATGTCTTCGAGGTACAGGATCACCCCACGCGAGGCATCCGGTCCAGTCTCGAGCGGATCGCCCGTGAGGAGCTCCCCGGTACGCGGCGGCCTGGCGCTGCGCGAACGCCCCGAGAAACGACCGAGCGCGGCGCGGATCACTCGTTCGCCACACCGGCCCGCGATTTGCGGCCCACACGGGCCCGCAGCAGCGGGCTGGACTGCGCAAGCGCCCCGACCACCCCACGAGGCAGGAACAGCGTCACCAGCACGAATAGTGCGCCGAGGGCGTACAGCCACATGCTCGGCAGCGCCGCGGTGAAATAGGTCTTGGCATAGTTGACCAGCACAGCGCCCACCACCGCTCCGTACAGGGCCCCGCGACCGCCGATTGCCACCCAGATCACGACCTCGATGGAATTGACCGGAGAGAACTCGCTCGGGTTGATGATGCCGATCTGCGGCACGTACAGCGCGCCGGCGATGCCTGCCAACACCGCGGAGAACACGAACACCCACAGCTTGTATGACTCCACCCGGTAGCCTAGGAAGCGCGCCCGGCTCTCGGCATCGCGCACGGCTTGAATCACACGCCCGGCACGTGAGGCGATGAGGTAGCGGCAGGCCAGATAGGCGATGCCCAGCACCAGCACGGTTACCAGGAACAACGCCATGCGCGTCCCGGTGTGCTGCAGACTGAATCCCAGGATGTCCTTGAAGTCGGTGAAACCGTTGTTACCGCCGAAACCCATGTTGTTGCGGAAGAAGGCCAGCATCAACGCATAGGTGAGCGCCTGGGTGATGATCGACAGATAGACACCCGAAACCCGGGAGCGAAACGCCAGGAAGCCGAAGATCAGCGCGAGCAGGCCCGGTGCCAGCAATACCATGGCCATCGCGACGGGAAAGCGATCCATCCCATGCCAGAACCACGGGAGCTGCTTCCAGTTGAGGAACACCATGAAATCCGGCAGCAGCGGGTTACCGTAGACACCGCGTGCGCCGATCTGGCGCATCAAATACATGCCCATCGCATAACCACCGAGCGCAAAGAACGCACCGTGGCCGAGACTGAGAATGCCGCAATAGCCCCAGACCAGGTCCACAGCCATCGCTAGCAGCGCGTACGTGAGGTATTTTCCCAGAAGTGTCACGGTGTAATCCGACAGATGCAGCGCGGAGCGGGCCGGTACCGACAGATTCAACAGCGGTACGAGCAGGCCAACGATCAGCAGCACCACCAGAAACACCCGACCGCCGCGGTCGTTCCGCAGCAGCTGCGCCAAACGGCTGCGCGGCCGGCCGGCCGCTGCCGCACCAATGGCCATACTCGGCGTGATGCTCATCTCAACTTTCTGCGGCGCGGCCCTTCTGCGGGAACAAGCCGCGCGGCCGCCGCTGGATGAACAGGATCAGGAACACGAGCACCAGTATCTTCGCCAGCACCGCACCCCAGTAGGGCTCGAGCACCTTACTGACGATGCCGAGCGCGTTGCCGCCGAGCTGCGTACCCCAGAGGTTGCCCACGCCACCGAATACCACCACCATGAACGAGTCAACGATATAGTCCTGCCCAAGGTTCGGGCCGACGTTGGTGAGTTGACTGAGGGCCACACCCGCAACGCCGGCGATCCCCGATCCGAGGCCAAAGGTGAGCGCGTCGACCCAGTGGCTGCGGATGCCAAGCGCCCGCGCCATCGGGCGGTTCTGCGAAACCGCCCTCACCTGCAGCCCGAGCCGCGTGTGCTTGAGCACCAGTAGCAACAGCAGGAACACCAGCAACGCAAACACGATGATGTAGAGATGGTTATAAGTGATCGACAGCGCGGGATTGATTTGCCACTCACCGGACAGCCAGCTGGGCGACGCCACCGGGCGGTTGTCGGCGGAAAAGATGTCGCGTACGGCCTGCTGCAGGATCAGGCTCACGCCGAAGGTTGCCAGCAGCGTCTCCAGCGGCCGCCCGTACAGATGTCGCACGATGCCGCGTTCGATCGCTATGCCCACGAGCCCGGCTACGAGAAAGGCGGCCGGGATGGCCACCACGATCGAGGCGCCGATGTGCTGTGGCATCAGCAACTGCATCACATAGGTGGTATAGGCGCCGAGCATCATCAACTCGCCGTGCGCCATGTTGATGACGCCCATCACGCCGAAGGTGATTGCCAGCCCGATACCCGCCAGTGCCAACACCGCGCCCGTGCTCAGACCGTACAGCAGGGTTTGCGCGATCGCATACAAACTGCGCTGCCGATCGATTTCGCGCAATGCGGCGGCCGCGGCCACCCGCACCCGCGTATCCGGCTCGGCATACAGGCCGTTACCGAGCGGCTGCACCAGCGCGGTCAAGCGATTGTAGACCTCCTGATCCAGGCTCCCCGATAGCTGATAGATCGCTGCCAGCCGAGTCGCGGTCGCCCCATTGTTCAGGTCGTACATCGCCAGGCCAGCACGAATTTCTGCGCGCACCGCGGAATTCCGCTCCTCTATCATTCGGGCGCGCAGCGCAGCGACCGTGTCGGCATCCAGCTCGCGCAGCATCTCGCGCACGGCGGCCAGCCGCACCGCCGACTGCGGGCTGGACAGATCGAACTGCGCGAGCACCACCTGCAACTCAGTGCGCAGCTGATTGTCGATGACGATCGGGATGAAGCTGGCCTCGGCGACCGTTCCGGCCGCGTGACCCGTGAGCGGATCGGTGAGCGACAGGTTGTCACCCAACTCGATGCCGATGAACAGTCGGTTGTCGCTGGCCCGCGCGTACAGGTTCTCCTGCAGCATCGCGCTCAGTACCGCGCGCGCGCGCGGATCGGAAAGTGCTCCGAGTTGATGAATCAGCATGCGTTTGTCGGCAAAACTCGCTTGCGGCAAGCGGGCCAGGAGCGTCGTGAGGGAGGACCCGGAAGCAGCGGCGCCGGTGGCCGCGGGCGTGGCGGCGCACACACGACCCTGTGGCACGACCAGCCCCGCGAGGGCCGCCAGCACCAGCATCCCACCGATCCTGAAAAGGCTCATCGTTCCAACCCCTAGCAAGCATTGCGCCAGCGATCGCGAACCCGGTATTGGCTCGTCGCGCCTCGTTCCGACGCGCGACGGCTCCGTCCCGTGGGCGGAGCCGTCGCGTGCCACGGCTGACCTCCAGGCCACGCCTCGCGCCGCACCACGCACCGCTCAGTTGGCGTTTTGTCCCGTGCATGCCTTGGTCACCGTGTTGTAGTGACCGCACTTCGCGTGCACCCAGTCGCCGATGATGTTGTGGTCCTCCGGCAGGTAGGGAGACCAAGCCTGGCCCGCCACCTCCCCGGGACTGTTCCAGACCACGTCGAACTGACCGTCACCGCGGATCTCACCCACGTAAACCGGCTTGGTGATGTAGTGGTTGGGCAGCAGTTTCGCCTCCCCACCGGTCAGGTTCGGAACCTCCAGCCCCGGCAGCGCTGCGATCACCTTGTCAACATTGGTCGTTCCGGCCTTCTGCACCGCCTCGACCCAGAGCTGAAAGCCGATCACGTGCGCTTCCATCGGGTCGTTGAATACCCGCTTCGGATCGTGTGTGAAGGCGTGCCAGCGTTGGATCCACATGCGATTGACCGGATTGCGAATACTCTCGAAGTAGTTCCACGCCGCCAGGTGACCCACCAGCGGGTGCGTATCCAGGCCCGACAGCTCTTGCTCGCCGACCGAAAAGGCGATCACGGGGATGTCCTCGGCCGACACCTTCTGGTTCGCGAGTTCCTTGTAGAACGGCACGTTGGCATCGCCATTGATCGTGGACACCACTGCTGTTTTCACGCCGGCCGAACCGAACGCCTTGATCCTTGCGACCTCGCTCGACCAGTCCGAGAATCCGAACGGAGTGTAGTTGACCATGATGTTCCCGGCGGGCACCCCCTTCAGCTTGAGGTAGGCTTCGAGGATTTTGTTGGTGGTGCGTGGATAGACGTAGTCCGTCCCTTCGAGCACCCAGCGCTTCACGCCCACCTGGTTCATCAGGTAGTCGACCGCTGGAATGGCCTGCTGGTTGGGAGCGGCGCCGGTGTACACGACGTTGCGTGAAGATTCCTCACCTTCGAACTGCACCGGGTAGAACAGCAGGCCGTCGTCGCGCTCGAACACCGGCAGCACCGACTTGCGTGACACCGATGTCCAGCATCCGAACACGACCGCCACCTTGTCCTTCTCGAGCAGCTCCGCGGCCTTCTCCGCGAACAGCGGCCAGTTGGAGGCCGGATCGACCACCACCGGCACCAGCTTCTTGCCGAGCAGGCCGCCCTTCTTGTTCTGCTCGTCGATCATCATCAGTATCGTGTCCTTCAGCGGCACCTCGCTGATCGCCATCGTGCCCGAGAGCGAATGCAGAATGCCGATCTTGATCACACCTGCGGCGCTGGCCATCGTCGATGCCGCCGCAAATACCAGCGCTCCGATCAGAGGAAGCGCGCGCCGCAATATCCTGGTCACGTTCATGTTCCGGTTCTCCACTTAGATGTTCGTTTGAAACGATGTGCCTGTATCGTCCAGCCCCTACATCTGTAGCTGCACCTTCAGACCCCACTCCGTGGGCGAGATAGTGGGTACCGTGACATGGGGCGAGACCGCCGGCGCCGAGAGCACGCCTGTCTGGTGCAGGTAGTACAGTCCCACCCGAGCGCTGAAATCCTTGATGACGTAGTTGAGATCGACCTCGGTGCTCTTGAGGTCATCCTCGGGTCCGGCGTAGTAGGCGTCATAGGTCTTGTCGCTGTACTTCACCAGCGGCTGGATCTTGCCGATGCCCACGACCTGCGGGAAAAGGTAGC